>NZ_JBLZPK010000057.1:31263-85291 GCF_049199905.1 Shinella sp. M27
GCCCGTAAGGTCAGTCGATCTCGGCGGAGCTCTTCCAGAGATTGACGTCGGCGCCATTCGAAAGGGTCTCGATCTCGGCCAGTTCGGCGGCCGAGAAGTCGAGATTGTCCAGCGCCTTGACGCAATCGACGATCTGCGACGAGCGGCTGGCGCCGATCAGCGCGGAGGTGATGCGCCCGCCGCGCAGAACCCAGGCGATCGCCATCTGCGCCAGCGTCTGGCCGCGCTTCTCGGCGATCCCGTTGAGCTTGCGAATATTGTCGAGAATCTCCGGGCGGATGGATTCCGACTTCAGGAAGTGGTTCAGCGCCGCACGGCTGTCGCTCGGAATGCCGCCGAGATATTTTGCCGTCAGCAGGCCCTGCGCCAGCGGCGTGAAGACGATGGAGCCCATGCCGAGTTCGTCGAGCGTGTCGACGAGACCGTCCTCTTCGATCCAGCGGTTGAGCATGGAATAGCTCGGCTGGTGGATGATGCAGGGCGTGCCGAGGTCCTTCAGGATCGCGGCGGCCTCGCGGGTACGCTGCGAATTGTAGGAGGAGATGCCGACATAGAGCGCGCGGCCGGAGCGCACGATATGGTCGAGCGCGCCGCAGGTCTCTTCCAGCGGCGTCTCCGGGTCGAAGCGGTGCGAATAGAAGATATCGACATAGTCGAGGCCCATGCGCTTCAGGCTCTGGTCGCAGGAAGCGATCAGGTACTTGCGGCTACCCCACTCGCCATACGGACCCGGCCACATGTCGTAGCCCGCCTTGGAGGAGACGATCAGCTCGTCGCGCAGGTGCTTGAAATCGGTGCGCAGGATTTCGCCGAAGGCGGTTTCGGCCGAACCGGGCGGCGGGCCGTAATTGTTGGCGAGATCGAAATGCGTGATGCCGAGGTCGAAGGCGGTGCGGCACATGTCAACCTTGCGGTCATGCGGCGTGTCACCGCCGAAATTGTGCCACAGGCCGAGCGAAACCGCCGGCAGCTTCAGGCCGGAGCGCCCAACGCGGTTGTAGATCATCTTGTCGTAACGGTTGTCCGCCGGCTGCCAGGCCATGGTCAAATTCCTTATCTGAATCGGGATGTGTTTCGTACAGCCCGGATATGCCAGCCGGCAAGGGACATCCGCCCTCGCCGGCCGGTTGTTCGCAAGCTAGCGCAAGAGCGCCCGCGCTTCCTCGATGCCGAGCGCTTCCGGCTGGGTGCAGGTCGTCACGATATCGACGGCCTTGCCCTCCTCCGCCGAACGCAGGATCGCGGTCAGGACGTCGATCGTATGAAGCGAGCGGTCGAGCGAGCAGCGATAGTCACGACCGGTCGTCACCGCTTCCATCATGTCGGCAAGGCCGATGCCGCGGTAGTTGGCCTGCGTGCCCCAGTCGAACTGGTAGTTCTGCGCCGTCAGCGGATGATCCCAGACCTCCACTTCCTCGGGCTCGCGGTCATGGCCGGCCACTTCCACCTTGCCGCCGAAGAAGTTCGGGTCCGGCACGAAGAGCGCGCCGTCGGTGCCGTAGAGCTCCATGTTCTGGTGGCGATGCGCCCAGACGTCCCAACTCGCCATCAGCGCGATCTGGGCGCCATTCTCGAATTCGAGGATGGCGTGGATGTTGGTGGCGACGATGACCGGCACGGCCTGGCCAAGCCGCGGACCATTGCCGATGATGCGCTCTTCGCGCGCCTTGTTGGCGAGCGCCACGACGCGCTTCACCGGGCCGACGAGGTTGACGAGGTTGTTGACGTAGTAGGGACCGAGATCGAGGATCGGCCCGCCGCCCGGCGCGAAGAAGAAGTCCGGGTTCGGATGCCAGCTCTCCATGCCCGGCGACAGCACATGCGCCGTGCCCGACATGATCTTGCCAACCCTTCCGCTGTCGATGAGGTGGCGGGCGAACTGGTGCGAGCCGCCGAGATAGGTATCCGGCGCCGAACCGACCTTGAGACCCTTGGCGTCGGCGATGCGGCGCAGGTCCTCGCCCTGTTCGATGGAGAGAACGAACGGCTTTTCCGAATAGACGTGTTTGCCCGCCTCAAGCGCCGCCTTCGAGACGGGATAGTGCGCCTCAGGGATCGTCAGGTTGACGACGACGTCGACCGCCGGATTGGCGAGCAGCGCGTCGATCTCCTGTGCCTCCACGCCGAACTCTTCCGAGCGTGCCTTGGAGGCTGCGGGGTTGATATCGGCGCAGGCGACAAGCTTCAGGTTCCTGAACATCGGGATCAGCTTGAAATAAGCGCCCGAAATGTTGCCGCAGCCGATGATGCCGACTCCGTATTCCTTGCTCATGATGGTCAGTCCTCAGAATGCCTTGATGGTTGCGATCGAGCGGGTGGCAAGACGGGTGATGTCCTTGGGATTGTCATGCTCGACGATGAAGTGTTTTGCCGGCGTGCCGGCGAGCGCCTTGGCGAGATCGCCCCAGGCGACAGTGCCGTGGCCGACATCGGCCCAGCCGTCCTCGTCCGTGGCCTCGCCCTTCGGCGCGATATCCTTGACATGCACGGCGGTGATGCGGTCGCCGTATTTCTGGATCCAGGCGAACGGATCGGCACCGCCGCGGATGACCCAGGCGATATCCGCTTCCCAGGAAAGGTCCGGGCCACCGGCGAAGATATGGTCCTGCGGCACGGAGCCGTCCGGCAGCGCGAAGAACTCGAAATCGTGGTTGTGCCAGCCGAAGGTCAGGCCCGCCTTGCGCAGCGGCTCGCCGGCCTTCTGGAGGCGTGCGCCAAACGCGTGCCAGCCGGCGGCATCCGTTGGACGGTGTTCGCGCAGAAGATAGGGGCAATAGACCGCCTCGATGCCGAGCGTGCGGCAAATCTCGATGACGCGGTCCGGCTCGCCCTCGATCATGTCGAGGCCAAAATGGGCGGTCGGCATGGTGAGGCCGTTCCTGTCGAGATCGGCTTTCACCTGCTGGATCGCTGCATCGTCGAGCGCGGCATAGAGCGCGCCATAGCCCTCGACTTCCTTATAACCGGCATCGCCGAGGATGCGGAAAACTTCGGCGAAGGGCTGAAAATTGCGGGCGCTGTAAAGCTGGAAGCTGACGGTCTGCATTGTTGTCTCCTCGTATCAGTCTTGGGAAGTCTGGCAGGAATGAAGGTCGAGCCAATGGAATTTCGGAACGGCACCGCTTTCGGCGGGCGTGAAGATCACGGTCCTGCGCTCTCCGGCGGTGAGGTCGAAGGCGTTGTCCGACCAGCGGCCGGCGATGTCGGCCTCCAGCATGACATGCAGCGCAAGACCGCTTGCCGCGGCGGTGACGGCAAAGCGGCCATCGTCGCGCGGCGAAACATCAAGCGTCAGACCGGAAGCCTCGAGATCGAGCGCCTTGTAGGTGCCGGAGACATGGTGCCCCTCACCCTTCATGCCGTTCGAAGCCTCGAAGGACCAGAACAACAGCGTGTCCTCGGGAAGATCGGCGGCGAAGACGGAAAACAGCATTTCCGCCTTGTCCGGGCCGCAGACACCCTCGGCGCTGCGGTGCGGGCGCCGTTCACCGGTAAGCGAGACGAGCCAAGTGTCGAGCTTCACCGTGACGGTTTCGGCCGTGTCGTTGACGACGGAGAAGCCGATGGTCTCGCCGTCCTTCGACGGGATCGCGGCAACGGCGACGGGCTGGAAGAAGCGGCGCACCATATAGTGCATGGCCTTCCAGCTGCCGCCGTAATCGAGGCTCGACCAAGAGGCGACCGGCCAGGTGTCGTTGAGCTGCCAGTAGAGCGTACCCATGCAATGGGGTTTGAGCGAGCGCCAGTATTCGACGGCGGTGCGGATGGCGAGGCCCTGCTGGATCTGGCTCAGGTAGACGAAGCTCGGGAAATCCTTGGGGAAGCGGAAATAGCGGAACATGGTGCCGGCAATGCGCTCGTTGCCGCCGGCGTTCTTCTGGTGGCTCTCCATCACCGGCGACGCGATGTTCATGTCCTTCGTGTCCGCGAAGGTCTTCATGACCGGCATCGAGGTGTAGGACTGGAAGCCGAATTCCGAGCAGAAGCGTGGGCGCACCGTGCGATAGTTGTCGAACGATTTGTTCTCGTGCCAGACGGACCAGTAGTGCATGTCGCCGGAACCATCAGCATGCCAGGCGTCACCGAAATCGAGATAACCGGAGGCCGGGCTCGACGGCCACCAGATCGCACCCGGTGCGGCCTTCTTCATCGCAACTTCGATGGTGCGGTTGAGACGATCGTAGGAAACGAGGTAACGGTCGCGGTTCTCGCGGCTGACGTCAAACCAGGTCAGCGCGCCGACCAACTCGTTGTCGCCGCACCACAGAACGATAGAGGGATGCGAGGCGAGGCGCTTGACCTGATACTCGACCTCGGCGGTGACATTGTCGAGGAAATCGACGGTCGAGGGATAGAGGTTGCAGGCGAACATGAAGTCTTGCCAAACCATCAGGCCGAGCTCGTCGCAGAGATCGTAGAACCAGTCCGGCTCGTAGAAACCGCCGCCCCAGACGCGCAGCATATTCATGTTGGCGTCGACGGCCGATTGCAGCAGATCGCGCACCGCGACGGGGTTGATGCGCGACGGAAGCGCATCGGCGGGGATCCAGTTCGCGCCACGGCAGAAGATTTCGCGGCCGTTGACCTTGAGCGCAAAGCGGCTGCCCAGCTCATCCTTGTCGATCAGGAGTTCGACCTGACGCAGGCCGATCCGGCGCACCACCGTCTCCGTCGGCGTTTCGACGCGCACGGCATAGATCGCCTGCTCGCCATGGCCCTTCGGCCACCAGAGCGCCGGCTTCTCGATGCGGAACATGTGGGTGAGCTGCGTCTCGCCGGCATTGACGCCGATATCGAGCCGCACCCGCTCCTCGCCGAGCGCGAAATGCACCGGCAGGATGCCCGGCTGTTCGGCATGGAAGGTGGCGGTGACATAGAGATCGACGGCACCATCCGCATGGTGGAACTGCCGCGTCGTGACATGCTCGATGCGCGCGGCCTCCAGCTTGCGCAGGACGATCTCGCCATAGATGCCGAGCGGCGCAATCGCGATGTTCCAGTCCCAGCCGAAATGGCACTGCGGCTTGCGCAGCATGTTGCCGTTCGGGATCGGCGAGTTACCTGTGGACCACGGGATGAAGAAGGGCTGTTCCGACTGCCGCAGCGCGCCAGCCGTGACACTCGAATGGATCAGCACCTTCAGCGTGTTTTCACCGATCTTCAGCGCATCGGTGACATCGGGCCGATAGCGGCGGAAGCAATTGTCGGTGTCAAGCACCAGCACGCCGTTGACATAGACAGAGGCGACCGTGTCAACGCTGCCGATATCGAGATACCAATCCCCCTCCAGCATTTCGGGCGCGATCTCGAACGTCCGCTCGATAGCCCAGTCCTTCTCCGCCACCCATTGGATATCGCGCTCATTGCGGCCGGCATAGGGATCGGGAATGAGGCCGGCGGCGAGAAGCGCGCTGTGCACGTCGCCGGGCACCCGCATCGGCGCGGTCTTCTCCGCATCAGTGCTGGTGACGGTCCAGAGGCCGGAAAGATCGATGGAGGTGATGTCGGATGTGTGGGTCATGGCAGTATCTCGGCGGTTTCTCTAGCCGCGGGAAAATATGCCCCTCCGGCCGCATCGCCAGAGGGTTTTTCGCAGAAGTCAGGCTTAGATCCGCTCCTCCGTGCCCGCATCGAACAGCGAGGCCAGCCCCATGTCGAAGGAGAGCGCCACCGCCGTGCCGGGCTTGAAGCGCCGGGCGCCGGCGACGCGGACGGACAGGGTGTGACCGGCATGTTTCAGCCAGAGCAGATTGTCGGCCCCCATCGGCTCCTCGATATCGACGGTCGCCTGATGGGTCTCGGCCCCCGGAATATCCTCATTGACCTTCACATGCTCCGGACGCACGCCGAGCACGACCTTTCGGCCGGCCTGGAGCGCCTCACCGGCCACATAGCCGTCGAGCGAGAATTCGACGCCGTTCGCCGAAAGAGCCGGCTTGCCAGCCTTCTCGACGATCTCGCCACGCAGAAAATTCATCGACGGCGACCCGATGAAGCCGGCGACGAACATGTTTCTCGGCGCATTGTAGATCGTATTCGGATCGGCCAGCTGCTGGATGACGCCGCTCTTCATGATGGCGATGCGATCGGCAAGCGTCAGCGCCTCGATCTGATCGTGCGTGACGTAGATCATCGTGTTCTTGAGCGACTGGTGCAGCCGCTTGATTTCCACGCGCAATTCCGAGCGCAGCTTCGCATCGAGGTTGGACAGCGGCTCGTCGAACAGGAAGACATCGACATCGCGCACCAGCGCCCGGCCGATCGCCACACGCTGGCGCTGGCCGCCGGAAAGCTCGGACGGTTTGCGCTTCAAGAGCGGGCCGATCTGCAGGATCTCGGACGCGCGGGCGACGCGCTTGTCGATTTCCGCCTTCGGCATTTTGGCGACCTGCAGGCCGAAGGAGAGGTTCTTCTCGACCGTCATCTGCGGATAGAGGGCATAGGACTGGAACACCATGCCGATGCCGCGGTCCTTGGGCTCCTCCCAGGTGACGTTCTTGTTCTTGATGAAGATCTGCCCGCCGGTCGGCTCGAGCAGGCCGGCGATGCAGTTGAGAAGGGTCGACTTGCCGCAGCCGGACGAGCCGAGAAGCACGAGGAACTCGCCCTCCCCGATATCGAGATTGAGGTTTTCCAGCACGTTGACCGCACCGAAGCTCAACGAAAGGTCCTTGATGGAGACGGATTTCTGCATGGCTTAACCCTTGACTGCGCCGGCGGCGATGCCGCGAACGAACAGGCGTCCCGACACGAAGTAAACGAAGAGCGGAACCGCGCCGGTGAGCAAAGTCGCGGCCATGTTGACGTTGTATTCCTTCACCCCCTGCACGGAGTTGACGATGTTGTTGAGCTGCACGGTCATCGGGTAATATTCCGGCCGCGTGAACACGACGCCGAACAGGAAGTCGTTCCAGATGCCGGTGATCTGCAGGATCATCGCCACGACGAAGATCGGCAGCGACATGGGCAGCATGATGCGGAAATAGATCTGCCAGAACCCGGCGCCATCAATGCGCGCCGCCTTGAACAGCTCTTCCGGCAGGGACGAGAAGTAGTTGCGGAAGAGCAGCGTCAGGATCGGCATGCCGAAGATGGTGTGCACGATGACGAGGCCGGTCAGCGTGCCGTAGATGCCGAGTTCCCTGAGCACGATGACGATCGGATAGATCATTACCTGATAGGGAATGAAGGCACCGACGATGAGGATGGTGAAGAACAGGTCCGCACCCTTGAACTTCCAGTTGGCGAGCGCATAGCCGTTGACCGAGGCGACGAGGATCGAGATCAGCGTCGATGGCACGGTGATGCGCACCGAATTCCAGAAGCCGCGCGACAGGCCGTCGCAGTTGAGGCCGGTGCAGGCCGTCGCCCAGGCCTTGGCCCAAGGCTCGAAGGTCACTTCCAGCGGCGGCGAGAAGATGTTGCCGAGCCGGATTTCCGGCATGCCCTTGAGCGAGGTCACGACCATCACGTAGAGCGGCAGCAGGTAATAGAGCGCGGCGACAGTGAGCGTGCCGTAGAGCATGATGTTGCGGCCGGAAAAGGTGCGGCGCGGTTTGGCGCCACGCGGCTCGATGCCGGCTCTGGTGGCGGCGGCGAGCGCCGGGCCGGGCTTGATGGAAACGGTCTCAGCCACGCCTGCGTCCTCCGAATTCGAGATAGGCCCATGGCACGATGATGATGGCGACGGTGACGAGCATCATGGTGGAGGCGGCAAAGCCCTGGCCGAGGTTCTGGGCCTGGAACATGTAGTCATAGACATATTTCGCCGGCACTTCCGACGAGATGCCCGGACCGCCGCTCGTCTGCGCCACCACGAGGTCATAGACCTTGACGATGCCGCTCGCGATGATGACCAGCGTCGTGATGAAGACCGGGCGCATCATGGGAATGACGATGAAGAGATAGGTCTTCCACATCGGAATGCCGTCGACGCGCGAGGCCTTCCAGATGTCCTCGTCGATGCCGCGCAGCCCCGCGAGCAGCAGGCACATGACGAGCCCCGTGCCCTGCCAGAGGCCGGCGATCAGCACGCCGTAGATGACGATGTCGGAATTGTAGAGCGGATCGAAGGTGAAACTCATCCAGCCGAGCGAGCGCACGACGGACTGCACGCCGAATTCCGGGTTGAGGATCCATTGCCAGACGAGGCCGGTGACGATGAAGGACAGCGCGAAGGGATAGAGGAAGATCGTGCGAAAGGTGTTTTCGAAGCGGATCTTCTGGTCCATCAGCGCCGCCAGCAGAAAGCCCATCACCAGGCTGAAAACCAGCGTGAAGAAGCCGTAGATCGCCAGATTCTCGATCGAGATGATCCAGCGCGGTGCGCTCCACAGGCGTTCGTACTGGTCGAGACCGACGAACTTTGCACGCGGCAGCAGTTTTGAATTGGTGAACGAATAAACGACCGTCCAGACCGTGCCGCCGAGAAAAATGACGACGGCGGTCAACATCATGGGAATGGACGCAATCTTCGAACTGAGATTGCGCAGCAATTTACTGGGGCGACCGGTGTGTGCCTGGCCCGTCATGGGTCACTCCTCCTTGGTCTCGATCAGAGATGGCGACGCCCTCCTCATCGGGCGACGGAACCGGCCGGCAGAAACTGCCGGCCGATGTCACTGAAGTCTGATCACTCCGCCGAAGCGATGATGTCGGCGAAGCGCTTCTGGGCGTCCTCCGGCGTCATGGACGGGTTGGCGAAGAATTCGGAGAACAGGTCTTCCTTCTGCTTCTGGCTATCGGCCGAAAGCAGTTGGTCGGTGCCTTCGATCACATTGCCCTTGGCAAGGATGTCGAGGCCCTTCTTCATGCAGTCGTTGGCGGCGGCGAGGTCGACGTCGCCGCGCACCGGCAGCGAGCCCTTCTTCAGGTTGAAGGCGACCTGGGTGGCCGGCGCCAGGAGCGTCGAGGCCAGCACTTCCTGCGCCTTGGACTTCTCTTCATCCTTGAGCAGCGGGAAGTAGAAGGCATCGCCGCCCGTCGAGATGACTTCGTTCACGCCCAGCCCCGGAAGGCAGGTATAGTCCTTGCCGGCGGTCTGGCCGGCCAGTGCGAATTCGCCCTGCGCCCAGTCGCCCATGATTTGGCCGCCGGCCTTGCCGGTGATGACCATGTTGGTCGCCTGGTTCCAGTCCTGCACATTGGTGCCCTTGGACATGCGGCGGGCATCGTCGGCGGCCTTGAAGACCTTGCCGATATCGGCGCCGGCGGCGACCTCCTCGTCCTTGTCCTTGAAGACCTTGTAGTAGGTGTCCTTGCCGGCGATGGCGACCATCAGCACATCGAACGCACCGGCCGCCTGCCAGGGCTGGCCACCGACGGCGAGCGGAACGATGCCGGCCTTTTCCAGCGCCGGAGAGGCCGCGACGAACTCGTCCCAGTTCTTCGGAACCGCCACGCCCGCCTTCTCGAAGGCGGCGTTGGAAAGCCACAGCCACTGCCAGGAATGAATGTTGACCGGCGCGCAATAGATCTTGCCGTCGATCGTGCAGCTGTCGAGCAGGCTCGCCGGCTTGATGATCTCTTTCCACTTTTCCTTGGTCGCGACATCGGTGAGGTCGCGCATCAGGCCGGCCTCGACCAGTTCCTCGGCCTGACGGCCGTGGTTGAACTGCGTGGCTCCCATCGGGTCGCCGCCGGTGATGCGGCTGACCATGATCGGCCGGGCCGTACCGCCGGAGCCGGCGATAGCGCCGTCGACCCACTTGTTGCCCGTCGCGTCGAATGCCTTTGCGAGTTCTGCGACCGCCGCGGCCTCCCCGCCGGACGTCCACCAATGGGTCACTTCCAGATCGGTCGCATTGGCTGCGGCGAACGGCAGGACCACGGTCGCTGCCAGGACAGCAGCCATAGAGCGAATTTTCATGAGTTCTCCTCCCTCACTGAAACGTTGCCGGAAAAACCTAGTCCAATCGATTTAATCGCGCAACAGGGCCCGGACAATAAATGCGAGATTTCTTTCAAACGCCTGCTTTAAAAGCAATTTACCAACCGAAACTCGACCTCCGAAAGCGCAAGGCATTACACTTAAATAACTGAATTTAAACGAAATAATTCTTGATTATCAAACAGATTGACGGCACAACATTCGCAACTGCATAAATTATCGGTTTGCGGCGCAACACTTTGCTCAAACATCCACACCTGCAAATTTCAGGAAATTTCACCTCGACAAAACATCTGTATCGTTACAGATTTGTAGCAACCTTCGGGAGGGAGTAGCGGCCCGGGTTAAAAGATGTATAACCGGCCGCTCATATGGAGAGGTGCAGGCAGGGGATGGACAACAAGAAGAGCGAGGGCCAGGCGGCAGCGCTTCCGCACCCCAATGAACGGCCGACGCTGAAGACGATCGCCTTCATGACCGGCCTCGGCATCACCACCGTCTCCCGCGCCCTGAAAGATGCATCCGACATCAGCGCCGAGACGAAGGAGCGCGTGCGCCTCGTCGCCCGCCAGATCGGCTATCAGCCGAACCGCGCCGGCGTGCGTCTTCGCACCGGCAAGACCAATGTCATCAGCCTGATCCTCAGCCTCGAGGAAGAGATCATGGGCCTGACGAGCCCGATGGTGATCGGCATCTCGGAAATCCTCGCCTCGACGCAGTATCATCTGGTCGTGACGCCCTACCGCACCCAGGGCAATGCCCTCGATCCCGTGCGCTACGTGCTGGAGACAGGGGCGGCCGACGGCGTCATCATCTCCCGCACAGAGCCGAAGGACCCGCGCGTCGCGCTAATGATGGAGCGCAACTTCCCTTTCGTGACGCACGGCCGCACGGAAATGGGGCTCGTCCACCCCTATCACGACTTCGACAACGAGCGCTTTGCCTATGAGGCCGTGCGTAAACTCACAGAAATGGGTCGCAAACGGCTCATGCTGCTACAGCCGCCGCCCTACCTGACCTTCTACCTGCACATGCACGGCGGCTTCGAACGCGGCGTTCGCGATTTCGGCGCGACGGCCATTCCGTTCAACACCGTCAATCTCGACAACAATCTCGTCGATATCCGCAAAGCAGCCGAAACCCTGTTCAGCGGCCCGGATGCGCCTGACGGCATCGTCGCCGGCAGCGGTGGCGGTGCGGTGGCGCTCATCGCGGCGCTGGAGGCAACGGGCAAAAAGCTCGGCCACGACGTCGACATGGTCTCCAAGGAACCGCACATGTTCCTGCAATGGCTGAGGCCCGAGGTCGCGACCATGCGCGAGGATATCCGCCTCGCCGGCCGGGAACTGGCAAAAGCCGTCATCGCCCGCATCGAGGGCATCCCTCCCGAAGAGCTTCAGACGCTGAGCTACCCGATCCCGACGGAGCACATTTGATAGCAAAAGGCCCGGTCTCACGACCGGGCCTTTTCATTCTCAACCGTTAAGCCCGGAGCCCCACGGACCGTGATGGCTGTCGGCACCGTCGAGGCGGTCGAAACCGTGGGCGCCGAAGAAGTCGCGCTGGGCCTGGATGATGTTCGCGGTGCCACGGCCGCGGCGGTAGCTGTCGAAATAGCCGAGCGCCGAGGCGAGTGCCGGGACCGGCAGGCCATGCAGCGCGGCGGCCGAGACGACGCGGCGGAGCGCCGCGTCCGTGTCCTTGACCATCGTGGCGAAGGCCGGGGTGACGATGAGGTTTGCTGCGTCCGGTGCCTTGGTGAAGGCGCTGGTGATCTCGTCGAGGAACTGCGAACGGATGATGCAGCCGGCGCGCCAGATTTTCGCGATGACAGGCATCGGCAGGTTCCAGTTATATTCCTTCGAGGCGGCGGCCATCACGGCGAAACCCTGCGCATAGGCGCCGATCTTGCCGGCGAGAAGCGCGCTTTCGAGGTCCTTGATGAAGGCGGCCTTGTCAGCAACCGAGAGCGCCGGAACATCCGGCAGGCCGAGGATCTTTTCGGCCGCTTCGCGCTCGCTCTTGAAGGAGGAGATGGAGCGCGCGGCGACGGCGGCCTCGATGCCGGTTGCCGGCACGCCCATGTTCTGGGCCTCGATGGCGGACCATTTGCCCGTGCCCTTCTGGCCGGCCTTGTCGAGGATCATGTCGACCATCGCGCCCCCGGCGATCGGGTCCTTGGCGGCGAGCACCTTTGCCGAAATCTCGATGAGGTAGGATTCGAGGCGGCCCTTGTTCCACGCGGCAAAGACATCGGCAATCTCGGGCGCGCTCATCTTCAGGCCGTCGCGCAGGATGCCGTAGATTTCGGCGATCATCTGCATGTCGGCATATTCGATGCCGTTGTGGATGGTCTTGACGAAATGGCCGGCACCGTTCTCACCGAGCCAGGCGACGCACGGATCGTCGTTGTACTTGGCGGAGATCGAGGTCAGCACCTTTTCGACGCGTTTCCAGGAGGCTTCCGTGCCGCCGACCATGATGGACGGACCGTGGCGCGCGCCCTCTTCACCGCCGGAAACACCCATACCGATAAAGGTCAGGCCCGAATCCTTCAGCGCATCGAAGCGGCGCATCGTGTCGCGGAAGTTGGCATTGCCGGCATCGATCATGATGTCGTTGTTTTCGAGATAGGGACGCAACAGGTCCATCTGCTGGTCCACGGCTGCACCGGCCTGGATCATAATGATGATCGGACGCGGCGGACGGATGGCGGCGACGAACTCTTCGATCGTCTCGCAGGGCACGATCTGGCCCTTGAGGTCGCCGGCCTCCTCGTAGAATTCCCTGGTGCGCGCGACCGTGCGGTTGAAGACCGCGATCTTGTTGCCTTTCTCGGCAATGTTGAGCGCAAGGTTCGATCCCATAACACCGAGACCGATAAGCCCGATTTCCGCCTGTGCCACGTTCATACCTCCGTAGGATGGCGCGGCGGGGGAAGTTTTCCGGCTCGATGCCGAAAACGCCGCGCTAAAAGAGCATTTGGGAGCTGTGCTCCAGCGCTGGTGTTTTGGCATTCAAATCGATTTACGACAAGCAAATGTTTGGTGAAACAGCGTTTTTAGAATGGTTTGAAATCACCGGCTGGGACGATCGTCACCATCGTCGAGCACCCGCCACGCTGCCCCTTCGACATCGTCGTACTGGCCGCTCTTCAGCGACCAGAGGAAGGCCCCGAGGCCGAGCGCGCCCAGAAAGAGCGCGATGGGGATGAGGAAAATCAGCGTGTTCATGCGGCTTGCACCAGGGGTTTGACCGGACGGGCCTCGTCCGCCGCGCGTGCTGCGAAGGCCGGCAGCCGGCCGCGCAGGCGAAGCGAGTTGACCACCACGATGATCGACGATGTGGACATGGCGATGGCGGCGATCAGCGGCGTGGCATGGCCGAGAATGGCGATCGGCACGGCGATGACATTGTAACCGACGGCGAGCGCGAAATTCTGGCGGATGAGATTACCGGCGCGGCGCGCGGTCTCATAGGCGAAGGGTATGGCCTCCAGGCTTTCATGCAGGAAGACAAAATCGGCGGCCTGCCGGCCGACATCCGCAGCCGTCGCGGGTGCCATCGAGACATGGGCGGCAGCCAGCGCCGGCGCGTCGTTGATGCCGTCGCCGACCATCAGAACGCGGTGGCCGCTGGCGGCGCGCTCGGCGACGGCCTCGGTCTTTTCCCGCGGCGAGAGCGCGGCGCGCCAGCAGGCGATGCCCAGTGCGCTGGCAATGCGGCCGACGGCAGGTGCACGGTCGCCGGAGAGGATCGCCATGGCGATACGTTGCTGCTTGAGCGCGCCGATCGCCTCACCCGCTCCGCTACGCACGGCATCCTCGAAGCGGAAGGTTTCCAGCACCACGCCGTCGCGCGACAGGACGACTTCCGAAAGCCCGTGCCCCTCCTCGCCTTCCACGGCCTTGCCGGTGGCAAAGGCGCGATTGCCGAGGCGCAGAAGGCCTTGCGAGGTGTCCGCCTCAAGGCCGCCGCCGGCGACTTCCCTGATGGCGTCGATGACCGGCGTCGGGCCACTGACGGCGCCGGCAAGGGCGAGCGAGAGCGGGTGGCGCGAATGGGCGGCAAGGGCAGCGGCCAACGCGAGGTTGGCGCGATTGACCTTGCCGCGATCGACGAGGCGCGGTTTGCCGAGCGTCAGCGTGCCGGTCTTGTCGAAAACGGCGGTATCGATTTCGGCAAGGCGCTCCATGGCCGAGCCGTCCTTGACCATCACGCCGCCGGCAAACAGCCGGCCGGCCGCCACGACCTGCACGACGGGAACGGCAAGGCCGAGCGCGCAGGGGCAGGTGATGATGAGGACCGCGATGGCGACCAGCATGGCATGTTTCCAGTCGCCGTCATAAAAGCCCCAGCCGAGGAAGGAGACGAGCGCGAGAAGATGCACGGCCGGCGAATAGATCTGGGCGGCGCGGTCGGCGATGCGCCGGTAGCGCGCCCTGCCCCCTTCGGCGGCCTCCATCAGGCCGATGACCTCCGACAGGAAGGAATTGCGCGCCGTCGCGACCGCCTCCACCAGCAGCGAGCCGGTAAGGTTCATCGCCCCGGCCTCCAGCTGCGTGCCGGGCTGCGCGGCCAGCGGATCGCTCTCACCATTGACGATGGAGCGATCGACATCGCTGACGCCCGAGAGCACGCGGCAATCGACGGGGATACGCTCGCCTGCGGCGATGGAGAGATGCTCGCCGACGGCGATCTCCTCGACGGGACGGTAATCACGGCTGCCGTCCGGGCGCACGACCATGGCGCCGCGCGGCGAAAGGCGGGCAAGACCCGTTATGGCTGAACGGGCACGATCGCGCATGACGTGATCGAGCGTGCGGCCGATCAGCAGGAAGAACAGCAGGCTGACGGTGGCATCGAACCAGACATGTTCGGCACTGTGCAGCGTCTCCCACAGCGAGACGGCATAGGACAGCGTGATGGCGAGCGCGATCGGCACGTCCATATTGGTGCGGCCGTGGCGCAGCGCATTCCAGGCCGACTGGTAGAAGAACCGGCCAGAATAGATCAGCGTCGGGCCGGCGATGAAGGCGGAAATCCAGTGGAAGAGGTCGCGCGTCGTATCCTCGGCGCCCGACCAGACGGAGACCGAGAGCAGCATGATATTGGTCGCCGCGAAGCCGGCGACGGCGACGGCACGGATCAGCTGGTTGCGCAGGCGGTCGTCGCCTTCCGCGCCGAGCGCGAAGAGATGCGTGTCATAGCCCGTTGCGGCGATGGCGGCGGCGATGGCCTGCGGATCGGTGCGACGGCCTGCGGTCTCTTCCTTCCAGACCACCGAGACGCGGCGCGTGGAGAGATTGACGCGCGAACGAACCACTTCCGGCAGCGCATTCACCGCGCCCTCGACGGTCGTGATGCAGGTGCCGCAATGCACACCGGGCACGCTGAGATCGCTCTGGCGCAGCCCCTCGCCAAGCGGGCGGCTGGCCAGCATCAGTTCCTCGGACGACGGTAGCGCATGATTGGCGCGCTCCGCCTCCAGAATGCCTTCTGTGCCGGGCGCGCAGCAGCTCATTTCACGCCTCCCGCAACGAGAGTGCGCACGGTCTGGTGAAAAACCTTGGTGCCGTCGCGCTTCGTGCTGATATCGACGATCCACTGGCCGGGCATGATGTCGCGTTCGGCGACGAACAGCCCCGGCCCTTTCGGCGTAAGTGCCAGCGTGAAGTCCTCGCGCTCATCGACCGGGCGCTTGAAGGTCGCGGCGATGTCGTTGGCGACGACGGGTTCGCCCTTGGCATCGGCGACGTGATAGGTGATGTGCCCACCCTCGATCACCAGATTGCCCTCGATGCCGCTTGCGGCAAAAGCCTTGGCCTCGGCGACCTTGCCGTTGAACTGCTGGCTGGCGACATAGGTGTTCTGCACGACAAGGCCGCTCCAGCTGTGCGAGGCGTTCCAGGCCATGATGAGGTTGACGGTGATGATCGTTCCGAAGAACAGCGCCATGACGCCGAGCATGTGCCAGCCGGTGAAGACGAAGCCCTGCTGTTGTTTCTGCTGCGTGGCCATCACTTTGCTCCCGGCGTGTTGAAATTGGCGGAATAGACGTCGCGCTCGTGGCCCTGACGGTCCTCGGCGATGATCTGGAACCCTTCCGCGGCCTCGGCAAGCTTCTCCTTCGGCAGGGTGACGAAGACGCGCAGCGCCGTCACCTTGTCCGGATCGACGGGCACATCGACGCTGCGAGCGTCAGCGCCGTCGTGGCCGACGATTTTCATGGTAGCGCCGGGCATGCCTTCGATCGAGACGGTGATGACGCGCGGCTCGGGGATCATGTTGAGCAGCTTCACGGCATAACCGTTGCGGATCGAACCGTCCGATTCGACGACGAATTGCGGGTTGCGGTCATGGATGACGTTGAGGTCCAGCCGATCGCGCGACAGGAGCGCGAAGAGCAGGGCAAGACCGGCCAGCGACCAGATGCCGAAATAGAGCAGCGTGCGCGGCCGGAAGATGATGCGCCAATCGAAATGCTTGATCCTCTCGCTGAACCTGCCTTCGGCATCGCGCACGCGCCTGGGGACGATCGGCGCACTGCCGCCTGATGTCGCCAGCGCCATGTTGGCGGCATAATCCGACAGGGTCGCATAGGCGATCAGGCCGCGCTCCTTGCCGATCTTGTCCATGACATTATCGCAGGCATCGATGCAGAGCGCGCAGGTGATGCATTCCATCTGCTGGCCATCGCGGATGTCAATGCCCATGGGACAGACGACGACGCAGGCGTTGCAATCCACGCAGTCCCCCACGCTTTCGCCCGCCGCCACGGCCTTCTTGGCGTGGCGCGTGCGCGGTTCGCCGCGCCAGTCGTTGTAGGTGACGACGAGCGAGCTTTCATCCAGCATCGCCGCCTGGATGCGCGGCCAGGGGCACATATAAGTGCAGACCTGCTCGCGCATCAGACCGCCCAGCACATAGGTCGTCGCGGTCAGGATGGCGACGGTGATATAGGCGACGGGCGGCGCCTTCAGGGTCACGAAATCGATGAGCAGCGTCGGGGCATCGGCAAAATAGAAGATCCATGCACCGCCGGTCGCGACCGCGATGACCAGCCAGGTGGCGTGTTTGCTGACCCGCTTCCAGAGCTTGTCGAAGGTCCAGGGGCCGGTATCGAGCTTGATGCGGGCGTTGCGGTCGCCCTCGATGGCGCGCTCGACGACGAGGAAGAGATCGACCCAGACGGTTTGCGGACAGGCATAACCGCACCAGGCGCGGCCGACCGCCGAGGTGACGAGAAAAAGCCCGAAGCCCGCCATGACGAGCAGGCCGGCGACGAAGAAGAACTCCTGCGGCCATATCTCGATGAAGAAGAAATAGAAGCGACGGCCGGCGAGATCGACGAGCACGGCCTGATCCGGCGCATGCGGGCCGCGATCCCAGCGAATCCACGGCGTCAGGTAGTAGATGCCGAGCGTGACCAGCATCACCAGCCACTTGAACTGCCGGAAACGGCCTTCCGCACGCTTGGGAAATATCTTCTTGCGCTTCTCGTAAAGCGGCTTGCGCACCTTTGCCGAGTTGACGGGCTCCGCATCGTGGCGTTCGATGGAATTGTAGATCGTGGTGGTGTTTTTCTGCATGGGACTCGGCCGCACCTGTCGTTGTGCCACCACAATGACGCCAACGGTCCGCGCTATCGTTGATCTACGTCAAGTTTTGATGAGGGAGCGGCGTGGCGGGTTGCCGCACGGAAGGAAACGGATGACCGGCACGATCCTGGCCAAACGCTATGGTGACTACCGCGAATTCGCGGTCGGCGGCGCCCTTACCGGCACCGTTCGCTGCGCCTGGCTGCACAGCGCGCCGATCGATGGTGTTGCTGCGCGCGTCGCCGTGGTGCCGGATGGTTGCGTCGATCTGCTGTGGACGGAAAGCGGTTTCATGATCGCCGGGCCGGACCGCACGGCCGCCTTTCCACCCATGCACCCCGGCGCGACCATCCTCGGCCTGCGCTTCAAGCCGGGCATTGCGCGCCATCTGCTGCGCTGCGATCTCGATGCCCTCACCGGCAAGGTCGTGGCCTTCGACGATCTGCAGCCGGGCGGCTTCAACGCCCACCATGAGCGGCTGCTGGCCGTAGATGATCCGATGAAGCGGCTTCGGCTGCTGCAAGACATTTTCGTGGCGGAGATGCGCGATCTGCCGGCGATGCGCCACGATGCCGCCGCGCTGGAAGCGCTGTGCATGCGCCTGCCGGCGGAAGGCCTTGCCGCAACCCTCGGCGTGACGGAGCGCACCCTGCGGCGCATCAGCGCCGCCGAATTCGGCTATGGTCCCAAGACGCTGGCGCGCATCCTGCGGCTTCAAAAACTGCTTGGCCGGATGGACGGGCACGATAGCGCACTTGCCGAGCTTGCGGCCGAGACCGGCTTCGCCGACCAAGCGCATATGAACCGCGACGTGCTTTCCCTGACCAGCCTGACGCCCGGCGAAATTCTGCGGCAGATGCGCGGCTGATTGTCCGTTTCTTTCAAGACATCGGCTCCCGATCGCGTAGGATCGCGCCAACAGGAGACGATCAATGACCACCTCCACCGCCCGCATCATCCACCGGACCATCGAGCGCGACTGGCGCGCGGTCTATGCCTTTGCCGCCCGGCCGGAAAACATGTCGCTCTGGGCCTCCGGCCTTGCCGCTGGCTTGACGCGCGACGGCGAGGACTGGATCGCCGATGGCGGCCCGCTCGGCAATGTGCGCGTGCGGTTTGCGCCGCCGAATGATTTCGGTGTCATCGATCACCGGGTGACGCTGCCGGATGGCCTCGTGGTCGACAACGCGCTACGCGTCGTGCCGAACGGCGACGGGGCGGAAGTGATGTTCACGCTGCTGCGCCAGCCGGATATGGACGATGCAGCCTTCGAGTCGGATGCGGCGCATATCGCCCGCGACCTCGAGACGCTGAAAAGAGTGATGGAAGACAAGGAGAGCCCGCGATGAGTGGCAAGGGTGCCGATCGCAAGATCGACTATATCGAATTCAACGTCACCGATATCGCCAGGAGCAAGGCCTTCTACGGCAGCGCCTTCGGCTGGACCTTCACGGACTACGGCCCTGACTATTGCGAGTTCCAGGATGGCCGCCTCACCGGCGGCCTTACGACGCTGGCGCCGGTCTCCGCCAAGGGCGGGCCGCTCGTCATCCTCTTTGCCGATGACCTGGAAGATGCGCTCGGCCGCGTCGAACAGGCCGGCGGGACGATCGAAAAGCCGATCTTCTCCTTCCCCGGCGGCCGGCGTTTCCAGTTCGCCGACCCCGATGGCTACGAACTCGCGGTCTGGTCAGACCGGTAAGTCGCCTCTCCTAACGTCAATGTGATCGCCTTGACGCCTTTTAACGAAGGAATTCAGGCTTTTTCAATCGGACGCTCCTATGGCAGGCCTGCGATCAACCGAATGCGGGCCTGTTTCATGTACACAATCATCGGCAAGACCCTGGCGGTCGCCGTACTCTCCACATTGGCGTCGCTCGTCATCAGCTTCGCCTTCGTGCCGTTGATGGGCGGCCAGGTCGCCGGCGCCGGGCTCGTCATGACGATCGTCTGCCCGATCGTCATCTCCATCCCCGCCTCCTTCGCGCATTTCTATCTCGGCGACAAACTACGCTCGGCCAATCGGGCGCTCGCGGCCGCCCGCGACGAACTGGCCGACGCCTATGCCCGCCTGCAACATCAGGCACGGCGCGATGCGCTCACCGGCCTGCTCAACCGCGCGACCTTCATGGCCGAGTTGGAGGCGCTGAGCCAAGCCGGCACGCATGGCGGCCTGCTGTTCCTCGACGTCGATCATTTCAAGTCGGTCAACGACCGGTTCGGCCATGCGACGGGCGACGAGGCGCTTGGCCTTGTCGGCGCCCTGCTCTCAGATCTTGCGCAGGAGGGCGACATCGTCGGGCGGCTCGGCGGCGAGGAGTTTGCGATCTTCCTGCATGCCGCCTCGCTCGACCGCATGCTCGACCATTCCCAGATGGTGCGCGAGGCGGTGGAGGCCATCGACCTGTTCGCGCCCTCCGGCCAGCGCATCCCCCTCGGTATCAGCATCGGCGCCTTCCACTGCGCACCCCGCTTCAATCCGGCAGAAGCCCTCGCCGCCTCCGACCGCAATCTCTACCGGGCGAAATCGGCGGGCAGGAACATGGTGGTTGCTTAGCCGCCCTACGGCTCCCTCTCTTCTCTTGCCCGCCCTCACGTTTCGCGTCTTCCTCTCCCCACTCTCCCCGTCATCCTCGGGCTTGACCCGAGGATCCACGCCACAAGTGAGGCGGTGCGGATGTATGGATCCTCGGGTCAAGCCCGAGGATGACGGAGGAGAGCCCGTGCTTAAACGAACACTCTTCCAAAACGCAAAAGGCCGCGGTTACCCGCGGCCTCTCTAAACTTGCGCCTTGCGGCAGCCCTTACTCGCCACCACCCAGCGAGTGGACGAAGACCGCGAGCTGTTTGACGGCGGGGTCGCCGAGGCGGGGCAGCCAGGCGGGCATGACGCCGTGTTTGGGCGAGCGGACCTGCGCGGCGATGGCGGCCTCGCCCTCGCCCTTCAGCCAGATGGCATCGGCAAGGTCGGGTGCGCCCATCTCGCGGTTGCCCTTGGCATCCTCGCCATGGCAGGCGGCGCAATTGTCGGCGAAGATCTGTTTGCCGGGCTCGACAAGGGCGACATCCGACGGCGTGCCGGTCAGGCTGACGACATAGGCGGCGACCTGCTTGATCTGGTCGGGCTCGAGGATTTCGCCGAAGGCCGGCATTTCCGAAGTGCGGGTTTCCTCGTCGCCGGGATGGCGGATGCCGTGGGCGATGGTCTGGTAGATATCATCCACCGTGCCGCCCCAGACCCAGTCGTCGTCATTGAGGTTAGGGAAGCCTGGACCGCCGGCCGCACCCGAGCCATGGCACTGCGCACAGTTGACCTTGAAGGCCGAGGCGCCGCCCGAGATCGCGAACTGCGAGAGCTGCGGATCGGCCATGATCTCCTGCAACGAGGATTTGGCGATGCGGTCGGTGAAGGCCGATTGCGCCTGCTTGGCCTCGGCGAGTTCCGTCGCGATGTTGGCGCGGCTCGACCAGCCGAGCATGCCCTTCGTGGTGTCCGAGATCATCGGCCAGGCCGGAAAGGCAATGGTGTAGCCGATGGCCCAGAGGATCGTCATGTAGAACGTCCAGACCCACCAGCGCGGCATCGGGTTGTTCAGTTCGCGGATGCCGTCCCATTCGTGGCCGGTGGTTTCGACGCCCGAGATATCGTCAATATGTTTCTCGGCCATGATCAGTCCTCCTTGAGAGGGATTTCAGCGGCCCGTTCGGCGGCCTTGCGGCCACCGGGGCGAAGGGTGAAGACGACGACGGCCAGGAAGAACAGCGTCATGCCGAGAAGGCCCCAGCTGTCGGCGAAGTGGCGCATGGCGGTATAGGTTTCCATGGGCGGCCTCCTCAGCGATAACCGGCGGCATCGTCATAGGTGGAGAAATCCACCAGCGTGCCGAGCATTTGCAGATAGGCAACGAGCGCATCCATTTCGGTGAGCTTGGTCGGATCGCCGTCGAAATCGCCGAGCTTGGCCTTCGGGTAGCGGCCCTCGATGCCTGACGTATCGGCATTCGGATCGGCCTGCGCCTTCATGTCGGCCTCGGCGTTTTCGAGCATCTCGTCCGTATAGGGCACGCCGACGGCGCGGCTGGCCGAAAGATGCATCGAGACGTTCTTCACCTCGAGCGGCGTTTCCTTGAGGAAGGCATAGCTCGGCATCACCGATTCCGGCACGACCGATCGCGGCTCGACCAGGTGCTGGACGTGCCATTCGTTCGAATAGCGATCGCCGACGCGGGCGAGATCCGGACCCGTGCGCTTCGAGCCCCACTGGAACGGGTGGTCGTACATCGACTCCGCCGCCAGCGAATAATGCCCGTAGCGCTCCACCTCGTCGCGGAAGGGGCGGATCATCTGGCTGTGACAGACGTAACAGCCTTCGCGGACATAGATATCGCGGCCGGCGAGTTCAAGCGGCGAGTAAGGCCGCATGCCCTCCACCTTCTCGATGGTGTTTTCCAGGTAGAACAGCGGGGCGATCTCGACGATGCCGCCGATGGAGACCACGAGGAGCGAGCCGACGAGAAGGAGCGTCGCGTTGCGTTCGAGGATGGCGTGTTTATCAAGAATGGACATCGTGTCCCCTCCTATTCGGCCGGCTGAAGCGCGGGCACAGCACCCGGAATCGGGGCCTCATCACGCTGATAGCCGAGGATTGTCATGGTCACGTTGTAGGCCATGATGAGCGCCCCCAGGAGGAACAGCCCACCGCCGACGGCACGCAGCACGTAGTAGGGGAACATGGCGGCCACCGTTTCGGCGAACGAGTAGACCAGGAAGCCCTGCTCGTCGTATTCGCGCCACATCAGGCCCTGCTGGATGCCGGCGACCCACATGACGGCCGCGTAGACGACGATGCCGAGCGTGGCGAGCCAGAAGTGCCAGTTGACCATGCGGATCGAATAGAGCCGCTCGCGCTTCCAGAGTTTCGGAACGAGGAAGTAGATCGCGCCGAAGGTGATGAGGCCGTTCCAGCCGAGCGCACCCGAGTGAACGTGACCGATCGTCCAGTCCGTATAGTGGCTGAGCGAATTGACCGACTTGATCGACATCATCGGGCCTTCGAAGGTCGCCATGCCGTAGAAGGCGATGGCCATGACCATCATGCGCACGATCGGGTCGGTGCGGATCTTGTCCCAGGCGCCCTGGAGCGTCATCAGGCCGTTGATCATGCCGCCCCACGAGGGCATCCAGAGCATGATGGAGAAGACCATGCCGAGCGTCTGCGCCCAGTCCGGCAGCGCCGTATAGTGCAGATGGTGCGGGCCGGCCCAGATATACATGAAGATCAGGGCCCAGAAGTGGATGATCGACAGGCGGTAGGAATAGACAGGGCGGTTCACCTGCTTGGGTACGAAATAGTACATCATGCCGAGGAAGCCGGCCGTCAGGAAGAAGCCCACGGCATTGTGGCCGTACCACCACTGGGTCAGCGCATCCTGCACGCCGGAGAAGGCCGAATAGCTCTTCACGCCGAGGAACGAGACGGGAATGGCCAGGTTGTTGACGATGTGCAGCATGGCGACGGTGACGATGAAGCCGAGATAGAACCAGTTGGCCACATAGATGTGGGGTTCCTTGCGGGTCATGATCGTGCCGAGGAAGGCGATCAGGTAGGCGACCCAGACGACGGTCAGCCAGAGGTCGACATACCATTCCGGCTCGGCATATTCCCTGCCCTGCGTGATGCCGAGCAGATAGCCGGTGGCGGCCATGATGATGAAGAGCTGATAGCCCCAGAACACGAACCAGCCCAGATTGCCGCCGAACAGGCGGGCGCGCGAGGTGCGCTGTACGACGTAGAACGAGGTGGCGATCAGCGCGTTGCCGCCGAAGGCGAAAATGACGGCAGACGTGTGCAACGGGCGCACACGGCCGAAATTAAGCCAGGGCTCGATGTTGAGATCGGGAAAGGCCAGCTGGAGCGCGATGACCACGCCGACCAGGAAGCCGACGACGCCCCAGAACACCGTGGCGATGACGCCGTATTTGATGACGTCGTCGAAATAGCCGTCATCCCCGGAGGATGCGACGGCGACGGCAGGCGCGAAAGAGACGCGCCGCACCATCACGAGCGTGCTGGCAAGCAGCACGAAGAAGAGGACCCACATATGGGCCTCGAAGAGCCTGTCCTGGGCAAAGGCGGCACCAAGCAGCGCGAGAAACGCGCCGACGGCCAGGACTATCGTTTCGGTCATGTATTTCACGTTGGCATCCCCCAACTCGTCAAGGTCCCGCATCGACCGGCTCCCGAGCGGAATCGGCCTTTGCGCTCGATTGAGCCTTCGCAGATGCGCAAGGAAGCATCCTTGACATGGATCAAGGCGGAGAAAGGAAGCCGGCGGCATCAAAGGACAGGTTGACGCAGCCGCGCGTCGTCGGATGCCGCGGCCCTCCCCCAACGAGGGAAAGAGATGACGGATTACAACGGTATTGCCCGGCTGCTTTCGGATCGCCCGACAGACGCCGCTTCGCTGGACTGGCTGAAAAAGGCCCATGACGCGCAATTGACGCTCTGCACGGCGCTCGAGGAGATTGCCGACAGCCTGCCGGCCAACATCAACCGACAGAAATGCATGTACGCGGCCAAGTCACTGATTCCCCTGGTCAACGGTGTGCATCGCTATGAGGAGGAAGCCGTGTTTCCGTTGCTGGAACGGCAGGCTTCCGGCAACAACGAACTCGCCTCCTCCATTGCCCGGCTGAAGTTCGAGCATGTCGAGGACGAGTGCTTCGCGGAAGAGTTGACCGACACGCTGACGCGACTCGGCAGCGGCGACGGCACCGTCAACGCAGAAGCCGCGGGCTATATGCTCCGCGGCTTCTTCGAATCGATCCGGCGTCATATCGCCTTCGAACAGCAGTTCATGCTGCGCGCCGACCGGCTGGCCTCATAGCGCTCAGGCCGCGATCGGCCCGCGCGCCTCGAGCACTTCCTGCAGCACAAGGATGGCGCCCAGTACGTTTCCTGCGGCCGACATGCAGGGCGTCATGCGGCAACGCGTGATCGCAGAGCCACGCCGCGGGGACAGATAATCGTATTCGACGATCTCGCCGGCAAAGCAACGGTCCAGATGCCGCTTCACACGGCCCTCGAAACGCTGCACGCCGATGAATTCGACGATGTGCCGGCCGACGAGATCGATGGGCTTCTCACTGAAACTCCCCGCATTGAGCGGGTTGGAGTAGAGATAACGGTAGTCCGTCGTGATGACCGCCACGCGGTCCGGCAGACTGTCAAGGATCGCCTCGTTGATCAGGCCGTCCTCCACCACACGCGGTGACATGACGGGGCGGCCCGTTTCAGGCAATTCCATGCGGAAGGGCTGCGCGGCCTCCTCGGTGCCGAAATAGCGGTCCAGCAGAAGTTTAAAATTATGCGCCTGCCGGAGCACGCAGGCCTTGTCCTCCGCCTCTTCGCGAAGCAAATCCACCACGAACTGGAACTGGATCTTGAGTTCGGAAGCGTCTGCGGCCTCCTTGTGCAGCACGGCTGCCAGAGCCGGTTCGATTTCCCTGTCCAGCATGGAAATGAGTCTCTCATTTCCAATCTTTACGGCATGCTGGAGTTGCGAATACTTAAACCAGAACAACTCTACAAGAGCTTTCAATTCATGCTCCCTGAATTGCTGAAATCTACAGCAATTTGATCACTTACATTATTTAATCTGTCCGGAAATAAGATAGGATTTTGACCGTCACCTCCCGAATTCCGCTGTCCAAAGCGCTTACATTAGCAAAATGGTAACAGCGCGGGGGAGGATGTCAAACCCATATTTGATAAAATGACGTGTTTTGTGAATAATGAACGCGTTCAAAAATGAGCGCAAAGAAAGAAATCATAAGCACTCAAGTAATAAGGGTGCGCTTGATATTCCAGCGGTCGTGATACCAAAGCCATTGGCCGGGATATTCCCGCACCCATTGCTCGACCTTGTCATTCAGCATCTGCGCCGTCGCCTCGACATCCACGGCGCCGTTTTCCTTGCGCGGGATGTCCATTGCCGGCTCCAGTTCCAGCCGGTAGCGATTATCAGGCAGGCGGATGCAGCGCGCCGGATAGACCTCGCAATTGAACTGGCGCACAAGCTTGGCCAGCAGCGGATTGGTCTGCACGTCGCGGCCGAAGAATTTTGTCGGCAGGCCTCTGGTGAACTTCTGATCGACGAGCACGCCGACCGGCCCGCCGGCATCGAGCTTGCGCGCCAGCGTGAAGGAGGACCCGGCATGCGAGGGCACGAGATGGCCCATGCGCGCACGGCGAAATTCGAACACCTTGTCGGCGACATAGGGGTTGTTCGGCGGGCGGAAGAGCACCGTCACATCCAGCCCGAAAGCGGCGCCGGCGACCGGCAGCAGCTCGAAATTACCGCTATGAGCGGTGAAGACGATGAACGGGCGCGGATTGTCGCACAGGTCCACGAAAAGCGGGATGCCCGACACTTCGATGCGGCCCGGCGTCGTCCTTTCCGGGTCGAAGTCGAACAGCTTGTCGAGGAAGACATATTCGGCGGCCAGACGCCCCATATTGCCCCAGGCGTCCAGCGCGATCGCCTGAATTTCCGCCTCGGATTTTTCCGGGAAGGCGTTGCGCAGGTTGGTCAGCGTCAGCTTGTGCCGGCTCGTCTTCGGCCCGATCCAGCGCACCAGACGGTCGGCGAAATTGATCGCCCCGTCAGCCGGAAACAGTTTGAGAAGATTGAGCAGGCCGAAGGCGAACTGCGCCACCAGCCAGTCCTTGGTGTTGCGCAGCGCCAGGACGAGGCGTGTGACGAGCATCTTCATGAGATCAATCCAGTCTGAGGACGATCTTGCCGAAGATCTGGCGCGATTCCATGCGCTCCAGCGCGGTGGCGATGCCGTCGAAGGTCACTTCCGTATCGATGACCGGATGCACGACGCCGCGCGCCATCTTCTGCATGGCATCCGCCATGTTCTCCATGCGGCAGCCGAAGGAGCCGAGCAGCTTCAGCTGCTGCTGGAACAGCATCATCAGGTTCATGTCGGTCGAGACGCCCGAGGTGGAGCCGCAGGTGACGAGGCGGCCGCCGCGCTTCATGCAGAGCATGGAGCCCGCCCAGGTGTCCTTGCCGACATGTTCGAAGACGACGTCGACGCCCTTCTTCTTGGTCAGCTTGCGCACCACACCCTCGAAACGGTCTTCGCGATAATTGATGACGTGGTCGGCGCCAAGCGCCTTGGCCTTCTCGATCTTGTCGTTCGAGCCGACGGTGGTGATGACGGTGCAGCCGGTCTTCTTGGCGAGCTGGATCGCCGCCGAGCCGATGCCGGAGCCGCCAGCATGGACGAGGATCGTTTCACCGGGCTGAAGCTTGGCATTGTCGAACAGCATATGCTCGACCGTGCCGAAGGTGACGGGTGCAAGCGCCGCGGCGACCGCATCCACGCCGGGCGGTGCCGGCACCAGCAGGCGGGCAGGAAGGTTCACCTTCTCCTGCGCGAAACCATCGAGATGGAAACCGTGCACGCCGCCGACATGTTCGCAGAGATTGTCGCGCTTCTCACGGCAAGGCTTGCAAAGACCGCAGGTGCGCGCGCCATAAATCGAGACGAGCTGGCCGGGCAGCACGCTGGAGACGCCCGGACCGAGCGTTTCGACGACGCCGGCGGCTTCCGCGCCGATGACCAGCGGCATCTTGCGCTTGGCGAAGGCCATGCCGCGCCAGCCCCAGACGTCGATATGGTTGAGCGCGACGGCCTTGACGCGCAAGGTCACTTCACCCGGGCCGGGGGCCTCGGGTTCCGGGATGTCGGTCAGTTCGAGCTTGCGGTCGTCGAGAAGCTGGAGGGCACGCATTGTCTTGTTCCTATCAGGCCGGCTCGGCCGTCATCACGAGGCTGGCGTTCTGGCCGCCGAAGCCGAAGGAGTTGGAGAGAACCGCCGAAACCTGCTTGTCGCGCTTCACGTTCGGCACCACGTCCAGCTGGATCGTCGGGTCGGGGTTCGTGTAGTTGATGGTCGGCGGAAGCGTCCCGGTCAGCATGGTCTGGATCGAGAACACCGCCTCGACCGCACCGGCCGCCGTCAGCGTATGGCCGATCATCGACTTGTTGGACGAGACCGCAATGCCGGCAAGCTTGTCGCCGAAAACGGTCGACATGGAGAGATACTCCATCTTGTCGTTTTCCGGTGTCGAAGTACCGTGCGCATTGATGTAGCCGATGCCGCTCTCGTCGATACCGGCATCTTCCAAGGCCGCGCGGATCGTCGCGATGGCCGGGCCGCCGTCCGGCGAGGAACGCGTGCGGTGGAAATGGTCGGCCTTCTCGCCGCAGCCCTTGAGGATGCCGAGCACCTTGGCGCCGCGGGCAATGGCTGATTCCAGCGATTCCAGCACGAGCGTCGCCGCACCCTCGGCGATGACGAAGCCGTCGCGGTCCTTACTGAACGGCTTGGAGGCCTTGGTCGGCGGGTCATTCTGGGTCGAAAGCGCGGAGAGCAACGCGAAGCGGATGAGAGCCTCGGCCGTCACAGAACCATCGGTGCCGACGGTCAGCGCACGGTCGGTGCGGCCCTGGCGGATCGCCTCGACGCCGAGCTGGATGGCCGTGGCGCCCGAGGCGCAGGCGGTCGAGAGCGTCACCGGCAGGCCGCGCGTGCCGTAGCGGTCGGAAAGGCGCTCGGAGATCGAGCCGAAGGCCCAGGCTTCGTGCAGCGCCGGTTCCGGCTTGTCGCGCAGAACGGCGAGGAAGCGGTCATAGGCATCGCCTGGACGCTGCGAGGCCGGCGCGCGGTCGGCGAGTTCGAAACGCTCGCGCCAGTCGGGCTCGATCGGCGGGGCGGCGAGGAACAGCGGGCCGCCGAAGTCACCGGAGATGCCGGCCTGCGCCAGCGCTTCGTCCGTCGTTTCACGCGCATAGGCATAGGAGCGCTCGACCGGATTTTCCGTGGGCACGGTGATGAAATCGACCGTGCCGGAAATGCGAGTGTTCAGCCCATCGACCGGGAAGCGGGTGATGCCGTGGATGCCGGAGACGCCGCCCGTCAGCGCGGTCCAGTTGTCCTTGAGACCCTGTCCGAGCGAGGTGACGACGCCCATGCCGGTGACGGCGACGATGGGGCGACCCAGATGATCCCTGTAAGCGGCATTCGTCATGGCCGGACCCTCACTTCTCTGCGCTAAGAATTGCGACGCCCTCGCCGCGCGAATGGCCGACCGTCGTGACGACGGCCGTCCTGGCCGCAGCCGCCATCGCGGTTTCGGACGTCGCATCGAACGGCGCGGCCTTGACGCCGGCGCCGAGCGTCAGCGCGGCCAGCGCAAGGCCGAGCGGGAACTGCGCTTCGAGCGCCTGCCCCGTCACGGCGCTGTAGCCGCGCACCGCGCTGCCGGCGAAGCGCTGGCCGAGCCATGCCTTTTCACGCGCCGTCGTCTCATGCGCGCCCGATGCACCGGAGAACACGACGGTTCCCTCGGCATCTGCACCTTCGGCGAGACGATCGAGCCGGGCTTCCAGCCGGCCTTCGTCGCGCGAACCACGGTCGCCGCCGATGGCGTCGATCGTCGCATAGATGCGCGCGCCACGGGCTTGCGCATGTTCGCGGGATTCGAGGATCAGGAAGGCCGAGGCCGTTCCGGTAATGATGCCGCCGCCGGCCTTCTCATCACGCGACCAGAGCGGCGTCCAGCCGCCGGTCGCATGGGCGCCGATGGCCTCATAAAGCAGGATGACGTCCTGCCGCTCCGCCACCAGCGCGCTGCCGACCAGCGTGTGCGTCGACTGGCCGGCACGGATACGGTGGAAGGCCGTCTCGACGGCGCTGATGCCGGCGGCTTCCTCGCCCATAAAGGTGCGCGAGGAACCGGTGACCTTGTGCACGATGGAAATATTGCCGGCGAGCAGATTGGAGAGCTGCGCGAGGAACAGCGTCGGACGCAGTTCCGTCGTCAGCTTCTCATTGAGCAGGCGTTCACGGTCGTTGCGCTTCAGGCCCTCGTCAACGATCAGCGAGTCGACCGCGATGTCGCGCTCACCGCCGCCGGCCGCGACGATCATGTCCATAGTTCCGCAGGCTTCGGCATTGTCCTTGAAGCCGGCATCGTCCAGCGCGAGGCCGGCGGTGAAGACGCCGAGACGCTGCCAGTTTTCCATCTGGCGCTGGTCGCCGCGCTTGGCGATCTGCTGGTTCCAGTCGATTTCCGGCATCGGATGCACCGGATAGGGCGCGAAGCGTTCCGTATCGATCTTAGTGTCCGGCGCGTTCGCGGCACCGAGGATCGCCACATGCGCCTGCGCCCCGACACCCTGACAGGTGACGATGCCGACGCCCGTGATCACCACATCGTTGTTGGCCATCTTATTTTCCTTCCGCCGACGCTGCGAGCGCCTCGAACAAACCCACCTCGCCCGCCCGCTTGCGAACGATGTCCGCCAGCGGCACTTCGGCAAAGGGCATGGTGCGCAGCTTCAATTGCGCATCGCAGACCTTCTTGCCGGCTGATGTAATCCGCGTCTTGGTCACGGCATACCCCGAACCGTCATGCTCCAGCACGGCCTCGATGTCGAGCACCGCATCCGGCTCGACGAAGGTGCGCATCTTGGCGCCGTCGACGCTCATCAGAAAGGGCATGGCCGCGAAATCGGTGGCGGCGAGCACGAGGAAGCCGGAGGCCTGCGCCATCGTTTCGATGAGCAGCACGCCCGGAACGAGCGGCATGCCTGGAAAATGCCCTTCGAAGACAGGGCTCTTGGAAGGAACGACCGAGCGGGCTTTCAGCACGCGGCGCGCGCCGTCAACGGCCTCCACGCGGTCGATCATCTGGAAATATTCAAGCAACATCGGATTGTCGTCCCTGGCGGGCTCCGGAAATCGAAAGGCCTGCCGAAAACGGCAGGCCATGTGTCCTGTGCACCGGGATCGTCCGGAACAGAGCAGCTTAGCGCGGCCGGGCGGTCTCGCCTCAGGCCTTGGCGGCCCGCAGTTCGTCGATCTTCGCGCAGAGGTTCTTCAGGACGAAATACTCTTCCGTCGCGACCTTGCCTTCGTTGACGTCCTGCGTCCACTTTTCCAGCGGGATCTTGATGCCGAATTCCTTGTCGATCGCAAAAACGATGTCGAGGAAGTCGAGGCTGTCGATGCCAAGATCGTCGATGGTGTGGCTCTCGGGCGTGATCGTCTCGCGATCGATCTCGCTCGTCTCAGCAATGATGTCGGCAACCTTGTCGAATGTAGCAGTCACGCCCGTACCTCATGAATCTATAGTTGGGCCGATCCTATAGGGAAAACGGACGCGATTGCCAATGGGTTTGATGAGGGACCAGCGTAGTGCACACGGCTGTGTTGCGCAAACAACATGGCCGCATCAGGCCTCATACGGCAACGGAATGCCGACCGCGACCGCTTGCCAGATGCGCATCGAAGACCGCAGCGACGGTACGGGCAAAGGGTCGGCCCGTCGGCGTCAGCCGGAAGCCACCCTCTTCGATGCGGCAGAGACCATCCCTGTCGGAGGCGGCAAAGGCCTTCGCCTCGCCCCTGATGACGGCGGCAAATGCCGGAAACCGATCAGCGACATCCGCGAAGGAAAAGCCGAAATCGCACATGACACGCTCGATGACATAGGCGCGGGCGCGGTCTTCGTCAGTCAGGGCATAGCCGCGCACCGCGGCAAGGCCGCCCTCCTCTGCCCGGCGCAGATATTCGCCCGTCGCCGGCATGTTCTGGATATAGCCCTGCGGCAGCTGCCCGATGGCCGACGCGCCGAGCCCGATCAGGGCATCGGCCTGGTCATCCGTATAGCCCTGGAAATTGCGGCGCAGCGTGCCATTGCGGGCGGCAACCGCTAAGCGGTCGGCGGGCAAAGCGAAATGGTCGATTCCAACAGCCTCATAGCCCGCCGCCAGTAGCATCTCCCCCGCCATCCGCATCTGCTCGAACCGCGCGAGAATGCCAGGCAAAGCCGCCTCATCGATCATCGTCTGGTGCTTCTTCATCCACGGCACATGCGCATAGCCGAAGAGGGCGATACGATCGGGCGCCAGCGAGATGACGGCACGGACGGTTTCGGCGAGCGTTTCCATCGTCTGGAACGGCAGCCCATAAAGAATGTCGCAATTGACCGAGCGCACGCCCCGCGCCCGCGCCGCCTCCACCACGCCGCGCGTCTGCTCGAAGGTCTGGATACGGTTGATCGCCTTCTGCACTCTGGGATCAAAATCCTGAATGCCGAGGCTGGCGCGCGTTATGCCGATTGCGGCAAGCGCGTCATGTCTTTCGTCATCGAGATCGTTCGGATCCATCTCGACGGAAATTTCCGCATCGTCGGCAAAGGTGAAATTTGCCTCGAGACAGGTTTTCAGCGCCCGCATGTCATCCGGCCGCAGAAGCGTCGGGGAACCGCCGCCGAAATGCAGTGCGGTGACGAGAGTTGCGCGGTCGACACGCGCGCCGATGGCCGCGATCTCGGCATGAAGACCCCAGAGATAGGCTTCCACCGGCTCATAACGAAGCGTCTGCTTGGTGTGGCAGGCACAGAACCAGCAGAGCCGGTCGCAATAGGGGATATGCGCGTAGAGCGAGAGGCGACTCGCCGCCGTCAGGGTCGACAGCCAGTCCGCATAGACCTCCGGCCCGATACTTTCGTTGAAATGCGGCGCGGTCGGATAGCTTGTATAGCGCGGAACCGGCGATGAAAGGCGTTCGACGAGTGCGTCCTGCATGGGTCTCTCCTTGCTTGCAAGGCAAATAACCCGAAGAAGCCGCATGCCATTTGATTTTGATCAAGTGCAAACCGGATTGGTTGCGCTAGGATTTGACAATAGTCAGGAAGCGCTATTTTGCCGCGAGACGGTACGCTTTATGTTCATGGCTGCGTGCGGTAGCACGGCAATATTGCGCCGCTTAGCCGCCGGGCGAAAGGAAAAGCCGCTATGGAAGTTCGCCGCCAGGATATTCACAATTCCGATATTCCCGTCGTCTGCCGGGCCTGCGAGGCGCGCCACGGCGGTGTGTGCGGCGCATTGACGACCGAGCAGCTGACCGAACTTAACAAGCACTCCTTCCGCCACCGCCTGGAAACGGGCGCCGAAGTGATCGGCCAGGGCGAGACGGTGGTGAACTATTCCAACATCATGCGCGGCGTGGTGAAGCTGACCAAGGTGATGGCGGATGGCCGCCAGCAGATCGTCGGCCTGCAGTTCGCGCCCGATTTCCTCGGCCGCCCCTTCCTCACAGAAAGCGCAATCACGGCGGAAGCAGCCACCGACAGCGAAGTCTGCAACTTCCCGCGCAACGTGCTCGACCGGCTCGTCAAGAGGACGCCGGAGCTGGAGCATATGCTGCACCAGCAGGCGCTGAAGGAGCTGGACGAGGCGCGCGACTGGATGCTGACGCTGGGCCGCAAGACGGCGCAGGAGAAGGTTGCAAGCTTCCTCTACCTGATCGCCACCCATATCGATCCTGAAAGCATCGACATGTCGGCCTTCGACCTGCCGCTGTCCCGCGCCGATATCGCCGATTTCCTCGGGCTGACCATCGAAACGGTCAGCCGCCAGTTCACCAAGCTGCGCAAGGAAAACGTCATCCGCATCGAGAACAACCGGCATGTCACCGTTCCCGACATGGATCGGCTGATGCGCTACGCCGGCAACGACTAACGCCTTCGTCTCAGCGGGTAATCACGATCTTCGTATTGGACAGCCCGTTGCGGTTGGCCATCTGGAAGAAGGTCGCCGCATTGTCCGGATGCAGGCGCACGCAGCCATGCGAGGCCGGGCGTCCCAAGCGCTTCGTCTCATAGGTCGCATGCACGGCATAACCGCCCTTGAAGAACACCGCGAACGGCATCGGCGCCATATTGTATTTGCGCGAACGGTGGTTGCGCGAGGCCCATTTCGCCGACCAGCTGCCCGTCGGCGTGCCGTAACCCTTGCGGCCCGTCGAGACGCGCCAGCGATATTTCACCATGCCGTTCTGAGTAACGACCATGGTTTGCGAAGAAAGACTGACCTGCGCGACGAGATTGGCAGAAAGGGCAGCTTCGGTCTGGAACAAGACAAGAAGGAACGCGACCGCGGTCGCAAACAAGGTACGCATGACTTCCCCTCAAAACGTTTTTGCATGGCTTGCACGCCATGTCTCACGACGAGACAGAATATAGACGTTTCAACCTTCCGCAATATTGACGGAGGTGGGGAAAAGAAAACGAAGTTAAGGCGTAAAATTTTATCGATCGCGCCGACGCGCTTTCAAAGCAAAGCCGCCAGCAGTGCTAGAAGCAGCACAAAAACGGCAAGTCCGGCGCAGGCGCCGTAGAAGATCCGCAAGGAAAGATCGATATCGGCGACGGTTGCGACCGTGCGGCCGCTGGCATTCATCATGGGCTCATCGACCCGCACGCCGCCATAGATGCGCGGGCCAGCAAGGCCGATGCCGACGGCGCCCGCCATCGCTGCTTCGGGCCAGCCGGAATTGGGTGAACGGTGAAGGCCTGCATCACGCAGCGCCGTGCCGATGGATGCCCGCGCCGCCGCCTTACTTTTATGCACCCAAGCGCCGGCCGCGATGAAGAGGATGGACAGGCGCGCGGCGGGCCAGTTGGCGAGGTCGTCCAGCCGGGCGGAGGCCCAGCCGAAATCGAGATATTTCGCGTTTTTGTGACCGATCATGGAATCGGCAGTATTCAGCATCTTGTAGGCGAAGAGACCGGGCAAGCCGAGCAGCGCATACCACAGCGCGGGTGCCACGACGCCATCGGAAAAATTCTCCGCAAGGCTTTCGATGCCGGCGCGGCAGATGGCCGGTTCGTCGAGCGTCGCCGGATCGCGTCCGACGATCATCGACACCGCCTGGCGCCCACCATCGAGGCCGCCGCGCTTGAGGCCTCGGGAAACGGCGCGCACATGATCGTGCAGGCTCTTCTGGGCGAGGAAGATCGCCACGATGACGACCTCCAGCACGAGGCCGAACGGCCCCAGCCGCGCCAGCAATGCATGCAGGATGAAGCCGAAGAACAAGCTGGCGGCCAGCAGCGCGGCGATGCCGGCCGCGCCGTTGAAGCGTTTCGTATCGGCTGAAAGACGCTTGCCGTTGAACAGCTTGTCGATCAGGCCGATCGCCCGGCCGAACAGCACCACCGGATGCGGCACGCGCCGCCACAGCTTGTCCGGATCGCCAACGAGGCGGTCGAGAATCAACGCAAAGAACAGGATGAGCAGCGTCGCGGTCATCGCCTACCCTGCCCTGTCCGCAAGGGCCTCGGCAAGACGCTCGTCGCCGGCGCTATCGGGCGCAAGGCCGAAGCGCAGCCAGTGCGGATTGTAATCGAAGGGGCGCACGAGAATTTGGTGGCGGCAGAGATGGTGGTGGATGGCCGCGGCCTCCGGGTGCTCGACCAGCGAGAAGAGGCCGGTGCCGCCGATGACATTAAGGCCGCCCTCGGCAAGCGCGGCATCGAGCGCGGCCTTGCGTGCCACGATCGTTTCGTGGATGGCGCCGGTATCCGATGCCATCAGCTTCGTCGCGATGGTCAGTGCTGGTCCCGAGACCGACCAGGGACCAAGCCCATCCTCGATGCGATCAAGCACGGCGCTTTCGCCAATAACGAAACCGAGGCGCAGGCCGGCGAGGCCGAAGAATTTGCCGAAGGAGCGGAAGACTAGAAGGCCGGACATTGCATTGCCGGCAAGCGGCGCGATGCAGGTTTCCGGCCGCATGTCGCCGAAGGCCTCGTCCACGATAAGCAGGCCGCCTCCGGCCGAGACGCGCGCATGAAGAGCGAGCAGCGTTTCCCGATCGAACAGGCGTCCGGTGGGATTGTTCGGATTGACGACGACGACGAGGCCATGGGCGTCGGTGACGGCATCGAGGCTATCGACGCGATCCACGGCAATACCGGCATTGTCCAGCACGCGGGCATATTCGCCGTAGGTCGGCGACAGCACCGCGGCGCGGCGGTCGTCGGGCATGAGACGCGGCAGGAGTTGGATGACCGATTGCGTGCCGGGCACGGGCAGCGGCAAGGCATTCGGCGTTCCGTAATAGCGGGCGGCGGCGGCGCGTGCCTCATTCTGCCGGTGGCGATCCGGCAGACGGTGCCACGCGGCGACGTCGATTTCAGGAAGCGCGACGGGGGTCGGGTTGACGCCGGTGGAGAGGTCCAGCCAATCCTCGGGACGGCCACCGAAACGTGCGGCGGCCGCCGCGATGCCGCCGCCATGGACGATGCGCGGTGCGGTCATGCCGCCTCCGGCGCAAGGTCGATGAGATGCATATAGGAGCCGCTGACGGTGCCTCTGCGCAGGCCGGCCGTGCCGAGATCGTCGCCCATGGCATCGGTGACGGCGAAGAGGCGATCCGCCTCACCTTCATGCGCCACCGTCGAATAGTGGAATTCATGCGCCGTCATGGGCTTCGAAAAGCCGGAGCCGGCGAGCGGGGCGACCAAACGATAGCCGAGATGGCGGCGGCGTTCGGCAAAGCTCGTCACCAGCGGCAAAAGGCCGAGCATGCCGTAGCGCAAGCCATCGGCGGCAACCAGTCCTTCCCCCAACGCCATGTAGCCCCCGCATTCGCCATAGATGCGCGCGTTCCCGCGCGCCGCATCCTGCATGCCTAGGCGGAAACGGCCGGCATTGGCAAGGGTCTTCGCATGCAGTTCGGGATAGCCGCCGGGCAGATAGACGGCATCGGCATCCGCAGCCGGCGCCTCGTCGGCGAGCGGCGAGAAGAAGGAGAGGCTGGCACCCGCCGCACGCCAGCCCAGCAGCAGATGCTCGTAGGCGAAAGCGAAGGCGGTATCGCGTGCAATCGCGATATGCTGGCCGAGCGGCGGCAGAAGCGAGATGGCCGGCAGGGGCGGCAAGGCATGGCGTGCAGCCACGGCCATAAGGCGCTCGATGTTGCAGCGCGCCGCAACAGCCTCCGCCGCGCGGGCGATAAAACTTTCCAGGCCGCCATGTTCGGCAGCCTGCACGAGACCGAGATGACGCTCCGGCAGCGCCAGCCCGGCATCCCGCTCCAGCACGCCGAAAATCTCGATGCCGCTGGCATCCAGCGCGCCGCGCAGCATCATTTCGTGTTTTGGGCTGCCGGCCTTGTTGAGGATGACGCCCGCCACGCGGATATCGCTGCGGAAATCGGCATAGCCCTTCACCATGGCCGCGACCGACTGCGACAGGCGGCTGCAATCGACAACGAGGACGACCGGCAGGCCGAGTGTCGCGGCAAGATCGGCCGGCGAGCCGGTCCCGTCGGCCGCGCCGTCGAACAGCCCCATCATCGCCTCGACCAGCAGAAAATCACCCGCGCCCGCCTGCATCGCGGCATTGGCGCGGATGAGTTCGGGGCGCATGGCCCAGGGATCGTAGTTCAGGCAGGCACGGCGACTGGCGGCCGCGTGGAAAGCGGGATCGATATAGTCAGGCCCGGCCTTGCCGGAAACGAGCGGCACGCCAGCATCGGCCAGCGCCCGCGCAAGACCAAGCGTCACCGTCGTCTTGCCGGAGCCGGACGCGGGCGCAGCAATGAGCAGACCGCTCATGCCTGATCCTTGAAGTCACGCGAACCGAAGGGATCGGGCGCAAGCTTGCGGCCCTCGTTGAGAGCGCCGAGCCAATCCAGCGAGGCCCGAAGCCGCACGACCTCGCCGACGACGACGATGGCCGGCGGCTCGATGCCGGCGGCTTCGACATCGACCTCGGCACGGCCGAGCGTGGTTTCCAGCACCTGCTGTTCTGATGTCGCGGCATTGCAGACGAACGCCACCGGCTCATCCGCCGAGCGGCCGCTCGCGATGAGGTTTTGCGCGATCTGACCGATATGTTTCATCGCCATATACATGACGATGACCGGCGAGCCCTTGGCGATGCCCTCCCAGTTGATGCGGTCGGGCACAAGGCCGGACGAATCGTGGCCGGTGAGGAAGGTGACGGCGTGGTTCACCTCGCGATGTGTCACCGGAATGCCGGCATAGGCGAGGCCCCCGATGCCGGCGGTAATGCCTGGCACGATGCGGAAGGGAACACCGTGCTCGATCAGCGTCAGGGCTTCTTCGCCGCCACGCCCGAAGACGAAGGGATCGCCGCCCTTGAGGCGCAGCACGCGATGTCCGGCGCGCGCCAACTCGACGAGCCGCAGCGAAATATCCCGTTGCTTGTGCGAGGGTTTACCGCCGCGTTTTCCGGCAAATTCCAGCTGGACACCGGGGCGCGCAAGCGACAGGCACTCGGCATTGACCAGTGCGTCATGCACGATGATATCGGCCTGTTGCAGGGCATTGGCCGCATGGAGCGTCAACAGGCCGGGATCGCCAGGGCCGGCGCCGACGAGCCAGACGCTGCCTTTTTCCATCGACGGGAGGGCGGAGAAAAGGGTCTGCATCACGCATGCTCCCGGCTTGAATCACTATGCGAAGGAGCGGAATCGCTTACCGAAGAAAGGACGGCAAGCGACTGGAAAGATTCGGCGATTGCGACGGTCGCATGCGCCGACTTGGTTTTCTCCACAACCAGCCGCCCACCACGCCCCGCCTGCGCAAGTGCCGCCGCCTCTGCAACGCCGTAGCAACCGGTATGGGCAAAGACGATATCCGAGGGATTGGCGAGACGCGGCGTCTCGGCTTCGAGGCGTGCTGCCGAGAATGTCACCAGCGGCACGGAAAAATGCCGGGCGACTGCATGCATGGCAGGCTCTTCCGCCCGCACATCCAGCGAGGCGACGAAGGCGACCGTTTCCGGGGCGGCGCCAAGGCGCGCGAGCGCCGCAAGAGAAAGGTCGAGAAGTTCCAATGGCGGGGTGCCGCGTTCGCAGCCGAGGCCGAGGACGAGAAAACGTCCGGTTCCGGGGGATGGGGCCTCAGCGCGCATGGCGGTCTCTCGCAAAATTCCACGCGAAAGAGCCCGGCTTTGCCGTCTTCCGACAGTTCCGGTTCTGGCCCCGTCTGGGTCGGCCGCACCGGACACCGCTCGGCCCGCCCAGCGGGCACCGTCGCAGCTTTCTTAGTACCGGAGGGCGACGGGCCGGTCAAACCGGATTGCGGCATGGGCCATGCCGGATTGCGCCACGCCCTAGAGGTTCGTCAGATTGGCGAGAATGATTTCTCGCCAGAGACGTGTCGGTGACACCCAGGCATCCGGCGCATTGTAATTGCCGGAGAAGATGACGCAGGCGATGTCCGCCTCGGGCATCAACCAGAGCCGCTGGCCGCCATTGCCGAAACCGGCCATCCAGGGTTTTGGCACACCCAGAACCGGCGCCTCGCCGAGAAACCAGAAATAGCCGTAGCCGAGACCGTCATCCGTCGTGGCTTTCGGCGTAAGCGCGGTGTCGATCCATGCACGCGACACTATCTGCCTTTCGCCGACGCGTCCGCCGTCCAGCACGAGGCGGCCGATGCGCAGGAGATCACGGGCCGTGAGGCGCAGGCCCGATGCCGGCGAGGCAATGTCATCCGCCCCGCTCAGCCACTCGAAATGCGAAATACCGAGCGGCGCAAACAGCGCCTCGCGGGCGAAATCATCGATCCGCTGCCCCGTACCGCGTTCGATGATCGCACCGACAAGCGCCGTGGCACCGCCCGAATAAGTCCAGTGCGTGCCCGGCGCCTGCATCACCGCCTGTTCGAGCGCAAAACGATAGCGATCCGGAGCATTCTCCATGGCGATCTCGCTGTTGAGGGGATCGGCATAGGACCGGTACTCGTCCCAGGCAAGGCCGAGCGTCATGGAAAGCGCATGGCCGATCGTCTGGCCCGCGCGGGCCGGATCTGCAGCAAGATCGGCATATTCGGGAAACTGCGCCAGAAGCGGCGCTTCGGGCGGCGCAACAAGGCCGCGGTCGAGCGCAATGCCATACAGCAGGCTCGTGACGCTCTTCGTCATCGAGCGGAGATCGTGCAGCGTCTGCGCATCGAAGGCGACGGTGCCGAGCGACCTGCCCCAGCTCTCATCCGGCCCGGCGCGATAATGCTCCAGCACCAGCCTGTCGCCGCGGTTGATCAACACCGCATGCACATCGCGGATCAGGCCCGATTCGATACCGGCGAGCAGCTTGCGTTCAAGACCGGCATCGAAGCCCGCCGCCTCCGCCGCACCCTTCGTCCACTCCGTTTCCACCATCGCCTCACCTCTTCGTTGCAGGATCACCCTACAATGCCGCTCGCCTTCCGTTTGATCCGCGTTGCGCATGGAGCACAAGAGCGTTGAAGCAGGCGGGCTTTGCTTTTACCCCCGCAGTCTGACAGAAATCGGGAAACACCGTTTCCCAATGTCCCCGAGTCCCGCCTTGGCCGATATCGCCCTCCACATCCTCGTCTTCCTATTTTTCGCGGCCTTTCTCGCGGGCTTCATCGATTCCATCGCCGGCGGCGGCGGCATGATCACCATTCCCGCCATGCTGATCGCCGGCATCCCGCCACTGGAAACGTTGGGCACCAACAAGCTGCAATCGCTGTTCGGCTCGGGCTCGGCGACGCTTGCCTATGCGCGCGCCGGCCATGTGCGGCTGTCGGAGCAATTGCCGATGGCGGCCCTTTCGGCGCTCGGCGCCGTCTTCGGCGCGCTGCTCGCCGCCATCGTCCCCGGCGATGTGCTGAAGGCGATCCTGCCCTTCCTGCTGGTGGCGATCGCCGTCTATTTCGGCCTGAAGCCGAATATCGGCGATGTCGACAAACACCGCCGCATGAGTGTCTTCCTCTTCACCGTCACGATCGTGCCGGCCATCGGCTTCTATGACGGCGTGTTCGGGCCCGGCACGGGCTCGTTCTTCATGCTGGCCTTCGTGACGCTCGCCGGCTTCGGCGTGCTGAAGGCGACGGCGCACACCAAGCTCCTGAATTTCGGCTCGAATGTCGGCGCCTTCGCCGTCTTCCTGTTCTACGGCGTCATCCTGTGGAAGGTCGGCCTCGTCATGGGCGCCGGGCAGTTCCTCGGCGCGCAGGCCGGCTCGCGGGTCGCCATGAAGAACGGCGCGAAAATCATCAAGCCGCTGCTCGTCGTCACCTCGATTGCGCTCGCCATCCGACTGATGGCCGACCCGAGCCATCCGCTGCGCGTCTGGCTCGGCTGGTAAAAGGCGTCAGAACTCGACGCCCTGCTGGGCCTTGATGCCCGAGCGGAACGGGTGTTTCAGAAGTTCCATCTCGGTGGCGAGATCGGCGATCTCGATCAGCTCTTCCTTGGCATTGCGGCCCGTCAGCACGACATGGGTCATGTAGGGCTTTTCCGTTTTCAGGAAGTCGATCACCGCGTTGACGTCGAGATAGTCGTAGCGCAGGGCGATGTTGATCTCGTCGAGCAGCACCATGGAATTGCGCTCGTCGCGGATCAGTTCCTTAGCCTTTTCCCAGGCCTTTTCAGCCATCGCGACGTCGCGGGCGCGGTCCTGCGTTTCCCAGGTAAAGCCTTCGCCCAGCGTATAGAACTGGCAGATATCTGCAAAATGCGCCTCGATCAGGTCGCGTTCTCCTGTGGCCCACGCGCCCTTGATGAACTGCACGACGGCGCAGGGTATCTTATGGGCGATGTGGCGAAAGATCATGCCGAAGCCGGCGGTCGACTTGCCCTTGCCCTTGCCGGTGTGGACGACGATGAGACCCTTTTCGTCGGTCTTCGTCGCCATGATCTTTTCGCGGGCGTTCTTCTTCTTCGCCATCTTCTCCGAATGGCGGGCGAGCTCGGCCTCGGTCATACCGGCGGTTTCGTCGTGGTTCTCGGTCATTTTAGTTTCCTTCCCTACTCTTTTTGTGGGCGCAATTCCGGACGCAACACCGCTTCGCATTTTTGCTGGAATTGCTTTAGGACGCCTTGCGGGCACCCAGCATATCCAGTTCGAAACGCGCGGAATTGGAGCGCGGCGTCCACAGGCCCCGGTCGATCGCCTCGGCAAAACGCGCCGCCATTTCGGCAAGCGCCGCCGGGTTCTTCTGCATCAGGAAATCGCGCACGCGCTCATCCAGCACATAGGCCTGATAGGCGGCTTCGAAATGATGGTCCTTCACCGCGCCCGTCGTGGCGGCGAAGGCAAACATGAAATCGACCGTCGCGGCGATCTCGAAGGCACCCTTGTAGCCATGGCGCATGACGCCATCGATCCATTTCGGATTGACGACACGGGCGCGCACGACGCGGCCGATCTCGTCTTCCAGCGTGCGCACGACAGGCTTTTCCGGGCGCGACAGGTCGTTATGATAGATGACCGGCTGCTGGCCGGAGATATGCTGCACGGCGGCCGCCATGCCGCCCTCGAACTGGTAATATTCGTCGCTGTCGAGCAGGTCGTGCTCGCGGCTGTCCTGGTTCTGGATCACGGCTTGCAGGCTCTTCATGCGCGCTTCCAGCCGCTCGCGCATGGGCGCGCTGTCGCCCTCGCCGTCATAGGCATGCGCGCCCCATTCGAGCCAGGCTTCGGCGAGATCACCGCGATCCGTCCACAACCCCTCGTCCATCATGGTTTGCAGGCCGGCACCATAACCACCAGTCTTCGCGCCGAAAATACGGAAACCGGCCTGTTTGGCGGCCTCCGCTTCAGAAGCCCCCTTTGCCGCAAGCGCTGCCGCTTCGGCCCGCATGCGGGCGGCGATGGGATTGTCCGCGTCGTCCTCATCGAGGGCTCCGACGGTACGCACGGCGCGGTCAAAGAGCGCGATCTGCTCCGGGAAGGCATCGCGGAAGAAACCGGAGATACGCAGCGTCACATCGACACGCGGATGGCGCAGCATAGCGGGCGGGATGATCTCGAAGCCGGTGACGCGGCGCGAGGCCATGTCCCAGGTCGGCTTGACGCCGATCAGCGCCATGGCCTGCGCGATATCATCGCCGCCGGTCCGCATGTTGGACGTGCCCCAGGCGGTGATGCCGAAGGAGGTCGGCCATTCGCCGTGGTCCTGCGCATAGCGAGTGACGATCAGTTCGGCGGATTTCCTGCCGAGTTCCCAGGCGGCCGGCGTCGGCACGGCGCGGCTGTCGACGGAGTAGAAATTGCGCCCCGTCGGCAGCACGTCCGGCCGACCGCGCGTCGGCGCACCGGAGGGGCCGGGCTCGATGAAGCGGCCATCGAGGCCGCGCATCAGCGCGGAGATTTCGGCCGGGCCGCAGGCGGCGATGGCGGGGCGGATGGAGGTCTCGATCGTGTCGAGCACGGCGCGGGTGGCGGTCCAACCGTCCGGGCAGGCCAGCGTGCCCTCCACCAGCTTTGCGGCGAGAAGCTCGATGCGTTCCACCGTGTCGCCATTGCTACGCCACGGCGCATCGAGCTGCTCAGCAAGCATATCGGGGCGCGGCCCACTCCACGCATCGGAACTGATGCAGTCGAGCGGATCGAACGTCGTGCCGCCCAAAGCATCCAACGCGATCGCCCGCTGCAGGCTCGCCTCGCCGCCCTCGCCCAGACCACGCGGCACGCGGGCGAGCGCCACCGTCAGATCGGTGAGAAGCCGCCCCTCCGGCGACACGCCGAAGACATGCAGGCCGTCGCGGATCTGCATTTCCTTCAGGTCGCAGAGATAGGCGTCGAGCTTTTGCAGCGCCGCCTCTTCGCCGTCCGACTTGCCGATGCCGGCATCGCTGTCGAGGCCGATATCGCGCACCAGATCGAGGATCTGCTTCGTCAGGAGCTTGATGCGCCGCGGGTCGCCACCGGAGGCATCGTAATATTCGTCGACGAGCGCTTCGAGGTCCTTCAGCGGGCCGTAGGTCTCGGCGCGTGTCAAGGGCGGCGTCAGGTGGTCGATGATGACGGCGGCGGAGCGGCGCTTGGCCTGGGTGCCCTCGCCGGGATCGTTGACGATGAAGGGATAGAGATGCGGCACGGGGCCGAGCACGGCCTCCGGATAACAGGCCTCCGACAGTGCCAGCGCCTTGCCGGGCAACCATTCGAGATTACCGTGTTTGCCCATATGCACGATGGCATGCGCGCCATAGTGCAGGCGCAGGAAGGCATAGAAGGCGAGATAACCGTGCGGCGGCACGAGATCCGGCGAATGATAGGTGTCCTTCGGATCGATATTGTAGCCGCGCGCCGGCTGGATGCCGACCAGCGTCTCGCCGAAACGAGCGAGCGGCAGGGCAAAGACGTCTCCGGTGACGAAGGGATCGTCTTCCGGCGCACCCCAGCGGGCGGCCATTTCGTCCCGAATCGATTTGGGAAGCGACGAGAAGAAAGCCTTGTAATGATTCAGCGAAAGCGTTTCGCGGATTTCACGGCCGTCGCTCGCCGCATTGGTCGGACCGGCCATCAGATGGGCGATCAGCGCGTCGCCATCCTCCGGCAGATCGGCGATCGCATAGCCTTCCGCAGCCATAGCGCGCAGCACTTCCATTGTGCCGGCCGGCGTATCCAGGCCGACGCCGTTGCCAAGCCGGCCGTCGCGGTTCGGATAGTTCGCCATGACCAGCGCGATGCGGCGTTCGGCCGGCTTTGCCCGCCTGAGCCGCGCCCAGCCGGCGGCAAGTTTCGCCACGAAGCGGATGCGGTCCTCGACGGGGTCGAGGCTGACGATGTTGGTTTCGACGCGCTCGTCGTAACGCGCGGCGGCCTTGAAGGAGACGGCACGGGAGAGCACGCGGCCATCGACCTCCGGCAGCGAGACGTTCATGCCGAGATCGCGCGCCGTCAGCCCCTGTCCGGATGCTTCCCACGCCTCGCGCGAGGAACCGGAGAACACGACCTGCAACACCGGCGCACCGGTCTCGTCCAGCACCGTCGGCTTGCGGCCGGCGCCGGGGGCGGAGACGGCGAAGCTCGTGGCATTGAGCACGACTTCGGGCCGGATCTCCGCGAAGGCTGCGCGGACCGTTTCGATGGAAACGGGTTCCTTGAGGCTGGAGACGAAAAGCGGCAGGGCGCGGATGCCCTCGGCCGCCAGCGCCTCGATCAGCATTTCAACCGGGCGGGTTTCGCCGCTTTGGATATAGGCGCGGTAGAAAGAGATCGCAGCCGTCGGCGGTTCGAATCCCTCCGCCGCTACCATTCTACCCGTGGCCTCTTCCCGCCACATCTCCACATCCACAACACCCCGCCCCGGCCACCAGATGCCGGCCTTTTCGAGCGGCATCGCAGGCTCCGGCTTATCGCCACCGAAGGCAACGGCCTCCGCATAGGTGAGGAAGCGATCCGCATTGTCGGCACCGCCCTCGTTGAGATAGGCCCAGAGGTTCTGGCGGTCGGTGTCGTCGATGCGGTTGAAGGGAACCAGGCCGTCGTCCGGCCGGTCATCGCCGGGCAATGCCACGAGCTTGATATCGTTGGCGACGGATGTCGCCAGCAAGGCCTCCAGCACGTAGCGAAAATAGCTGGCGCCGCCGAGGGCGCGGATGACGATGAGCTTGGCGTGACGCGCCGTGCGCTCGATATAGGTATCGACCGACATCGGATGCGACAGCGTCGCGAGGCTGGCGAGGCGCAGGCGCGTATCCGTGCCGCGCGCGCGATGGGCTGCGGCGATAGCGGCGAGTTCGGTATCGGCGGCGGTGAGGAAGAGGATGTCACCCGGCGTCTGGGCAAGGTCGATCGCCTCCTTGCCATCGGCGATGGTGCCCTTCTGGGCTAGCAGGAGATGCATGCGGCGCCTCCCCTTTGCCGGCGTGCCGTGCGGGTGGATCCTCGGGTCAAGCCCGAGGATGACGGAGTGGGGAGGAATAGACCTGTCCCAAACGGCAGGCCTGCGCGCACTTCTTGTTTCGTACGCGCGTTTGGCCTCATCCACCACCATTGGTTACCACGCCACAGGCGACGTGGTACATTGCGGGCCGGCAGCCCCTCCTCCCCACCGTCATCCTCGGGCTTGACCCGAGGATCCACCGGCACGGCAAGCCAGACATGGCCGGGCCACACCGGAAACGAGGACGAAGGGGACTGCTGCACGCTCATGCCGAAAATCACACCGCCGCGGCGATGGCAGCGCGCACGGCTTGCTCGTCCATGTCGTGCAGGCCGATGACGACGAGGCGGGTGCCGCGGGTCTCACCGGCGGCCCAGGCGCGTTCGAAGTAATTGTCGATACGCGTGCCGACGGCCTGGATGAGCAGGCGCAGCGGCTTGCCGGGCACATCGGCAAAGCCCTTGACGCGCAGCACGTCATGTTCGGCGATCACGCCCTTCAGGCGCTCGATGAAGGCGGCAGGCTCGGCAATCGCCGGCAGTTCCACGACGAAGCTGTCGAACTCGTCGTGATCGTGCTCCTCGCCGTTCTCGTGCTCCAGCTCGTGGTGCGACTTGCGGTTGGCGATATCGTCCTCCGTGCCGACGCCGAGGCCGAGCAGGACGGCGGCGGCGACTTCGCCGTTCTTCGCCTCGATCATCGAGGGCTTGCGGGCGATGCGGGAGGCGACTTCGTCACGCACCGCAAGCACACCGGCGGCGTCGAGAAGATCCGTCTTGTTGAGGACGATCAGATCGGCGGCGGTGAGCTGGTCTTCGAAGAGTTCTTCCAGCGGGCTTTCGTGGTCGAGATTGTCGTCCTCGACACGCAGCGCGTCCACTTTGTCATGGTCGTCGGCAAAACGGCCGGCGGCGACGGCGGCGCTGTCGACGACGGTGATGACGCCATCGACCGTGACCTGCGTCTTGATTTCCGGCCAGTTGAAGGCGGCGATCAGCGGCTGCGGCAGCGCAAGGCCCGAGGTCTCGATGACGATATGGTCGGGACGGTTTTCGCGCTCCAGGAGCTTCGTCATGGTGGGGATGAAGTCATCGGCGACGGTGCAGCAGATGCAGCCGTTGGTGAGTTCGATGATGTCGTCCTCGGTGCAGGCCTCAACGCCGCAGCCCTTCAGCACGTCGCCATCGACGCCGAGATCGCCGAATTCGTTGATGATGAGCGCGATGCGCTTGCCGCCGGCATTCTGCAGCAGGTTGCGGATCATCGTCGTCTTGCCCGCCCCGAGGAAGCCGGTGATGACGGTGGCGGGGATCTTCTGTTGCAGCATAGGCTCAACCCTTCATTTTCAGCGGCAGTCCGGCCGCGATAAAATAGACTTCCGGTACGAGGGCCGCGAACTGCTGGTGCAGCCGCCCGGCATGGTCGCGAAAGTCACGCGCCATGCGATTTTCCGGCACGATGCCGAGGCCGACTTCGTTCGATACGAAGACCAGCCGGCCCGGCGCCTCTTTGACGACCGACAAAAGGCCGGCGAATTCCTGTGCGATGTCCCGCTCCTCCAGCATCAGATTGGTGAGCCAAAGCGTCAGGCAATCGACGAGGACCGCACGATCCTCGCGCGCCACATCCTTGATGCAGGCCGCCAGCGCAAGCGGTTCCTCGTGCGTTTCCCAGCCTTTTCCGCGATCTTCCCGGTGTTTGGCGATGCGTTCGCGCATCTCGTAATCCCAGGCGCGGCCGGTGGCGATATAATGACGCGAAAGGCCGGTCTCGGCGACCAGCCTTTCGGCGAAAGCGGACTTTCCGGAACGCGCACCGCCCAGAACCAGGACGGCTCCGGGCGATGTCTGTTTCATATCAGGCTGCCCTGGCGATCTTCTCGTTCGCAAAGCCGAGCGAGAGGCCGAGCACGATCCAGAAGAACAGCGTCGTGGCGAGTGCCGCGACGGCGAATTCCGCGCCGAGAACGGCCGGAACGTTGCTGGAAATGTCGGACGGCTGCGGCGCGCCATAGACCTGCGGGGCGGCGAGAAGCACGACACCGGCAACCTTGGAGACGATGCCCGGCTTCAGGAACAGCAGATAGAGACCAGCCGCCGAAAGGGCGACCGTCGCAACCCACCAGATCTGGCGCTGCGTGAGATCGGCAGCCGGGAAGCCCGGAAGCTCCGGCGGCAGGCCTATGGCCGGCAGCATATGCACGGCAAGCCAGCCGGCAGCACCCCACAGCGCACCGTTGGCAACGGTGATCGGATTGCCCGAAACGAGGCTGAAACCGGCGAGCAGCAGGGCAAAGCCGGTGCCCGTGACGAGGTTTGCCAGAAGCGTGCCGGAGAAGCGGCTCATGCCGAACATGATGCCGCCCTCCTCGTGGTCCTCGCCCTCATGGGCATAGGCAACCGAGATCGGCGACAAGGCGGAGGCGACGTCGAGGATCACGGCACCGAGCGAGGAATGCTCCTGCGTCGTGGCAGCACCATCTGATGTCGCGGGCGTGGTGCCCTCGCCGGCCGGGGCGGCTTCACCCTCGAACTCTTCGGCGTGCAGAATCAACGGCACGACTCGGGCCTCCTGGGCGGCCGTCATGAGCACGCCGGAGAACAGCCCGGCCACCAGGGCGGCCAGGAGATAACGAACGATCATGTTGAGAACTCCTTAGTGGCAGGGAAAGCCGTAGGAGTGACGCGTGTCGTGTGCCGTGTCGTGCAGCACGGCCGAATTCGCAAGGCCGGCGCCGAAGACGAGGAAGGCGCCGAGCAGCAGGGCGAAAACGCCGGCAACGAGACGATCGTTTGCGGAAAGGACAACAGAAGACGTGGTAGAAACAGCCATGACAACCTCCGTGCAGGCAGCGGGGAAAATTCCCCTGGGCGGGCGATATGCCCTCATTGTCTGGCAGGTCTCCTGGCTCGCAGCGTCCGGCGCGTCAGCGCCTCCGGGTCACCCTCGCCTTCCCAGGTTTTCCGGCAATCACGAGAGGCGGACGATTCGTAGAAAAAGAGGCGTCCAACCCCGGCTATCGTGATGCCACCCAGTGGCTTTTCCGGCTGGTCATCTTTTCGCGACTACAGGCACCATTGCCCTTTGCCGCAAAAATCCCCCCGTCCGGATGGGCGTCCCTCGCTACTCTACAGTCGCGGGGTCGGCCGTGATTGCAGCGCCCTGATTGGGTCCACCGCGTCACATTCCCATTTACTCCCCGGTCCGTTTCCGGACCAAGGAACCATCCAATATCGCTGATGATTATGCTTCCCGCTCCGGGAAGTCAATCGACCGGCAGCGGCATGGCCTGTGCCAAAACCGCCGTCCGGCCGTCGCAAACTCAATAGCCGGGGATGATCACCACGCCGCCGCCATCGTTGTAATAGCCGTCGTCGCGATAGTAGGGGCCGTCATAGTAGCCATCGACGGGGCCTTCCAGCACGTCGTAGTCGCGCTGCTGGTAGCGACGCTGGCGATTCTGTCGGGCCTGCCGCGTCTCGGCATATTGTGCGGCTTCGCGCAGTGCGCGGAACTGCTGGCGCGACAGGTAGCCGTCCGCGCGATAGCCGGACGCGCCCTGCCAGGCGGCGATGGCCGCACGAGAGCGCGGACCGAAGACGCCGTCGGCACCATAGGTGTTGTAGCCGAGCAGGCTCAGGTAGCGCTGGGCCTGGGCGCGAACGGAGCGATCCATATAGGTCTCGCGCGGATCGACGACCGGCTCGGCCTTGCGCGTGGCGTCGGCGGTTGCCGCGTCCTCGTCCATCTGCGTTTCCGGCTTGGCGCTCAGGGCGGCGATGCGCTTGCGGGCGTCATCGACATAGCGACCCTGGGGATACTGGTAGAGATAGTCCTTGTAAGCCTTCTCCGAACCATCGGCGACAGCGCCCTGGAATGTCTTGTCTTCCGCACGTTTTGCGGCCTCCGCCTCTTCGACGGCGCGCGCGCCATTGTCGTTGTCGGCGTCCTGCGGCGCGTTTTCACGCGCAGCCGTCGCATCATCTGCGCTATCGGCCGGTTCCTGGCTATCCGCGGGCTTCTGAGCAGCGGCGGCCTCTTCGGCGCGCTTCTCTGCCTCATCGGCAAGACGCGCGGCTTCCGCGGCCTTGGCTTCGGCATCGGCCGCCGCCTTGGCAGCCTCGGCCTTCAGGCGTTCGACTTCCGCAGCCTTCTCTTCGGCGAGCTTGCGGGCAGCGGCGGCCTCCTCCTCGATCTTGGCCTTTTCGGCGGCGGCAACCTTTTCCGCCTCGATGCGCTTGGCCTCGGCTTCCTGACGGGCGGCCGCCTCCTCTTCGGCACGGGCCTTCTCAGCCGCAGCAGCCTCTTCGGCCTTCTGGCGATCCGCCTCGGCCTTCAAGCGTGCGGCCTCTTCAGCCTTGGCCTTCTCAGCGGCGGCGGCCGCTTCCGCCTTCAGGCGCTCGGCTTCGGCCGCCTGCTTTTCGCCAACCGCACGGGCTTCCGCTTCCTTCTGCTCGGCTTCCGCCTTCAGGCGGGCAGCCTCTTCAGCCTTTGCTTTTTCCGCCGCAGCGGCTTCAACCTTGGCCTTTTCTTCCGCCGCAGCCTTTTCTTCGGCGAGCTTGCGGGCGGCGGCTTGCTCGGTCTTCTTGGCCTCGGCTTCCGCCTTCAGACGTGCAGCCTCCTGCTCGGCCTTGGCCTTTTCCGCCTCCGCAGCCTTCTGCGCCTCTTCCGCAGCCTTCTTCGCCTCGGCCGCCTTCAGGGCTTCCTCTTCGGCTTTCTTGGCTTCGGCAGCCTTCTGGGCCTCGTCTGCGGCCTTCTTCGCCTCGGCGGCTTTGCGGGCGTCCTCTTCTGCCTTGGCCTTCTCGGCTTCGGCCGCCTTCTGCGTCTCTTCCGCCTGCTTGGCCTCCGCCGCCTTCGCCTTCTCGGCAGCGGCGGCTTCCTCGGCCTTGGCCTTGGCTTCCGCCTCGGCGGTCACGCTCTTGGCGGGTTTTTCCTTGGCGGCAGCCTGCAATTCAGCGATGCGCAGTCGAGCCATGGAGGCGAAGGTGCCGTTGGGATATTGCGTCAGATAACCCTCGTACTGGGCGACATCGCTGCCGGACGAGACCTTCTGCCAGAGCGAAAACTCCTCCTCCCAGCGCTTGCCGGCGCTGCCGGCTTCCTTGCCGGTGGCGGCCTGCGCGAAGGCAACGGCGGGCATGCCGGCCAGCGACAGCCCGAGAAGGCCGGCCAGAACGGAGCGTGCGAGAGGTCCAGAACCCATATATCTCACCCTTTTGGATCGCGCGGGGCGCCTGCGCCCGGTCGTCCGGGCGGATTTCCATCACTCCTCGCACCGAATTCTGGCGCAACTTTGGTGCGGCAGAGCGGCTGCGAGGAACCTGATGGCTGTACGTTTGAGCGTGCTGATTTAATCAGGCCGGTTGCAGGAGGCCGTCAAGCCAGGCGGGATCGAGAACCGATTCCAGCTCCGCCGCCACGCCATCGAGCGCGGCGTCGACGCTTGCACGATAATCGAAGCCACCGCCCTCGATGCCGAAATCGGCGAGAAGCCGGGCACGATAGGCATCGCTGGAGAGGAGCCCGTGCAGATAAGTGCCCATCACGCGCCCGTCGGCGGAGACCGCGCCATCCGGCCGCCCATCGATGCTGACCGAGGGACGAAGCGCATCCGGGCCTGTGGTGCGGCCGAGATGGATCTCGTAGCCTTCCAGCGGCACGTCATATTGCAGGGAGCGGGCCGTGCTGTTGCGCACGGTCTTTTCCGGCGCCATCTCGGTTTCGACGGCCAAAAGCCCCAACCCTTGGACTTCGCGCTCGCTGCCCTCGATGCCGAGCGGATCGGTGACGCGCTGCCCGAGCATCTGGTAGCCGCCGCAGATGCCGATGACGCGGCCGCCGCGGCGCATATGGAGGTGAAGATCCCTGTCCCAGCCGGCAGCGCGGAAATCGCGAAGGTCGGAAATCGTCGATTTCGAACCGGGCAACACGATCAGCCCGGCATCGGCCGGAAGCCGCTCGCCCGGCCGCACGAAGACCAGATCGACCTGCGGCTCGGCCTTGAGCGGATCGAGATCGTCGAAATTGGCAATGCGCGGCAGGACGGGCACGGCCACCTTCAGCGCCCCTGCCCCGCCCTTGGCGAGCCGTTCCAGCACAACGGAATCCTCCGCCGGCAGGTGCGCCGCCTGCTTCAGCCACGGCACGACGCCGAAGCAGGGCCAACCGGTGAAGCGGGCGATTTCGGAAATGCCGCTGTCGAACAGCGTCACGTCACCGCGGAACTTGTTGATGAGATAGCCCGTGACCATGCGCCGGTCTTCCTCCGGCAGGATCGCATGGGTGCCGACGAGCGAGGCGATGACGCCGCCGCGATCGATATCGCCGACCAGCACGACCGGCACATTCGCCCGCGTCGCAAAGCCCATATTGGCGATGTCGCCGGCACGCAGGTTGATTTCCGCCGGCGAGCCCGCCCCTTCCACGACGACGAGATCCGCACCTTCGCTGATAATCCCGAAACTTTCCAAGACCGCGCCCATCAGCTTCGGCTTCAGCGCCTGGTAGTCGCGCCCCTTCGCCTGGCCGAATACGTTGCCCTGCAGAATGATCTGGCTGCCGACATCCGACTGCGGCTTCAAAAGCACCGGGTTCATATGCACGGAGGACGGCACGCGGGCGGAAAGCGATTGCAGCCACTGCGCACGGCCGATCTCGCCGCCATCGGCCGAAACGGCGGCGTTGTTGGACATGTTCTGCGGCTTGAAGGGACGCACCTTCAGCCCGCGATTGGCGGCGATGCGGCAGAGCCCCGCCACCAATACCGTTTTTCCGACATCCGAGCCGGTGCCCTGAAGCATGATCGTTCTCACCATGACGCCCTCCTAGCATTCGGTCCCGCCGCCGAAAAGCCCTGATTTACCGCAATCTTGCCGCAATCGATCACCGTGATCCGATGTATTTCCGCAACAGCCCGTCATGCAAAATCCGCAGGACTGATCTGCTGTTCATTCTGCGACATTTTGCGCCGTGAACGATCGTGACATCGGGCCTGATTGCGCCTATATCCACGTCATCAGACAGCCGAGGCGCGTGGCTTCGGATTTTTAGGACAAAGACCATGCTGTTCATCTTCAGCAAGCCGAACTTCGTACAGATCGCCTGGAACGGCATCGTTCCCCAGAGCCAGTCCCGCGTGCGCAACGTCGTCATGGACGCGCCGTTTGGCCCGCTCGGCTTCATCCGCACGCGCAACGTCGGCTGATCCTTCGAGCGCGACGTCAGGTCCGCTCGCATACGACGTCGCCTCTCTCCGGGAGGCGGCGTTTTTCTTTGCCTGTTGTCGGGCCCGTCATCGGAAAACAGCGCCCTGAAACGGCGAAAGCCGTGCATCCCTTGCGGTGATACACGGCTTGCCAAAATACGCATGGCGGCTTTCGACAAATACGCGTCGAAGCCCAGTCACCCCGGTACGCAATACCTTTCCGGAGCGGGCGGCGATGTCCCCCGCCGTGAGGAAACCAATAGCGGCACATCCTTACCGGACCGTTATCGGGAGCTTAAGCAAAGATGAATCGCAGCTATTTTTGAAAAAATTCGAAATATTTTTTTGGACGGCAAAGCGGCGCAGACAAGACAGGATATGTCCGCATTCAACGACCATCCCGCATCACCCCTGCAAGCACCTCTCGAACATTTGCCCGAATGCGAGCAAACGCCCAAATTTTCCACCGTCCGGTTGCCGGATTTCCAGCGTCTCGACGAGCCGGAAGGCTTATCCGCGTCACCAGACGGCGCGCAGGAGGTTGATTTCTCAATGAGAACCCGTAGGCTACCCCTGTAGCGCACGATAAGACGTCTCGGATGACAGGGTTCCTCCGGTGAACAAAAAACAGGGATCGGCGCTTTTGCAGCAGGGGGATTGGCTCGCCTCACTGGCATCGAACCTCCGTGGCTGTCGATAGACTTTCGGGCAGACGGGACAACGCAGTAGCCTGCGCTGCCTTCCGGGTTGATTGCTGCATCCAAGACTGGGAGGTCTTAACCTAATGAAGAAGCTCCTTGCTTCCACCATCATCGCTGCCGGCCTCTATGGCTTTGCCGGTTCTGCCCAGGCGGCAGAATGCGGCGAAGTTTCCATGGCCGAAATGAACTGGGCATCGGCTGGCGTTGCCGCGCATGTCGACAAGATCATTCTCGAAAGCGGCTACGGCTGCACCGTGACGCTGGTCACGGGCGACACCATGCCGACCTTCACCTCCATGAACGAAAAGGGCGAGCCTGACGTCGCGCCCGAAATGTGGGTGAACGCCGTGCGCACGCCGCTCGACGCCGCCATCAAGGAAGGCCGTCTCATCCAGCTCGCTCCCCTTCTCTCGGAAGGCGGCGTGGAAGGCTGGTGGATCCCGAAATTCCTCGCCGACGAACATCCCGACATCAAGACGGTTCAGGACGCTCTGAAGCATCCGGAACTGTTCCCGGCGCCGGAAGACCCGTCGAAGGGCGCCGTGCACAATTGCCCGTCGGGCTGGAACTGCCAGGTCTCCACGGACAATCTCTATCGCGCGCTCGATGCCGACAAGGACGGCTTCACGCTCGTCGACACGGGTTCGGCTGCCGGCCTCGACGGCTCGATTGCCAATGCCTTCGAAAAGAAGTCCGGCTGGCTGGGCTACTACTGGGCACCGACCGCCATCCTCGGCAAGTACGAGATGACCAAGCTCTCCTTCGGCGTCGACCACGACAAGGCCGACTGGGATGCCTGCACCGCCGTGCCGGATTGCGCGAACCCGAAGGTCAACTCCTACCCGACCTCCGACGTCTTTACCGTCGTGACCAAGGCCTTCTCCGAAAAGGCCGGCGTCGCCATGGACTATATGAAGACCCGCCAGTGGGACAACGGCACGGTCGGCAAGGTTCTCGCCTGGATGGACGCCAACCAGGGCACGAACGAGGATGCTGCGAAGTACTTCCTCGAAACCTATCCCGACATGTGGACCAAGTGGGTTTCCCCCGAGGTCGCCGAGAAGGTCAAGGCCGCTCTCTAAACC
>NZ_JBLZPK010000057.1:85381-104585 GCF_049199905.1 Shinella sp. M27
ACCTTAATAAGCGGCATCCGTCGCGCATCAAGAAACGGCAGAGGTCGCAAACAGCACAGTATCATGCAGTGGTTCGTGTCATGACGAACTGCAAGCCGGGAACCAGAACAAGAATATCCCTGTGCGCACCGTCTCGTTCGCAAATGCAACAAAAATACATTGCGTTGCGAGACAATAAATTCCGGTAGAGAGGGAACAGGAATGGCAGGTCTATGCGAATCGTTGCCAGACTTTCTTTGTAAATTTCCGGCCTTCAGTGACGTCAGCATCCGTGCAGTCCGAAAAAGTGTCGACGACGGCTTCAAGTCGCTCGTTCGAAGCTATGTGAACGCCATCGACGCGATGGTGCAGCCACTGCAATGGTTTCTGAACTATCTCGAGCGGCTGTTCGTCAACTCGCCCTGGCCGATCATCCTTTTGATCATGCTGGGCATCGTCTATTTCGGCAGTCGCAACATCAGGATCACCATCGGCACTGCCCTCTCGATGCTCGCCATCGGGTTGCTCGGTCTTTGGAACGACACGATGGTGACCCTTGCGATGGTAACGGTCTGTACCTTCATCGCGATCCTGGTCGGCATTCCGATCGGCATTCTCATGGCCCGGTCCGACAGGGTGCAGGGCTTCATCAACCCGGTCCTCGACGTGATGCAGACGATGCCGAGCTTCGTCTATCTCATCCCCGTCGTTATGATCTTCGGCATCGGCAAGGTGCCGGGCCTCATCGCCGTCGTCATCTATGCCGTGCCGCCGATGATCCGGCTCACCAATCTCGGCATCCGGCTCGTCGACAAGGAAGTTCTGGAGGCGGCTGACGCCTTTGGTTCCTCCGGCTGGCAGAAGCTGAAGAACGTGCAGATGCCGCTCGCACTGCCCACCATCATGGCCGGCATCAACCAGACCATCATGATGTCGCTCGCCATGGTCGTCGTCGCCTCGATGGTCGGTGTCGGAGGTCTCGGCAAGAACGTGCTTCAGGCCATCAACAACCAGTTCTTCACGGTCGGGTTCCTCAACGGGTTCGCGCTCGTGGCCATCGCCATCATTTTCGACCGCACAAGCCAGGCCTATGGCAAGCGGCTGCAGAAGCATTCGGAGGTAATTCATGGTTAGTCATGCAATCGAGGTCCGCAATCTCTACAAGATCTTCGGACCCCGTGGTGGCGACTATGTCGATGCCGTGAAAAACGGTCTCGGCAAAGCCGAACTGAACCAGAAATACGGCCATGTGCTCGGCCTGCGCGATATCAACATCTCCATGCCCGCCGGCGGCATTATGGTGGTGATGGGGCTTTCGGGCTCGGGCAAGTCGACGCTGATCCGCCACATCAACCGGCTGATCGACCCGACGGCCGGCGAAGTGCTCTATGATGGCGTCGACGTCTGCAAGATGAACGAGAACGACCTTCGCGAATTCCGCCGCCACAAGACGGCGATGGTGTTCCAGAAGTTCGCGCTGCTGCCGCATCGCACCGTTCTCGAAAACACCGTCTACGGTCTGGAAATCCAGGGTGTGGGTCAGGCGGAACGCGAGAAGCGCGCAACGCAGTGGATCGCCCGCGTCGGCCTCTCCGGCTTTGAAAACCACTATCCGAACCAGCTGTCGGGCGGTATGCAGCAGCGCGTGGGCCTTGCCCGTGCGCTCACCAACGATGCCGACATTCTCCTGATGGACGAAGCCTATTCGGCGCTCGACCCGCTCATCCGCGTCGATATGCAGACCGTGCTTCTCGATCTCCAGAAGGAACTGAAGAAGACCGTCGTCTTCATCACGCACGATCTCGACGAGGCGTTGCGCCTCGGCGACAAGATCGCCATCCTGCGCGATGGTATGGTCGTGCAGCAGGGCACCGGCCAGGAAATCGTGCTCAACCCGGCGGACGAGTACATCACGGCCTTCGTCAAGGAAGTAAACCGCGGCCGCGTGGTGAATGTCGAGACGATCATGGCACCGCTGTCGGGTAATCCCGAGGGCATGCCGATCGCCAAGGGCACGGTGCTGGAAGTGGCCGCCCGCGCCATGACATCAGCCAACCAGACGCTCGCCCATGTGGTGGACGAGAACAACCGTCCGGTCGGTGCGATCAGCCTCAGCGCGATTATCTCCAGCATGGTGACACCGACGAGCCACGAGGCGAAAGCGGCCTGAGCCAATCCTTCACCCGCATCTTTTGGGGCGTCCTTCGGGCGCCCCTTTCTTTTGCCGGCAATGCATCGTTGCAATCACATAAAGAAATCTTTATATGATGCGACAAACAGAAGGATCGCCCCATGACCGCCAAGAACCCGCTTGCCGCCCTGCTTGCCGAAAAGCCCTTCCTGCTCGCCGACGGTGCGACCGGCACCTCGCTCTTCGCCATGGGCCTGGAAGCCGGTGAAGCGCCGGAACTGTGGAACGAGGCGAAGCCGGAAAACATCACGAAGCTGCACCAGGACTTCGTCGATGCCGGCGCCGATATCATCCTCACCAACACCTTCGGCGGCACGCGCCATCGCCTGAAGCTGCACCATGCGCAGGACCGCGTCTTCGACCTCAACAAGAAGGCTGCTGAGATCGCCCGCGCCGTTGCCGACAAGGCGGACCGTACGGTGATCGTCGCCGGCTCCGTCGGCCCGACGGGCGAGTTGCTCGTGCCGCTCGGCGCGCTGACCTATGACGACGCCGTTTCCGCCTTCATCGAGCAGATCGAGGGTCTCAAGGCCGGTGGCGCCGATGTCGCCTGGATCGAGACCATGTCTTCGCCCGAGGAAATCCGCGCCGCCGCGGAGGGAGCCACCAAGGTCGGCATGCCCTTCGTCTACACCGGCTCCTTCGACACGGCCGGCAAGACGATGATGGGCCTGCATCCCCGCGATATCCACGGCGTTGCCGGCGATATCGGTGCGGGTCCGCTCGCCGTTGGCGCGAACTGCGGCGTCGGCGCGTCCGATATTCTCTCCTCGCTACTCGACATGACCGGGGCCGATCCGTCCGCGACCGTCGTCGTCAAGGGCAATTGCGGCATCCCGGAATTCCGCGGCTCGGAAATCTACTATTCCGGCACACCGCCGCTGATGGCCGAATATGCCCGCCTCGCCCGCGACGCCGGCGCGCGCATCATCGGCGGCTGCTGCGGCACCTCCTGCGAACACCTCGCCGCCATGCGCGTGGCGCTCGATGCCCACGAGACGCGTGAGCGCCCCACCCTCCAAGCCATCGTCGAAAAGATCGGCCCGCTGCGCAACAAGACTGCCGACGAAAGCGCCGCCCAGCCGACACGCGAGCGCGGCAGCCGCCGCCGCAGCTAAGACCGCTCCCTTCCGGTCAAAGATCAGCCGCCCCGGCCTTCGCCGCGGGCGGCTTTTTCATGCGCGTAGCTATCGTCATTACCTGCAAAGTAATCGATCCGCCGCACGGCACCGCCTAGGGTTCTCTGATCGAAACAGCTTCACAGGAGAGCCCGATGACCACCTACGCAATCGCCCACCTTCGCAACGTCGCCTTCGGCCCCGAGATCATCGCCTATCTGGAAGGCATCGATGTCACCATGGCGCCCTACGGTGGAGCCTTCGTGCTGCACGGCGACGGCAACAAACATGTGCTGGAAGGCGCCTTTGCCGGCGACATCATCATGCTGTCCTTTCCGGACCGCAAGGCGGCGGAAGACTGGTACGCGTCACCCGCCTATCAGGACATTCTGCCGCTGCGCACCCGAAATTCCGATGGAGATGTGCTGCTGATTGACGGCGTCGAAAGTGGACACAAGGCGACCGATATTCTGGACTAGCCGTCAGGGAAGATAGCCTCGCAGGCAGACCCGCGAGGCCTTTTTAATCAGGCTTCCGACAGGAACTCCCGCCACGCGGCAAGACCCGCCTCAATGTTCTTGCGCCCGACACCAACACGGAAACGATCCTTCGGCACAGGCAGGAGATCGGAGACGAAGAGGCTGGAGGGAAGCAGCAAAACCCCCTTCTCCTCGACCAGCCGGCGGCAATGCTCTTCCACGCCGTCCTTGCCGAGATAGCGCGTGAAGGCGACGCAGCCACCATCGGGTGCGACCCATTCATAGAGATCGGGGTAGTCGGCAAAGAAGGCGCCGATCTTGGCGATATTCTCCGCACAGAGCGCGCGATTGCGGGCGAAAATCGTCTCGCGCGCCTTGATGGCGATACCTGCCAGCACCTCGGAGGGGCGTGCATTGCAGATCGAGAGATAGTGCTTCATCTTCTCCATGCGCTCGAGAAGCGCATGGTCCCTGCAGGCGATCCAGCCGATGCGCAGACCCGGCAGGCCATAGGCCTTGGACATGACATTGAGCGAAATGCCCTTGTCGAAGAGATCGGCCGCCTGCGGCAGGCGCTTGGCATCCTCGATTTCCAGCCCGCGATAGACCTCGTCGGAGAAGAGATGGATGCCGCGCTCGGCGCAAAGCGCGACGAGATCCCGGAAAATCACCTGGTCGGCGATCACGCCGGTGGGATTGTTCGGGAAATTGACGGCGATGAGCTTTGTTTCCGGGCGGAGTGCGGCGCGCACATCATCGAGATCGAGTTGCCAGCGGTTTTCCGGCCGCAGCGCGATACCGGTGACCTTGCCGGCAATGGTGACCGGCATGGTTTCCATCGACTGATAGTTCGGCACCGTGACGATGGCGTGGTCGCCAGGTCCGAGCAGAGCGAGCATGGCGCAGTAAAGCCCCTCCTCCGCGCCCGCGAAGGTGAGGATGTCCGCGCCCGAGAGCGTTTCATAGGTCGAGGCGATTGTCTCTCGAAGGGCCGGCGCGCCCCAGGTCTCGGTATAGCCGAGCGACACGCGCTCCCAGGCCTCGCGATCCCTGGGGCCGGCAAGCGCCAAGAGGTCCGACATCGTCATGGTCTCGGCATCGCTCGCCGTCATGTGATGGCGTGCCTTGAACTCCCAGCGCGAAAAATGGGTTTCGAGGCGGAAATCCGGCAGGGTGGTCATGACGTCATATCCTTGTGGCTCTGGCGCCGGGCATCGGCGAGATAGTTGTAGATCGAGGCGCGCGACGTGCCGATGAGGCCGGCGAGGTGATCGACGGCGTTGCGGGTCTGGAAGAGGCCGCGCGCATCGAGGCTTGCGACCAGCGCCACGCGGTCGCCCTTCTTGAGGGCGGACAGCGCAAGGCCGTGGCTGCGGAGCCAATCGTGCAGCGCCGTGTTGATTTCCTCGCGCCAGTCGCCGGCAAACAGCGACGGCGGGCGCGGCGCGGCGGCACCGGTGAAGGCGGCGAGCAGCTTCGCCGCCGCCTCGAAATGCGAGACATCCATATTGATGCAGAGCAGGCCCAGCGCCTGGCCAAACTCGTCCTTCAGCACCGACGTCACGGATTTCAGGCGTCGGCCATCCTCGCCGATCTTTTCATAGGGACCATAGACACCGCCCTCGCCCACATCCGAAAGCGTCTCGCCGACCAGCGATTCCATGCCCGGCTTGCGGCCGGAAAAGGCGTTCCAGATACCGGCGATCAGGCCCGTTTCGAGATCGTGCAGCACGACTTCCGCATGGGGGTAGAGAAGCGTTGAGATGGCCGCGGCCGTCGCGGCATACTGGCGGAGCAACAGATCGGCATTTGCTGAATCGAACATGGCGGCACACAATCGAAAAATGGATATTTTGTCAATATTGGATTTTACGTCCAAATTTATTTGAGCCGCTTGCGAGGCCTTTTGCAGCGTCCTATCCAAGGGGAAGACGATTCTGAGGGAATGATCATGAGCGCTGACCTTGCAGCTTTTCCGGACCGGGACACCGTGGCCGACAAGCTTGCTGTCCTTGACGATGGCGAGAAAGCCTATCTGCGCCTTCTACTGGAAAACGCCCAGCAGGACGAAAATCTGCTGGAAGGCCTCGATGTCTGCCTGAACCGCGCGGCAGCGGCTTCCTTCCTCAACTCGCTGAAGCTGGAAAAGCTCGGGGAATGGCTGGGTGAGACCGCGCCTGTGCGGCTACAGATTCGCCTGATGGAAACCGCCCGCTCCAGCCAGCACGCCGCCTATGCCGCGTTCCGCGCCGGCCTCACCCGTTCCGGCGGCCTAGAAAAGGCCTATCCGAAAGCCTGATCGGCGCTGGCTGCCAGCGGCGCGAAGGATTTGCGGATCAGGTTGGCCATGCCGTCGATGGCTGGCCCGCCCCTGCGTGGATTGCGCTTCAGCACGACACGTGACGAATCGACCGCCGGAAACCCGTCTGCCGATGTCAGTTCCCGCGCACCCGGCGGAATGTTGCTGCGGGCGAGCGGGGCGATGGCAAGCCCGCTTTCAATGGCGGAACGCAGGCCGCTGCTCGTGTCGCTGGTATAGGCAACGCGGTAGGGGATCGCATGGCGCTCCAGAGAGCGTTGCGCAAACTCCCGGCACCAGACCGAGCGCCGGTAGAAGGCGACCGGCACCGGCCGTTCCAGATGCAGGTTATGGGCGACGGACGCCACCCAGACCGTCGGATCGATCGCCAGAAGCTCACCGGAAATACCGCCGTCCCATTCGAAGATGACAGCCAGATCGAGCTCGTCCGCCTCCAGCGCCTCCATCTGCTGGGCGGTATAGCCGCAAAACACCGTCACCTCCGTGCCGGGATGGGCTTCCGCAAAACCGGCCAGCGCATTGGGCAGAACCGTCTGATTGTATTCCTCCGGGATGCCGACGCGCACCGGCCCGTCCAGCGGCAGGGTGCGCATCGCCGCCGTCGTCTCATCGACCAGTCCGACAATGCGCCTAGCAAAGGGCAACAGCCGCTGCCCCTCCATCGTCAGGGCGACACCGCGCGGCCCCCGCTCGAAGAGTTTCGCCCCGACGGATTCTTCCAGCTTGCGCACCTGCATGCTGATCGCAGACTGCGTGCGCGCAAGCTTGTCCGCCGCATGGGTGACATTGCCCGCCTGCGCGACGGCAACGAAAATCCTGAGCAGATCGCTTTCGAGAGGTGGATACATGCTGTCATCGCTTTTTCTGATGTCAGCCATAATCGCTATTCGTTTGTGAAATGTCTATGGCTTTGCTTGGCTCTGCGCAGAAGGAAAGGCGCATGGCATGAATATTCTCAAGACATTGCACGGTATCTGGGAGCGTTATCGCCAGAAACGGACGGAGCGGGAGGCGCTGCGCATGCTCATCGCGCGCGGCGACAGACGGTTGTTGCGCGATGTGGGCCTCGATCTTGTCGAGGGCAACAGGCCGGGCTGCGAACCCTTGCCGCAAACGAAAGAGAGGCGCTGGACAGCGCCCCTCATCCGCCTGCCGGCCCCTTCTCCCCGCAAGCGGAGCGAAGGGGATGGCGCGGCGGTTTCCTCAAGCAACAGGCCGGCCGCGTAGGGAGCGTTCTTCCCTCACTTTCCGCCGGAAAGGCCCTGCGCCAGTTGCACCAGCTTGACGAATTCCGCGCGGTAGCCGAACGGATCGTTGCCCCTTGCGGCTTCGGCAAGGCCGAGGATCGAGCCGTAGGCATAGTCCTGCAGGGCTGAAACGCCCTTCAGCTTCTGCCCGAAGGCTGCGACCGCGACGGAGAAGCGGATGTCCGTCGAGGCCGCGTTCACGTCGGCAACCGCATTGGCATCCGTCACCGGCATCGTCACGAGTTCGCTCTTGTCGCCATCCGGCTTCTTCCAGCGCATCTTCAGGAAGGCGAGTTCGCCACTGCCGGAAGCGGAGGTCGTAGCAGCATCCGCCTTGCCGTAGCGCAAGGGATCGTTCAGCACGGCGGGGCTGCCCTTCGGCGTCACCTCGTAGATCGCGGTTACCCGGTGGCCAGAGCCTATATCGCCGGCATCGACCTTGTCGTTGTTGAAATCCTCGCGGTTGAGAATGCGGGTCTCGTAGCCGATCAGGCGATATTCGGCGACGCGTTCCGGATTGAACTCGATCTGGAATTTCACGTCCTTGGCGATGGGGAAGAGCGACGACCCCGCCTCTTCCACCAGCGTCTTCTGCGCCTCGGCCAGCGTATCGATATAGGCGGCGGTGCCGTTGCCGTTCTGCGCCAGCGTCTGCATCATGCCGTCATTGTAGTTGCCGCGGCCGAAGCCGAGCACGGAGAGGAAAATGCCGCTCTTGCGGCGCTCCTCGATGATGCGCTTCAGATCCTCGTCGCTTGCCGGGCCAACGTTGAAATCGCCGTCCGTCGCCAGCATGACGCGGTTGACGCCGTCCTTCTTGAAGGCCTTTTCCGCCAGCTTGTAAGCCGCCTCGATACCCTGAGCACCCGCCGTCGAACCGCCGGGCTGGAGATTGTCGATAGCGTCGAGGATTTTCTGGCGTTCCCTTGCCGCCGTCGGCTCCAGCACCACGCCGGCATCGCCGGCATAGGTGACGATCGAGACCGTATCCGTCTCCTTCAGCTTGCCGACCAGCAGGCGGAAGGCGCTCTTGAGCAGCGGCAGCTTGTCGTCCTCGTCCATCGAGCCGGAGACATCGATCAGGAAGACGAGGTTGGCCGACGGCTGCTGCGTCGCCACGGTCTCGAAACCCTTGATGCCGATATGCAGGAGTTCGGTGTCCTTGTTCCACGGCGTCGGCATGACGGTGACGGTGGCGTTGAACGGCCTTTCCGCCGTCTCCGGCCCCTTCCAGTCATAGGGGAAATAGTTGACCAGTTCCTCGACGCGCACCGAATCCGGCTCCGGCAGGCTGCCGCCGAGCAGCGCGCCGCGCATATAGGAATAGGAGGCCGTATCGACATCCGCCGAGAAGGTCGAGACCGGATCGGTGGCGACGCTCTTGACCGGGTTCGGATCGGCGGAGGCGAAGCGCTCGCGGTTTTCCTCCGGCATGGGCATGGCGATGGAATCCGCGACGGCCGAGGGCTGCGTCACCGTGCGGCTGAGCGCCTGCATATTGGCGGCCCCGCCGACGGCAAGCGATTCCGGCATCGCCTCTGCCATTTCCTCGTCACGGCTTTCGGCAAGGGGGGCGGGTTCGGCAGCAAGCGTCGTCGTCTCCTTTGCGGTATCGGCGGCGATCTTGCCGTCGATCTCCGTTTCGACAGTGGCCGGTACCTCGGCCTTTGCCTTCTTCGCTTCCGGCTTGCGGGCACGCAGGTCGGTATCAACAGGCTTTACGGCGATCTCCGTCTGCGTGGTCAGCGGCACCGTGCCGTTGCGCACCATTTCATAGGTGACGAGGCCTGCGACGGGCACGACGAGCAAGGTGGCAAGCGCCGAGCCGGCCAGAAATTTGCGGTTCATGATAGGGCTCCATATCCGGTTGAAGATGGAGCTTGGACGCTCACCCGCAGTCGATCCTTGGGCGGCACCTGCATTTTTTTCCGCATCGTCGAAAGCCTGCATGGCAACGGCAAGCGCTGCGGCACGGGCCGAAGCATCGGCGGCCGGTGGCGTGCGGCGGGCGAGTTTTTCGAGGTCGAGATCGGTCATATCCTATCCTTCCGTCACGCGGCGGCATCGCGCAAAAGCACCTTCAGGCGCTTGCGGGCTTCGTGCACATGCCAGGAAATCGTCGTTTCGGCGCAGCCGAGCACATCGGCCGCCGCAGCGTGGCTCAGGCCCTCGCCATAGATCAGCAACACGGCATCGCGCTGCTTGTCCGGCAGTTGCCGCACAGCCTGCCAAAGCTCCTCGCTGCCCTCGTCCGTCGGACCACCGTCCAGCACCGCCTGTTCGCGCAGATAGGCCGCATCGCGCCATTCGGCGCGGCGGCGCTTGCGCATCTGGTCGCGCGCGGCATTCAACGTCACTGTATAGAGCCAGGTGCCGAAGCGGCTCGTGCCCTTGAAGCCGCGGATGGCATTGGCGAGGCGGACGCAGACCTCCTGCGCCACATCCTCGGCATCCTGCCGGTCGCCGCACCATCGCCAGGCGACGGCATGAATGAAATCATAGCGGCTTTCGATCAGGGCGGCGAAGGCCTGCCCGTCTCCCAAAGCCGCCTTTTCGACGAGTTCTGTTTCCACGGGTCCATCCCGATTGCGTGCACTATCCTCTCAGACGTGTGTCTGATGACGATCCTTGGGTGACTCACGAAAAAAATCTCACCAGGGCAGATTTTTCACCACGGCGATGATCGTGCCCATCACCGCATCCCGGTCACGCCACCGGATTTCCGGGGCATAGAGGCTGGAAATGCTGCCATCGAGGAACAGCGCATTCTTGCTCTGAAGCCGGTCGCGGAAGAGCGTCGCGAAATCGTGGAAGCGCACCGGATCGTTGGAGATGGCGAACGCGACGCGCCCGTCCGGCAGGATGCCGACGCCGTTGCGGATCTGCAGGCTCGTCGCATCGGGCAGGAAACGCGGATGGATATTTCCGTCGACAACCAGCATCGGCCCGGATTGCGTCGCCTCACGCGGCGAAAGGTCGGCTTTCGCGAAGGCTTCGGTCTCCATCACGCCGGCCTTGCCATCGCCCACCCAGAATACACCGTTCGGCTTCATGAAGAAATTGCCGAAGGCATCGGCATGGTTGAGCTCACCCGTCTCCCGGCCCTGCTCGACCAACAGCCCGACCGGTCCATAACCCGGATGATACATGCCGCCGTTCATGGCGAAACTCGTGTGCTGGCCATTGCGCAGGAGATGGGTGTTGAGCTGATCATAGGTCGCACCCCGCGTCTCCAGCGTTCCCGCGCCAAAAAGCCGGATCGTGTCCGTGGCGGGATCGAAGGTGCAGACGGTGTAGCGGCCGGAGAGATGCTCGATCTCGGCACATTTGGGCGGCTCGGCCATGGCAACGCTCCGCAAAGCAAGGGTGGCAAACAGGAAGGAGAAGAATAGAAAGGCTCGCATATCCCAATGGCTCGGCTGGCAATGCGGCGAATTTAAAGACGAACCGCCGTCAAAGCGACAGCGCGGCCATATGGAAACGGAGCTGGGCGTCGTTGTAGCGGTAGGCCTCACCGACCGGACAGGTGGCGCGGGCGAGGCAACCGCCAAGCATGCAGCCGCCCTGCCCCTCCGGTAAGCGCAAATGCGAACGGCAGGTGAGCACATCGAATTTTTCCGGGCGCACCGCACCGACAGGACAGATGGCGAGACAAGGCTTGTCCGGACAGTGGTCGCAGGGATGCGCGGCGCGCACCGGCGGAGCGTCCATAGTCGGTTCCGCGAAACCGAGAGCCCCCCGGTAGCCGTGCCAAAGACCATAGGCCGGGTGGATGAGGATGCCGAGCGGCGAGGCCTTCAGGCCCTCGGCGCGCATGGCCCATTGCTGGAAGGGCTGCCAGGGCGGATCGGAGGGAAACCATGCCGTCGCATCGGCCAAGGCAGCGATGGGGTGGATGACAGCTTTCGACCAGGTGTCGAGCGGATCGCCGCCGCCCTGATCGGGCTCGGTTTCCCGCCAGTGGGAAAAGGCCGGCCAGATGGAACTGCCGATATTGCCGATGAGGGCGACGCTTTTGGCAGGAACCCCGCCGGTCAGTTGCGGAGCCGCCTCGCCTTCCGCAAAATTCAAAAACCCGCGCAAAAAAAGACCGTGCGGCTGGAGAGCCGCACGGATCGTTTCGAGATCGGGAGAACGCGGCCTCACTTGGTCACGTCCCCTTTGAGTTCATAGTGCGGACGCCAGACTTCCTTCTGGATCATGTCCGCCACCCGCGTTGCTCCGCCTTGCTCCCTGGCGCGATCGGGACCCTTTCAGGTGAAAGCGTCCGGCATCGAGTCCTTGCGCTCCTTGATATAGGCGAGCAGAGCGTCGTCGATGGCGGGATCGAGATAAGGCGCCTCGTAGCTCTCAAGCCAGGTGCGGCAGAGCGCGTTGGCACGGTCTTCGATGCGCTTCTGGCCTTCGATTTCCCACTGCTCGAACGAGTTGTTGTCGGCGAGCGGCGAGCGGTAGAAGGCGGTCTGGAAGTTGGCCTGGGTGTGGGCGCAGCCGAGATAGTGGCTGCCCGGACCGACTTCGCGGATGGCGTCCAGCGCCTGCGCGTTCTCCGAGAGGTCGATGCCCTCGGCGAACTTCTGCTGCATGCCGAGCTGGTCCTGGTCGATCATGAACTTCTCGTAGGAGGCGACGAGGCCGCCTTCGAGCCAGCCGGCGGCGTGCAGCACGAAGTTGGTGCCGGCGAGAAGCGTCATGTTCAGCGTGTTGGCCGATTCATGGGCAGCCTGTGCGTCCGGGATTTTCGAACCGCAGAGCGAACCGCCGGTCCGGAACGGAATGCCAAGGCGGCGGGCAAGCTGGGCCGCGCCATACGAGACGAGCGACGGCTCCGGCGAACCGAAGGTCGGCGCACCCGACTGCATGGAGATCGAGGCCGCGAAGGTGCCGAACAATACCGGCGCCCCCTTGCGGATGAGCTGGGTGAAGGACGCACCGGCGAGGACTTCGGCAAGAATCTGCGTCAGCGTGCCGGCGACCGTGACCGGGCTCATGGCGCCCGACAGGATGAACGGCGAGACGACGCAGGCCTGGTTATGGCGGGCATAGACCTTCAACGCGCCCACCATGGTCTCGTCGAAGACCATCGGCGAGTTGGCGTTGATGAGGTTCATCATGACGGTGTTGTTTTCGACGAACTCGTCGCCGAAGACGAGCTTGGCCATGGCGATGGAGTCTTCCGCGCGCTCCGGCGCGGTGACGGAGCCCATGAACGGCTTGTCGGAATATTTCAGGTGCGTGTAGACCATGTCCAGGTGACGCTTGTTCACCGGAACGTCGACCGGCTCGCAGACCGTGCCGCCGGACGAATGCATGGACGGCGCCATATAGGCAAGCTTCACGAAATTGCGGAAGTCCTCGATCGTCGCATAGCGGCGGTTGCCTTCGAGGTCGCGCACGAAGGGCGGGCCGTAGACCGGCACGAAGACGGTGGCCTTGCCGCCGATCTGGACGCTGCGCTCGGGATTGCGCGCATGCCAGGTGAACTGCGACGGCGCGGTCTTCAGGAGTTCGCGGCAGAGGCCTTTGGGGAAATGCACGCGTTCGCCGCGCACATCGGCGCCGGCGTCGCGCCACAGCTGAAGCGCTTCGGGATCTTCACGGAATTCGATGCCGATCTCTTCCAGAATGCGGTCGGCATTGTTTTCGATGAGCTGCAGGCCCTCTTCGTCGAGGACCTCGTATTCCCTGATCTTGCGGGTGATGTAGGGCAGCGACGGACCCGGACCGCCGCCGGTGCGCGATGCGCGCCGTGCAGCAGCGCCACGCCCTTCACGTGTACGGCGACCACCGCCTTCACCGGCGCCCTCGCCTGCCACCTGCTGAATATCGTCGCTCATGATCCGTCTTTCCTTGTTATTCCGGTGCCCGAAGACACCCTTTGCCTTGTTATTCCGGTGCCCGAAGACACCCTTTGCCTTGTTATTGCGGCGCCCGAACCGCGCCTCTTGTTCTATGCTAGCAAGCCGCCGAAACGGGGCGGTTCTCAATGCGCCAAGCGGTGGCGCACGCTGGATACCGGCGTGGCCGAGACTATAGCGGGATTGCGACGGACATCATAACGGCATTGTCTTGTTTGCACTGTCAATTCACGGCTTTACGGGCTATGCATGCAAGAAGCGGGAAGCGGGTCGCTTTTCGCCATATGCGACGTCGCTTTCAAAATCAGGTTCGCGCAAGAGGAAGGCTATTCCTTGTGGTGAGAGCCTGCCGCCGCAGCGCCACTGGAGACGAGGAACCAATATGTCTGACGACGAAATCATTCTCGCCGATCTCTCCGACGAAGAGCTTGTGCAGCAGATGCACGACGACCTCTACGACGGCCTCAAGGAAGAGATCGAAGAGGGCACCAATATCCTGCTCGAGCGCGGCTGGGCTCCCTATGACGTGCTGACGCAGGCCCTCGTCGAAGGCATGCGCATCGTCGGCGTCGACTTCCGCGACGGCATTCTCTTCGTTCCGGAAGTTCTGCTCTCGGCCAACGCCATGAAGGCCGGCATGTTCATCCTGCGTCCGCTTCTCGCCGCCACCGGCGCGCCGAAGCAGGGCAAGATGGTCATCGGCACTGTCAAGGGCGACATCCACGACATCGGCAAGAACCTCGTCGGCATGATGATGGAAGGTGCCGGCTTCGACGTCATCGACCTCGGCATCAACAACCCCGTCGAAAACTACCTGGAAGCCATCGAGCGCGAACAGCCCGATATCCTCGGCATGTCCGCCCTGCTCACGACCACCATGCCCTATATGAAGGTCGTCATCGACACGATGAAGGAAAAGGGCCTGCGCGACGATTACGTCGTTCTCGTCGGCGGCGCGCCGCTCAACGAGGAATTCGGCAAGGCCGTCGGCGCCGACGCCTACTGCCGCGACGCGGCCGTGGCGGTGGAAACCGCCAAGGAATTCATGAAGCGCAAGCACAACATGCTTGCCGGCTGATCATGATATTCGACGGCGCCGGTTTTGAATCGGCGCCGTCGGCTTACGACCTTTAGTTTGCAGCCTTTTCGACGCTGCGGCCGGCATCCTGCGTCGCATCCACGGCATTGGCCGTATCGCGACCCACGCCACGAATGGTATTGCCGCAGGCGCTGAGCGCGACAAGCGCTGCGAGAACGATGCTGATCTTGGTCAGGTGTGTCCCAGTCATGGTCGGAGTCCCTCTTCATGGATGTGGTTGACGCAGAACTTCGGCTTGGAAGTCCAAGCCCTGAACGCACGAAAGCCGAAAAGGTTCGCGTGATCGCCTGCGGCGCCATCGCCCGCGAGGTCCTGGCCATCCGCGACACCAACGGTCTTTCCCATATCGATCTCCAGTGTCTGCCCGCCATCTGGCACGCCCATCCCGAAAAGATCGCGCCCGGCGTCGAGCAGGCGATCGCTGAGGCACGAGCCGAAGGCTTTTCGCGCATCTTCGTCGGCTATGCCGATTGCGGCACGGGCGGCCTGCTCGACAAGGTCTGCGAACGCGAGGGCGTCGAGCGCATTGCCGGGCCGCACTGTTATTCCTTCTTTGCAGGCAACGAGGCGTTTGCGGCAAAGGACGAAGACGTCACCTCCTTCTTCCTCACCGATTTCCTCGCCCGCCAGTTCCGCGCCTTCGTCATCGAGCCGCTCGGTCTCGACCGGCACCCGCAGCTGAAGGAGATGTATTTTGGCAATTACACCAAGGTCGTCTATCTCTCGCAGATCGAGGACGAAGGCCTGCAACAGAAGGCGAAGGACGCCGCCGATTATCTCGGCCTCGCCTATGAATACCGCTTCACCGGCTATGGCGACCTGACGGGCGAACTGCTGCGGGCGCGCTGACTTACCAATCCTTAGCCTTGCGCGAAAAATCCCTGCCCCGGTTACGGCTTTCTAAGCCCTTGCCGCCATGATGCGCGCGAAAGATCGGCGGGGGCTTGCATAGATGACTCACTTGAAGACGCGGACGGAAAAAGTGGCGATGCTGATTCAATCAGGCCACAATCCGGAAATCATCGTCAACGCCGTGCGCGCCACCTTCCCGAACCTCACCGTCATCGTGGAGCAGCCCGAATCGAAGAAGCTGTTCGTCACCCGGCGGGCGAGGAAGCTCGGCTGGGTACAGGCGATCGGCCAGCTCGGCACCATGGTCGTCTCGCGCTACGGCAAGCGCTTCACCAGAAAGCGGGCTCAGGAGATCCGTGAGGAATTCGGCGTAAGTGCGGAGATAGATCAGACAATTCCGCGCATCAACATTTCCTCCGCCAACAGCCCAGAGCTTTTCTCGACGCTCGACGAGATCCGCCCGGTAGCGCTGCTGCTGTTCAGCTGCCGCATGGTGAAGGCGGAGACACTCGCCCGCATCACCTGCCCCGTCCTCAATTTCCACGCCGGCATCATCCCGCAATATCGCGGCCTGCAAGGCGGCTACTGGTCGCGCATTCATCGCGACGAGGAGAATTTCGGCGGATCGGTGCACCTCGTCGATGCCGGCGTCGACACCGGCGATGCGCTCTATCAGCAGCGTCTCAAACCTTCCAAACGCGACACCATGCACACCTATCCGCTGCTTCAGGTGGCCGCTTCGACCGGCATCATCGTCAAAGCCATGGAAGATGCCGTCACCGGCAACCTCAAGCCCTTGAAAATAGCCGCCCCCTCGCGACAATGGTATCATCCGCCGATCTGGACGTGGCTCTGGAACGGCGTGACCCGCGGCATCTGGTAAATCCTCTGGACAGTCAAATCCCGCGTCGTTTTTAAGCATGGGGCAGTCGTGGCGAGCGCAGCCCGCAACGCGGCCACACAGCATTGTCAGGGCTAGAGCAATTCCCGGAAAAGTGTGCGACGGTTTTCCGTCCGGAATTGCGAAAAGAGGAGGAAGAGCCTCTTCGCGATTCGAAAAAACGCGCAAAGGCTCTGGGAGAATTTTGACATGGCAGACCGCATTATCGTCTACTGGCGCGACATCCCCGCCCAGGTCATCATCAAGAAGGGCCGCACGAACGCCAAGCGGGAGCTCTCGCTGCGCTTCACCGAGGCGATCGACATGTGCGCCATGCGCACGGGGGCGGCCGAGACGGACGATTACCTTGCCGAATGGCGCAAGGCCGAGCCCACGCCGGTTTCCGACGATCTCGAAGCCGAGGCAGACAAGGCCGCCGCCGAACTCGAAGCCGCCTATGACCGTGAGCGCCTCGTCGCCCTCGTCAAGGCCGGAGGCCGCGACAATGGCTGATGCCGTCCAGAAGCCCGGCAATGCCGCGCCCGCCAAGAAGGCCGCCACCGGCGCCTTCACGCCGGCCGGCGTCTCGCCCAGCCGCCGTTCGCGCCACAAATACACGATCCGCCTGTGGGCCGTGCGCAATTCCCGTTTCTTCGAGTGGTTCTACCACCGCTTCGCCGAAGTCTTTCTTCTCCTGCATCCCGTCTGGAAGCTCTTCGGTTACCAGCGCGTCGAGCGCCCCATCACCTTCGTCGAAAAGCACGTGAAGGGCTTTCTCTTCGACTGTCGCATGTGCGGCCAGTGCGCGCTGTCATCCACGGGCATGTCCTGCCCGATGAACTGTCCCAAGCAGCTGCGCAACGGCCCCTGCGGCGGCGTGCGTGCCAACGGCAATTGCGAAGTCGAACCGGATATGCCCTGCGTCTGGGTCCAGGCCTGGAAGGGCTCCCAGAACATGGCCAAGGGTGACGCGATCATGAACGTGCAGAAGCCGGTGAACCAGTCGCTGCGTGAAACCTCCTCCTGGCTGCGCGTGACGGCCGAAGCCGCTGCCGCCAGGGAAGCGGCGGCCAATGCCGGAAAGGACGCCTGATCCATGGCGCATCTCGATGAAAACCCGCTCGGCCCGCACCTGCCGCTCGATCCCCTGCCCGGCCACTCCTCCATGGGCCGGCTGGAGCGCGTGCTGCGCCGTGGCGAATTCGCCGTCACGACGGAGCTGAACCCACCCGACAGCGCCAATCCGGAAGATGTCTATGAACGCGCCGCGATCTTCGACGGCTGGGTGGACGGCATCAACGCGGTCGACGCCTCCGGCGCCAACTGCCATATGTCCTCCGTCGGCATCTGCGCGCTTCTGACCCGCATGGGCTATGCGCCGATCATGCAGATCGCCTGCCGCGACAAGAACCGCATCGCCATCCAGGGCGATGTGCTGGGTGCGGCCGCAATGGGCGTATGCAACATCATGTGCCTCACCGGCGACGGCGTGCAGGCCGGCGACCAGCCGGGCGCCAAGCCGGTCTTCGACCTCGACTGCATGTCGCTGCTCGAAACCGTGCGCATCATGCGCGACAATTCGAAATTCCTCTCCGGCCGCAAGTTGACGACGCCGCCGAAGGTTTTCCTCGGTGCTGCGATTAACCCGTTTGCGCCGCCCTATGACTTCCGCCCCTATCGCCTCGCCAAGAAGATCGAGGCCGGCGCGCAGTTCGTCCAGAGCCAATACTGCTTCGACGTGCCGATGTTCCGCGAATATATGAAGAAGGTGCGCGACCTCGGGCTTCACGAAAAATGCTACATCCTCGTCGGCGTCGGTCCGATGGCGTCCGCCAAGACGGCAAAATGGATCCGCTCCAACGTGCCGGGCATCCATATTCCCGACTCCATCATTGCCCGCCTGGAAGGCGCGCAGGACCAGAAGAAGGAAGGCAAGCAGCTCTGCATCGACATCATCAACGAGGTGAAGGAGATCGAGGGCGTTTCCGGCATTCACGTCATGGCCTACCGCCAAGAAGAATATGTCGCAGAGATGGTGCATGATTCCGGCGTGCTGAAGGGTCGCCAGCCCTGGAAGCGCGAGCCGAACCCGGTCGACCAGATGGTTGCCGAGCGCATCGAGCGGACCCGCGAAGGCGTCGAACAGAACCAGCAGCAGATGGCGGAAATCGCTTCTCACCACCCCCATTGATCCGCGTGCCGGCCACACGCCGGCAGGCAGCTTGTAACACCGGAAATCGCGCGCTAGACCTGATCCGGCGCCCCGCCCCAGAGGACTTTACATGACCCGCACCATCATCGCCTCGGCCACCCGCGAAATCGTCATCGGCTTCGACCAGCCCTTCTGCGTCATCGGCGAACGCATCAACCCGACTGGCCGCAAGAAGCTGGCCGCGGAAATGCAGGCCGGCAATTTCGACACCGTCATCAAGGACGCGCTGGAACAGGTCGCCGCCGGTGCGACGATGCTCGACATCAATGCGGGCGTGACCTCCGTCAACCCGAACGAGACCGAACCGGGCCTGCTCGTCCAGACGCTGGAAATCGTCCAGGGCCTCGTCGATATCCCGCTTGCGATCGATAGTTCCGTCACGGCTGCCATCGAGGCTGGCCTCAAGGTCGCCAAGGGCCGCCCGCTGGTCAACTCAGTCACCGGCGAAGAAGAAAAGCTCGAAGCCATCCTGCCGCTCGTCAAGAAGTACAACGTGCCCGTCGTCGCCATCTCCAACGACGAGACGGGCATCTCGATGGACCCGGACGTACGCTTCGCCGTCGCCAAGAAGATCGTCGAGCGCGCCGCCGACTACGGTATTCCCGCCCATGACATCGTCGTCGATCCGCTCGTCATGCCGATCGGCGCGCTGGGTGATGCCGGCCGCCAGGTCTTCCAGCTGCTCTATCGCCTGCGCAACGAGCTGAAGGTCAACACGACCTGCGGCCTCTCCAACATCTCGTTCGGCCTGCCGCACCGCCACGGCATCAATGCCGGCTTCATTCCGATGGTCATTGGCGCCGGCATGACGTCCGCCATCATGAACCCCTGCCGCCCGCAGGAAATGGAAGCCGTGCGCGCCGCCAACGTGCTGAACGGCACGGACCAGAACTGCACCAACTGGATTATGACCTACCGTGACCACAAGCCCGCCGAAGGCGGCGCCGTTGCGGCAGCTTCTGCGGCCCC
>NZ_JBLZPK010000057.1:104782-124184 GCF_049199905.1 Shinella sp. M27
CTGTCAGGAGATGGGGTTCGCGGCGCTGACGGGCTCGACGCAGAACACGACCGAGATGACCCGCATGGTCACCGAAAAGATGGCTGCTGCGACGGAAAGCGTCGTGGCGGCCAATTTTGCTTTGGCGAAGGCCGTGATGACGGCGGCTTCGCCGGAGACGACGGTGCGGGCCGTGTCCACGGCCGCACTGAAACCTTACGGCAAACGCGTGCGCAGCAATGCGCGCCGCCTTGCCAAGAAGAAGACGTAAGGCGGCCCTGCCGCCAGTGGAAAGAACGATCCGATGCGCATTGAAGGTGAGAGCGAGACCAATATGACGGAAGCTTCGGCAAAGGAACCGCTGGTCCTCTTCATGCCCTCGGGCAAGCGCGGCCGTTTCCCGGTCGGCACGCCCGTGCTGGAAGCCGCGCGCAAACTCGGCGTCTATGTCGAGAGCGTCTGCGGCGGTCGCGCGACCTGCGGGCGCTGTCAGATCGAGGTGCAGGAAGGCAATTTCGCCAAGCACAAGATCGTCTCCTCCAACGACCACATCTCGGCCCGCGGCCCGAAGGAAGAGCGCTACGACAAGGTGCGTGGCCTGCCGGAAAACCGCCGCCTGTCCTGCTCGGCGCTCATCCAGGGCGACCTCGTCATCGACGTGCCGCAGGATACCGTGGTCAATGCGCAGGTCGTGCGCAAGGCCGCGACCGACCGCGTCATCGAGCGCAACGCCGCCGTCCAGCTCTGCTATGTCGAGGTGGATGAGCCCGATATGCACAAGCCGCTCGGCGATCTCGACCGCCTCAAGGTGATGCTGGAAAAGGACTGGGGCTGGAAGGACCTGCTGGTCGCGCCGCATCTCATCCCGCAGGTCCAGTCGATTCTGCGCAAAGGCAACTGGGGCGTCACCGCCGCAATCCACCGCGATATGGACAGTTCGCGCCCCTTCATCGTCGGCCTGTGGCCGGGCCTCAAGAATGAGGCCTATGGCATCGCCTGCGATATCGGCTCGACGACCATCGCCATGCATCTCGTCTCGCTGTTGTCGGGCCGAATCGTCGGCTCCTCCGGCACGTCCAACCCGCAGATCCGCTTCGGCGAAGACCTGATGAGCCGCGTCTCCTATGTCATGATGAACCCGGACGGCCGGGAAGCCATGACCAAAGCGGTGCGCGAGGCCGTCAACGGCCTGATCGGCAAGGTCTGCGCCGAAGGCGAAGTCGACCGGCACGACATTCTCGACATGGTGTTCGTGGCCAACCCGATCATGCACCACCTCTTCCTCGGCATCGACCCGACGGAACTCGGCCAGGCACCCTTCGCGCTCGCCGTCTCCGGCGCCTTGCAGTACTGGGCGCATGAGCTCGACATCGAGGTGAACCGCGGCGCACGGCTCTATACGCTCCCCTGCATCGCCGGCCATGTCGGCGCGGATGCAGCGGGCGCGACGCTTGCAGAGGGCCCTTACCGGCAGGATCGCATGATGCTGCTCGTCGACGTCGGTACCAATGCCGAAATCGTGCTCGGCAATCGTCAGCGCGTCGTCGCCGCATCCTCGCCGACCGGTCCCGCCTTCGAAGGCGCCGAAATCTCCTCCGGCCAGCGCGCCGCGCCAGGCGCCATCGAGCGCGTGCGCATCGACCCTGTCACGCTGGAGCCGAAATTCCGCGTCATCGGCGTCGAGAAATGGTCTGATGAGGAGGGCTTTGCCGAACAGGCGGCCAGCGTCGGCGTTACCGGTATCTGCGGCTCGGCAATCATCGAGGTCGTCGCGGAAATGTATCTTGCCGGCGTCATTTCCGAGGACGGCGTGGTCGATGGCGCGATGGCGGAGAAAAGCCCGCGCATCCTGCAGAACGGCCGCACCTTCTCCTATCTGCTGCATGACGGCGAACAGCGCATCACGGTGACGCAGAATGACATCCGCGCCATCCAGCTCGCCAAGTCGGCGCTCTATGCCGGCATCAAGCTCCTCATGGAAAAGCAGGGCGTCGGCCATGTCGATACGATCCGCTTTGCCGGCGCTTTCGGCTCCTTCATCGATCCGAAATACGCCATGGTGCTCGGCCTCATCCCGGACTGCAACCTCGATGAGGTGAAGGCGGTCGGCAATGCCGCCGGCACCGGCGCGCTGATGGCGCTGCTCAACCGCGATCACCGCCGCGAGATCGAGCGGACCGTCGCCCATATTGAGAAGATCGAGACCGCGCTGGAACCCAACTTCCAGCAGCTCTTCGTCAATGCCATGGCGATGCCGAACAAGGTCGATCCCTTCCCCGAACTCGCCAAGGTCGTCGCCCTGCCGGAGCGCAAGGTGCTGGCCGACGATGGCGGCGGCGAAGGCGGCGGGCGCCGCAGGCGCCGCAGCCGCGAATAGTGCAATCCGCGGCCACCGGCCGCGGTTACCATGTCCATAAACCACACCAACAAAATCCGTTTTGTTTCCGGCGGTTTATCGGCAATGTGCGCGAATAGGCCGAGGGTGTCGCCCGTCGATAACACGATCGATCGCGTGATCCCTCGCCATCCCTCCAGCGCACGAAAGCCGCTCCATGCCGCTCGCCCGCCTTGCCGCCGCCAGCCTCTTCCTTCTTGCCACCGTCACGACGGTACGCGCGCAGGAGGACTATCCCTTTACCGGCGAATGGGAATGCGACGGCGCGCCCTTCGTCTTCACCTCGACGGTCTATAGCATCGGCGACGACAGCTATGATGTGCAGGAGGTCCAGGAAGGCTCTGATGGTTCATACTCGCTGTTCCTGTCGGATGACGTCTATATCACGCTTTCGGAAATCACATCGGATACGCTCGACTTCTCCTCTTCGGAGAGCAACCGTACGATGAGCTGCCGCCGCTATTAAGGATCATCCGCCATGAACCGCACGCGTCTTATCGCCCTCGCCCTGTCGTTTGGCCTGGCCTCGCCTGCCCTTGCCGATAGCTACGCCGCCATCAGCAACACCGCGATGTCGATTACCGGCGATATCGAATTCGACGATTTCGGCATCACCTTCGAAAACGGCAAGAAGATCGAATTCGACGATCTCATCGGCGATACATTCGTCGTGGATGGCAAGTCGGTGCCGGCGTCGGTCTATAGCGTGGCGGACCCGAAGGATCCGGTTCTCCTCAACGGCAACACGCTGTGCGGCGCGCCCGTCACCTACGTGGCATCGTGGTCGGCCAGCAACGGCACGGATACGATCGTCGCCGTCTTCTCAACGGAGGACGCGCCTGAGAGCAGCGACGAGATGTGCGCGTCCTATACCTACGAATAACGGAAAGCCGGGCTTCCGCCCGGCTACCCGAGATCAGCAGGCCACCTGCAGCATGTCCATCGGCCGGCGCTCCATGCGGGCGAAGACGGTGCGGATATAGTCCGCGACGGCCTGCGCCGGCGCTTCCGCCTCCTCATTGACGACGAGACCGATATGGTAATGCCCGAGGTCCGGCAGACCGTCCTTTTCACCCAGCGCCACCATATCGTCGCCGATGAGGAAACGGGCGAGCGGGGCGACGGCAAGATCGGCGCGAATGGCGGCGCGCTGGCCCATGTGGTGGGCACAGAAATAGGCGACGCGGAAATCGCGGCCTGAACGGCTCAGCTCCTCCAGCGCCTTGGCGCGCCAGATGCAGCCCTCCTCCCAGACCGAGACGGGCAGCGGCGTCTTCAGATGCGCATTGCCACAGTTCTTGCCCGCCCAGACGAGCTGTTCCTTGAGCAGGATTTCACCGGGAACCGGGATCGTGCCGTCGGTCGCATTGAAGATCGCGAGATCAAGCCGCCGCTCGGCGACGGCACGGCGCAGATTGGCGCTGTTTTCGATCGACACATTCACGGCAATGGACGGATAGCTCTCGGCAAAGCGTTTCAGCACCTCCGGCAGGATCAGCTCGCCCACGTCATCGGGCGCACCGAGCCGCACGACGCCGTTCATCTCCGGCATCATGAAGCGCGAAACCGCCTCGTTGCTGAGCGCGATGAGACGCCGCGCATAGGACAGCAGAACCTCGCCGTGATGGGTCAGCACAACTGAGCGCGCATCACGGCGGAAGAGCGAGCAGCCGAGCAATTCCTCCAGCTTCTTGATCTGCATGGAGACGGCGGAAGGCGTGCGGTGCACCGTCTCGGCGGCCGTGGTGAAGTTGCCTGTCTCGGCGATCGCCACGAAGGTCTTGAGGATATCGAGTTCCAAAAGCGGGAGCGTCTGGCGCATGAGAAGATTCATGACGGGTCTCCATGGATCAGAAATTCTGAAGCAAACTGTCACTTCATTTCGTTTGATTGAAATACAGGATGGGCGGATAGTCAATCTGCAAGCACACGAATGGAAGGAAAAACGCCATGAAAACGCAGAAATCCCATGCTGGCGGCGCCGATCTTGCCGTTCTCGCCCGTGGAAACGGATTCTACTATGCAATACGGCGCTTCGTTGGCGACGCGCTCGAGGCCCGCCGCCGGCGCGCCATCGTGCATCACACCGCCGAAGAACTGGCCCACCTGCCCGACTATCTCAAGCAGGATATCGGCTGGCCCACGCTTATCAAACATGAAGAACGCTGATCGATCCAATCAAATATATTCGTTTGATTGATGTGTGAGGCCGCGGCATAGTGACGATCAAGGTCGCGACCTTTCGAAACCTCCCAAGCTCGAAAGGAACCCTGAAAATGGCAATAGCATTGGATCACCGCCCGGTTCGGCGTGCTGCCGGCGCCGGCACCCTGTCTCATCTCGTCCGTGAACTTTTCGAACGGATCGTTTCCGCCTGGCAGCGCTATCGTGTGGAACGCGAACTGGAAAGCATGCCCTTCGACCTGCGCAAGGACATCGGTTTCCGTTCGTCGAACAAGACCACGCGATGACGGACGACTGTAACGGCGACATGCCGAACGACCACGATGCCACAAACCGCCGGACATGACTTTCAAAAGTCTCTCCGGCGGTTTTCTTTTAGGCTTAGATCATCGGGATCTCAGGCGCGACCGTGTCCGGCAGGATGCCCGTCAACCGCGGATCGTCGAAGACCTCGATCTGGCGCCGCACCGGCGCAAAGCCCGAGCGGATGTAGAAATCCAGCGCCTGGGGTGAATCGAGCGTGCAGGTATGCACCCAGAATCGCGTGAGCCCCTGTCGCGACCAGGCACGCGCAATCGCCCGGTTCATCAGCCAGCGCCCCGTTCCCTTGCCGATGACGGCAGCCGTCAGGCCGAAGAAGGCGAGTTCGCCCACACCGTCCTCACGGAAATCGAGCTCCATGAGCCCCTCTCCGCGCCCATCCTTCATGACGGCATAGACCTCGACATCGGGGTGATGGACAATGGCGGCGAGGTCGCTTTCCGGCATGGCGAGACGCGAGGCCCACAGCCATTCGGTGCCGATGCGCCGGTAGAGATCGCGATACCAGGCGAGATCGACCTTCTCCATGCGCTCGAGAGTTATGCCCGGCTGTTCGGGATCCGCGCGAACGGCCGGCGGCGCCGGCATTTCAAGGCAGGTCACCACGGCAGCGAGCTTGCCCGTCGGCACATCCGAATATCCATCTGGCAGCATTGCGATCATCCTTCGAAATTCCGCTCCGTATCTGGCGGTCGAGACGCTTCTTGTCAAACGGGAACATCCGCGCGTTGCACGCCGCATGCGCTGTCGCAATCCGACGATGCCTGAAGCGAGGTCGCAAATGTGCTGCATTGCACAATCGCCTTATTTTCGCTCGGAGATACTGACATATCAGCGATACGCAGCCCCCATCGGTCGTAACCATCCTCTTTCGTGTCGCAAAAATACTAGCGCTGCGACTGTTCTCCCTGCGACCATTGCGACATTCAGGCCTCCAGCATGGACACCGTGATGAACAAGCAAAACGTCAAGAAGCGCTCTCTCGTTTTCTTCCTCGTGCCCAACTTCTCCATGCTGCCCTTCTCGGCGGCCATCGAGACGCTGCGTATCGCCAACCGCATGCTCGGCTACGAAGCCTATACCTGGCGCCTCGCCTCCACGGACGGCCAGCAGGTGCTGTCCTCCAGCGGCATCGGTATCGAGGTGAATTCCTCGCTTGCCGACGAGCGCAAATATCTCGGCGGCGAAAATCGCCCCTCCATGGTGCTCGTCTGTTCGGGCATCTATGTCGAGGATTTCTCGAACAAGTCGGTCAATGCCTGGCTGCGCGAAGTCTATAACCGCGGCATCGCGGTCGGCTCGCTCTGTACCGGCGCCCATGTTCTGGCCCAGGCGGGCCTGCTCTCAGGCAAGCGTTGCGCCATCCACTGGGAGAACCTGCCCGGCTTTGCCGAGGCCTATCCGCAGGCCGACGTCTATGCCGACCTCTACGAAATCGACAGCAACATCTATACCTGTGCCGGCGGTACTGCCTCGCTCGACATGATGCTGAACCTGATCGATCAGGATTTTGGCGAAAACCTCGTCAACCGCGTCTGCGAACAGGCCCTGACCGACCGCGTGCGCGGCCCGCACGACCGCCAGCGCTTGCCGCTGCGCGCGCGCCTCGGCGTGCAGAACGCCAAGGTGCTGTCGATCATCGAGCTGATGGAAGGCAATCTATCCGAGCCGCTGTCGCTTCTGGAGATCGCCGACAGCGCCGATCTCTCGCGCCGCCAGATCGAGCGCCTGTTCCGCCAGGAAATGGGCCGTTCGCCCGCCCGCTACTATCTCGAAATCCGGCTCGACCGGGCGCGCCACCTGCTCGTCCAATCCTCCATGCCGGTGGTGGAAGTGGCAGTCGCCTGCGGTTTCGTCTCCGCCTCGCACTTCTCCAAGTGCTACCGCGAACTCTACAACCGCTCGCCCCAGCAGGAGCGCGCTGAACGCAAGCTGACGCTCTCGGCCATCGCCCGCTAAATTTTGATGACATGCAGCATCCTCGCCCCTTCGGCGGGGATCAGCTTGCCAGCGCGTTCATCAGCGACAGTTCGGAGAACACCCGGTTCCGTCCCGCATGTTTGGCCATATAGAGGAACTGGTCGGCGGCATTCAGGTAGTTGTCGAAAGTTTCCCGCTCGGCGATGACGGCAAGGCCCGCCGAGACCGTGATGGTCAATGCCTCGCCATCGGCGATGATCGGCTGGGCTGCGAGCTCCCTGCGCAAATGCTCGCAGCAATCAAGCGCCGCTTCCAGCGACAGACCGTGGAAGATGATGCCGAACTCCTCGCCGCCAAGCCGCGCCAGAAGATGCCGGTCGTTGAGCCGGTGCTTGAGACGCCGCGCAACCGCCTTCAGCACGACGTCACCGACCTCATGGCCATAGGTGTCGTTGAGGCGCTTGAAATGGTCGATGTCGAGAATAGCAATCGACATCGGTTCGCCACGTCGCACCGCCTGATCGACCAGCCGCGGGCCGGCCTCGAAGAAATAGCGCCTGTTGTAGATATCCGTGAGATAGTCCCGCGCGGCGATGCGATGCAGCGACTGAACGCGCTTCTGGATCGCAGCGACATGGAAGATGCGGCTGTTGAACTCTTCCTCCAGGAAGGGTTTCTGGATGTATTCGTCACCGCCGGCGCGCAGGAAGCGAGCCGCGACCATACGATCCGTCGCGGTGGAGAGGCCGACAACCCGAACGGTATCGTCGCCATGGCGCTTTCGGATTTCCTCCAGCAGCGCGAAGCCGTCCATATCGGCTAGGTCGAGATCGCAGACCACCATGTCGATGCCGCTGTTGGCATCAAGGGCGTCAAGGGCCGCAGCCCCGCTCTCCACGGCGGTGATCTGGAAACGCTGCTTGGCAATCAGGCCGACATGCTTCTGAAGACTGTCCGGATCCGAATCGACGACGAGCACACGCGTCTTGCCGCTGGTCAGGATACGATCCACCGCCAGCACCAATTGCTGCATCGCGGCCGGGCTGTCCTTCACGACATAATCCAGCACGTTCTTGGCAAGGATCTGGTCGCGCGTCGCATCGCTGAACGAGCCGGTAAAGACCAGGGGCGCGATGCCCTTGGAGATCACATAGTCGAGCGCCTCGCAATTGGGCGCATCGGGAAGGTTGAGGTCGAGAACGGCGAGCGCGAATTCCGGCGCCTCGGTCTGGAAGATGGTGCGCACCGCCGCCATGCTGGGGCAATGCGTAACCTGAAGGCCGAGTTCTTTCTCCAGGCGATATTTGAGCGCCGTGGAAAACATGCGGGAATCTTCCACGAGCAGCACATGCTGGCCGGAATGGCGCAGAAATGCTGGTCCTCGCTGCGGAGTTGAATCCACGTCCACCCGTCCACTATCCTGATCTTATTGTTCCCGTCGGCACGCATTACAAACCACCGGTTTTACCAAGTGGTTAATCCCGCGAGAAATATCTCACGCTACGTAAGGGACAGATCTGGGTGGAGTCTCGGCCTATCTGATTTTCAGGCTTTCTGACGCTGCTGCGCCGTTCTGATCTGGGTCAGCGTATCGAGGTTCTGATTCACGCGGCAGTAGAATTCCTCATCGATGAAGGGCCGCATGATGAAGTCGTTGCCGCCGGCCTTCAGGAAGCGGGCGGAGAGCAGGCGATCCGTCGATGAGGACACGCCGATGATGCGCAGCTGGTGCGAACCGACCGTGCCGCGAATGCGCCGCGTCAGTTCGAAGCCGTCGATATCGGGCATGTTGTAGTCAGTGATCATCAGCGCGATGTCGGGATTGGCCTTGAGCAGCGCGAGCGCCGTCGAACCGTTCTCCGCGACGCTGACGCGGAAATTGTAGCGCTTCAGGCGCGTCGAGAGCAGAGCGCGGGCGGTGGCGCTGTCATCGACGATCAGCACATGATGCTGGTGATTGGTCAGGAAGCGGCAGACCGACTCCGCCAGCATATCGACCGCGAAGACATTGTCCTTCAGGATATAATCGACGATTTCCTTGGACAGCAGCTGATCGCGCGTCGTCTGCTGGAAGGTACCCGTGAAGACGATCGTCGGAATGCTGAGGTCGACAAGGTAATTCAGCGCCTCGCCCTTCTCCGCCCCCGGAAGATTGATGTTGGAGATCGCCAGCGTGATTTTGTCGGTTGACTTGTCATAAGCGAGCTCGAGTTCTTCGAAGCTGCGGCAAATCTCGACATTCAGATCAAAAAGCTCTTTCAGCCGCTTCGAGATCATGGAGGTGAAGACATTCGAATCCTCCGCAACAAGAATACGATGATGCGACAGAGACGCGCCGGAATACTGCATCCCGGAAATGCCGATAAACGCCATGATATGCCTTCGTGATCTGAATTTTCCCCGAGCCTAGAGGTAACCGCAACCCTTTGCGAAAGCGTTAAATTTAGAGAGCATGAAAAAGCGTAGCGGCGTTCCTTTCCCCGCTCCGTTTGTTCTGCGCCCAAAGGAAAACGGCGCGGAACTTCTTCGGCGCCGTTCTCGAAAAACCATCGTCCGGTGTTTACTTGACCGAGGCCGAGCCGCCCTGGATTTCGACATCCTCGCCGCCGTTCAAGGCGATGCGGTCACCGTTCGGCAGGGTGACGAAACAGCCCGACGGGCAGATCGTTTCCGTGGAACCGGGCTCCAGCGCGATCTCGGCGCGGTTGCCACCCTCCACGACGACCAGAACCTGCGTGTCGGCGTCCTTGTTGGTGACGGTAGCAGCCATGGCCGGAGCGGTCATCGCAGCCGACACGAGCAGCATCATGATCATTCGCTTCATTTTAGCCCGGCGCCGCGCGCCGCCCCTGTTCACAAGCCCGGGAGAAACACTATCGTTCCTCCAGCGGATTTGCATCACGTTTTATGCGGGGGCGGCTGAATGCAGCGTGAATGCGGCATTCATGTGCCGGAAATCAGGCTTCCGGTTCGTTCTCGGTCTTTGGACGGCGCCGGGGCGCAGCCGGTTTGGCAAGCCTTTCCGTCGCCTGCTCAAGCAGAGAACTGATGATCTCGGCTCCCTCCGGTGAAATCTTGATCGGCACTTCCGGCGCAGCCGGGCCGCTGAGGGGGATCTCTTCTGCACGGAAGCGCTCGAGGATGGCGGTTCGAAGCTCCGACTTCACGGCCGTGCCGTTCAGGATATCGGCCAGATATCCCCTCACCTCGAAATCCAGCGTGGCGGAGGAAAACGCCTGGAAGACGATCACGGGTTCCGGATTGCGCAGAAGACCCTGCTGCGCCCGGACGACCTCCAACAATACTTCCTGAATGCGGCGTGGATCATTGCCGGCGTGAACGCTGAGCGCGACTTCCACGCGGCCGAGCTTGTTGCGGTGCGTCCAGTTGCCGACCTGACCGTTGATGAGTACGGAATTCGGCACGATGACCGTTTGGCGCTGGAAGGTCTCGATCTCGGTGGCGCGCACCGAGATGCGGCGCACGAAGCCCTCCGTCGTGCCGGCCACCACCCAGTCGCCCACCTTGAAAGGGCGCTCGGCAAGCAGGATCAGGCCGGAGACGAAATTCGAGACGATGTTCTGCAGACCAAAACCGATACCGAGGGAGAGTGCACCGGCGACGAGCGCGAGGCTGGAGAGATTGATGCCCGCCGCCGATATGCCTACGAGGCCGGCAATGGCGACACCGGCGTAGCCGACGGCGGTGCGCACGGAATTGCGCACGCCCGCATCGACCTGGCTGCGCGCCAGTACATTGCCGTCGATCCACTTCTGGAACCAGCGCGTGACGATGAAACCCAGTGCGAAGAGAATGATGCCAGCGAGGATGCCGACCAGCGAGATCGTGATGCTGCCGATGCGGATTTCCGTGAAAATCCGGTAGGCCCAGGATTCGATATCGGCCACCTGAAAACCCCATTGCAGGAGCACCAGCGGCACGAAGCAGACGAAGATCAGCAGATAGATCGCGAGACCCGCGGCAAGACCGATCTGATCGAGCGCCACCGGACCGAGACCGAAGCGCTCTTCCAGCCGCTTGCCGACGGTCGTCGCGCCGAAGGCGTCGGGCGCGGAAACCGCGCGCCCGGACAGGAAGCCGATATAGGCTGTCACGACGATCGCGCCGGTCACCACGATCTGCGTCGCGACGAACCGGGCCATGCCGACATAGCCGAGCAGCGACGAGAAGATCAGGCCGAGGCCCGTCAGGATGAGCAGCACGAAGATCGAGCGCGGCCACGGGCGGCCCGCCGCATTCGGTGCTTCGCCCTGATGCAGCACGGGCCGGATGAAGGCGGTGACGACCAGAAGCACGCCGATGATGAGCGAGGCGAAGAAGCTCTTGACGACGGTCAGAACGACGGGAGAGCCGAGCACTTCGCTGATCGCGCCGAGAAAATAGTCGGCACCGTTGACGATCGCCATGCTGAAGATCGAAAGCCACAGCAGCTGCGCGCCGCGATCGGAGACCCGCATCAGGCGCCAGTGCCCGTCGGCGGGCGACAGGACGGCATTGGCGAGCTGCGCGACGAAATAGATGGCAACCGTCACGCCCAGCGCAATGGCCACCAGCGGCGCGATGTCCGACCGCAGGACATTGAACGTATCCAGGAAGAAATAGCTCGCGCCGGCAAAGGCACTCGCCGCCATGGTGGGCAGGATGGTCGACCAAAAGGCGACGGACAGGCGCGTGATATAGTGCGGCTTCTCCTGCTGCGCGGCCCGGGTGATATAGGGCGAAAACAGCCGATAGCTGCCGGACAGCAGAACGAGGGCTGCCATCAGCGACAGCGCGACAGCGCCGAAAAGCTGCATCCGTTTGAACTTCCAGACGAATTGCAGCCAGGCCGTTACGGTCCGGCCAAGCGTCGCCGTCTCGTCCATGACCGCGCCGGAGGCCTCGGCGAAGAGCTCCGTGTTGATGTCGGTGCGCTTCAGGATCGCATCGGTGAACAGCTGTCGGCGGATTTCCGTGATGCGGTTGGAAAGCTTCGTCGCCTCGATGGAGAGGTTTTCCGCCTCGCCGGTCAGCGCGTTGATCTCGTTGCGCTCGGCGGCGAGCTTCTTGCGCTCCTCCTTGACGACATCGGCTTCGGGCGGCGCCCCTTCGGCCGGCGGATCGCCAAGCTCCACCTGACGGGCCTTGATCGCTTCGAGACGCGGGCGCGTCGCGACCGAGGTCGCAAGGATCGCCCGGTTCAGCGCCTCGGCCTCCACTTTCAGCGCGACGAGCCTGGCGTCATCTTCCTGCGCCTTGTCGACCCGCTCGCGAATGCTGTTCAGCTGCGCGCCGGCCTTGTCGAGGTCGGCACTGGCCTGTTCGAGCTGCGTCGCGTCGGTGGCGGGTGCGGCCGCCGTCTGGGCCGCAACGGGCGATGCCGCGAGGAGAAGAACGGCAAGAAGGATGGAAACGAGACGGGAGATCGGCAAGAGGCCATCCTCGGTGAACAGAAAAAGGCGACGCATCGCGACCAGGCGATTCCGTTCCCCCTTCTAGCCATGATTGCGGCCATTTTAAACCGGCCGCTCCGCCTTGCTAGAAGCCCGCCCCCGGTTCGGCGAGATAAGCAGCTTCTGCAGGCGTCGAAACGCGGCCGACAAATGCGTTGCGATGCGGGAAACGACCGTATCGCGCGATGACTTCGCGATGACGGATCGCGTAGTCCAGATACATCTCGTCGCCATGCGCCTCGAAAAGCTTCACCGAAAGATCCTGATCGGCCAGATCTTCCGAATGCTCGAACGGCATATAGAAGAAATGCCGGCGGTCGTAGGCGACGCCCTTGTCGGCCCCCGCCTCCACAGCCAGACGTGCCTCGCGCAACGCAATCCAGTCGGTCGCAAAGGCCATCGGCGAGGCGCGGTACATGTTGCGCGGCAACTGATCGAGAACGATCAAGGCGGCAAGACGCGCCTCCGGGCTTGCCCGCCATTCTGGCGTCACCTCGCGCGACAGCGCAAGATGGGTCGCGGCGAACTGCTCGTGCACGCGCGCATCCAGCTCCGGCGTCGACTGAAACCAGTCCTTCGCGGTCAGCACCTCGCACCAATAACCGACCACCTCCTGCGGTGTCCTGATCCTGCCGTCACTCATCGCGTCATCTCCTGCCTCTTCTGTCCGCGCAATATGGGGTACCAGCAGGCATAGCAAGGGGGCTGTGTTCGCAAAGCATTTCGCCTTTCATGAGCGCTCCTTCTACCATGCCCACGCCAAGCCCCAACGAAGCCGATTATCCCGAAGGAAGGATGGTCGCCTCCTCCGTGCTCCACAAGCTGGCCGGTGATGGCACGGCCCATGATTCCAGCCTCACGACGTCGACCTGTTAATTGGCTCAAGCCATTTCAACACGCTGTCCGGCGGACAGGTCAACAACGCGCTGGTCAGCCTTGGCGGCAACAACAAACGGAACGGCGACAGCGGAAATGACAAACCCTGCAGCGGGAATGGCGCGGATAGGCTGACAGGCGTTGCAGTAAAGACTCATTCGTCTTCCGCAGCACGACCGATGTTGGTCTCTCTCCCGGCGCACGCGATCGCATCCTCGATTTTGAGCCCGCCGTGACAACGCTCCGCGCACCCACAGGACACAGCTCCATCTCAATGCACACCAAGACTTTGATAGCCATGCTGGAGAGTTGCACTGGTTCACGGCGATAAGCTGTGGCAAAGCCAAACGTTCTTCGAATAAGATACCGACGGCAATGGGATGAACAACTTCCGCCCGGAGATGGGCGGCAGGCCAACGATCACAGCAGGTGATTTTCTGCTTTGAAGAGTATCTGGAAGGCGGCGCCTATGGCTTTGCACAGCGCGCACGATAAGCGCCCCTGAAGGGGAAGTCTTTGTTTAATCAGCGGAATAAGGAAAGTTTTGGTGGGTGATCACGGGCTCGAACCGTGGACCCGCTGATTAAGAGTCAGCTGCTCTACCAACTGAGCTAATCACCCACTTGACCGCTCCAGCGGTCTGACGGGGGCTATAAAGACGTTCGCAGACCTTGTCTATACCGCAGCCTGAAAAAAATGCGTCTGCGCAAAAATTTCTTCCGCAGCGCAAAATAACCGTCACAAATCCAGCGTTCCCGATGCGATGCGGATCGCCTCGCCGCCGATGCGCGCACCGGCAACCGCGCCGCCCGCGACATCGAGATGCAGGTGGATATGCGAAGGGCGACCCATTTCGACGCCTTGCTCGATCAGGAACGGATGATGGCCGTCCACCAGCTTGTCGAAGAAATGGATGGCGCCGGACAGGGCGGCGACGGCGGCCCCCGTTGCCGGGTCCTCGGCAATGCCCATATCGGGCGCGAACATGCGGGTATGGAACTTGGCGAGATGGTTCACGCCGCCCCGGCAATAGAGATAGGCCGAAGCGAGGCGTCCCTCGGCGAAGGGCGCGCAGCGCTCCCAGAGCGCCGGGTCGAAATCCACCGTCGCGGCGGCCGCAAGGTCGTGCACGGGGATCATCACGAAGGCCACGCCGGCGCTCCACAGTGACGGCACATGGTTTTCGAAGCCGATCTGGCCGGGTTTCAGGCTGAAGGCATCGGCGATCGCCTGGCGTTCGAAGCTGGCGTCGAGGCGCACGGATTTACGCGGCACGTCGAATTCGGCAAAGGCGGCCTTCGGGCCGCCGACCTTCACGGCACAGCGCACCGGTCCGACATTCTCCTCAAGAACGCTCACGAGATCACGCGGTCCGCCGCCATTGCTCTCGCCGGCCTCGGCAATGGCGATCGCCGCACCGACGGTTGGATGGCCGGCGAAGGGCAGTTCGCGGCCGGGCGTGAAGATGCGCAGGCGCGCGGCATGGGCCGGGTTTTCCGGCGTCTTCACGAAGACCGTTTCGGATAGGTTGAATTCACCGGCGATGCGCTGCATCGCCTCGTCCTCGAGACCATCGGCATCGAAAACGACGGCCAGCGGATTGCCGGCGAGCCGCGTGTCGGTGAAGACGTCATAGATGGCATAGCGACGGGACAAGGCACTCTCCGCATTCAGTTTTTACCGCAGGACCACGCCGAAGGTGCCCGAGCACTCCGCCGGGGGCAAGCAGAAATACGCGCTATAAATCGAGCTCCATGACGATGGGGCAATGGTCGGACGCCTTCGGCCGGTCCCAGCCGACGCGCGGATAGCGCTCCACCTCCTGCCCCGGCGGGAAGAGGGTCCGGAAGGGCTGGCCGGCGCGGATGATTTCCGGCATGCGTTTGGCATTGCGCTCGGCAAGGGACGGCGACAGCCAGATATAGTCGAGCTGGCAGAGGTGACGCTCCTCCGGCCCACGGCTGTGATAGAGCGTCCAGCGGTCGTCCACCGGCCGGCGCAGCATCGGGTTCACGGCAAAACCGTCTTCGCTGAAGACATCCAGCGCGCTTGCCTCCTCCTGCTGCGGCACGAAGCGATAGCCGCTGCGCTTGTCGCCCTCGATCGCCAGCTTCTCCTGATAGTCGTTCATATCGCCACAAATGGCGAAGGCCTTGTCGGCCGTCCGGCCCTTGCCGAAACGATCCTCGATGATACGGCGCACGGCGCGCGCCTCGGCGCGGCGTACGGGCATGGTGGACTGGCGGCCGTCCAGGCCTTCCCGGCCCGGCCCCATCGATTTGAAATGCACCACATAGAGCGTCAGTGGCCGCCCGCCGATGCGCAGATCCATTTCCAGGCAATCGCGCTTGAATATCCGGTCATCCGGCTTAGCGCCCTGCCCGAGATCCGGCGCATAGAGATCGAAATCCCGATAGGTGATGCCGGCATGGCTGCGGATATCGACGCATTCGATCTTCTGGCCATCGCGCGTCTCCTCGCGCATCAGCACGGACACGTCGATGCCGCGACTGTCATTGCCTTCGATCAGATATTTCTGCCTGTAGCCGTTGCCGACCATGCGGAAGAGATAACCGTATTCGAAGGCCTGCAGGGCAGCCATGTTATCGGTCTCCTGCAGGCAGAGAATGTCCGCATCGGCGTCCGCGATGGCGAGCGCCGACTGCTGGCGGGTATCGTCGGTATGCGCGACGGTGCGCGCTTCTTCCAGCCGCTGATATTCCGCCTCGTTGCGGATATCGAAGAGCCGCAGCACGCGGTCCTGCCGGACCTGGTTGCGGAACCCCGTGAAATCGAAGCGGGTCATGAGGTTTTCGATGTTGAAGGTGGCAAGGCGCAGCGACATGAGGCACTTTCGATAGCTAGCCGGGCGATCGGCAGGCGGGATAACGGCCGGAGTGTAACCGGCTGACCGGCAATGGAAAGCCTCTTTTGCCCGGCAAGCGCCGCCGCGGAATAAACCGGCTTGCCACGCCGTCCCCCTCTACGGATGATGGGCATTCCGGTGACGGGCGGAGGAATTGCACATGGGGATCGTATCCAGCATTTGGCGCGTGGTCCTGATGGCCTCACTGGCGCTCTTCGTCCTTGCCGGCCTGCCTGTCCACGCTGCGGAGAGCTACATCACCGCGCCGGGCGAAGCCGCCCGCGCCGCAGGGCTCGTCACCGAATCGCTCGGCAAGGCTCCGCAGGTGCACACGGTGCGCATCACCGACAAGGACGTGACCATGCTCGTGCAGGGCGCGGGTGCGAACGATGTGGAGGAATGGCGGGTGCGGCAGGGCACCCGGCTGCTCTTCTTCAGCGCCGAGGTGGTGAGCGGCCCCTCCGCGCGCCCTGCGCCCTCCATGGTCGACAATCTCGCAAGCGGCCTCTTCACGTTGGATAGGGTGGCGCTGGACAAGGTGGATACGGTCGCCAGAAACGCCGTCGCCTATGCCAAGCTTGAAGGCGAAGCGAGCGTGCAGTCCATCGAGATCACCAAGCGGGTCTTCCTGCTTCCGGCGCCCTCCTATGGCGATATCCGCTGGTCGATTTATGTCACCTCGCCGCGCGAAAGCGCGACCGTCTATGCGGATGCCGGCGGCAGGATCATCGGCGGCGACCTGTCCAACACCGCCCGTGCCCGCAACATGAATTTCATCAATGATGACGACTGGCCGAAGGAAGCAGCCCTCGAAAGCCTGACCGGCGTCATCGGCGGCAAACCGGTCATCCGCGATCTCACGGTCTATCCGAAATCCGTGCAGGTGAAGGCCGATCATCCCACCACCAAGGGGGCAACGGTCGGCTATTCCTGGGATATTTCGGGCGTCACGCGCTCGCCCATCGCCTCACCGATGTTCCCCGGCACCGAACGGGAGCCGGCGCTGTCGCTTGCCGATATCGATCTTTCCAAATTGGGCAAGGTTCGTGATGCCGCGAAGAAGGCCTGGGGCAACGACAAATCGACGCTGAACTACATGATGCTGCGGCTCTTTTCGGACGGTCCCGGCAAGCCGGAGCAGCGCTGGACCGTGCATTTCACCGACTGGACACAATCGGGCGAACTAGCGCTCTTCACCAACAGCGGCACGGTGGATCTCACGGCTGACGGCACCGTGCGGGCGACCGACCTGCCCGATGCGCGCCAGCCCAACCGCAACTGGCTCGATGCCGCGACGACGCGCGACGTCTTTGCCGTGGTAAGCAAACAATTCGGCAAGAACGCCCGGTTCGCCGAACTCAGCGTGTCCAACGATTCGATGCGCATTCTCGCCGAAGTGCCGGATACGCCCGGCACGATGCGCGAATACAACGCCAACGATCGTGGGATCACCGCCTCCAGCATGATGATGCCGTGGGATGCGGAATTCCATCCCGAGCGGCTGTTCCGCATGGACGACCTCGCCTTCTTCTCCGCGGAAAAACTCAACGAGTTGACCGCCCGCACCTTCACGCGGCTGAAGGTCGGCTCGGACATGTCGCTCAGCCGCTACACCTTCTCCATCGGCCAGCTGATGTCACCGGACGGCAGTTTCATGGTGCCCTCGCCCGATGGCAAGGTGACGCTGGAAATCCGCCTCGAAGGCCAGGACGGCTGGAAAGGCGGGCGCGTCACCTATTCCTCGACCGGCGAGGAAATCGACGTGGTGATGCCGTAGCGACGCGTGGAGTTATCGGTCCTAGAGAGTGGTCAGCAGCAGGCTGGTTTCGGATTTTGACACGCCATCCATGGCTCGGATGCCGCGCAGCACACGCTCGAACTCCACGAGATTTTCCGCATGCAGCTCGGCGACGAGGTCCCAGGCGCCGTTCGTCGTGTGCAGGGCGCGCACTTCCGGGATGCCGCGCAGCGCCTTGACGGCGGCGAGCGTCTTCTGGCCGGTGATCTCGATCATCGTGATGGCGCGAACCGCATGGGGATCGTCCGCCTCCGTCACCCGCACGGTGAAGCCGGAAATGACACCGTCACGCGTCAGCCGGTCTATACGGTTCTGCACCGTGCCGCGCGAAACGTTGAGCTCCGCGGCGAGCGCCGAAAGCGAGGCGCGGCCATCTTTGCGCAGGAGGGCGAGAAGTTTGCGGTCGGTCGTGTCCATGATATCAGCTGCCAGAATGCCAGATTTGAGTGACGAAACGGCAATATCAGGTGCAATTTTTCCAAAAGATTGCCGTTTCGCTTGCCGCCATCCTTGGATAGCGTTCATCTCAATGCAACCGCTTTCGACAGGCGCCCTTCATGACGACCGAAAATGCCATCCAAACCGCCGCCGCCCGCGCCAAAAATCTTTCGCTGCTGATGACCCGCTGGCCAAGCGTCACCGGTTCGCCGGACGAAGCGGCTTTCTCCGAGCGGTTGCGGGCGCATCTTGCCGAAACGCCCTATTTCAAACGCCATCCCGACCAGCTCTTCACCGTGGACAGCCATGGCGAACCGATGACGCAGAATGTCGTGGCGCTGGTGCGCGGCCGCGGCCGGCGCACGGTGGTGATGGCCGGCCATTTCGATACCGTCTCCATCGCCAATTACGGCACGCTGGCGCCGCTCGCCTGCGATCCGGAACCGCTGACGGAAGCCTTGCTCCAGGAATTGCGCAGCCGCCCGCTGAACGGTGCGGAGGCGAAGGCGCTCAAGGATTTCGAGAGCGGCGATTTCATCGCCGGGCGCGGCCTGCTCGATATGAAGAGCGGCCTTGCCGCCGGCATATCGGCACTGGAGCGTTTTGCCGGACTGGAGGCACCGGACGGTAACATCCTCTTCGTCGCAACGCCGGACGAGGAGAACCGCTCGCGCGGCATGCGCAGCCTGCGCAATGCCCTGCTGGAGATCGCTCGCCGCTTCGACCTCGATATTGTCGGCGGCATCAATCTGGATGCATCGAGCTGCGAGCGCGACGGCGAGGAAGGCCGTGCGGTCTATCTGGGCTCGATCGGCAAATTCGCGCCCTTCGCCTTCGTCATCGGCCGCCCCACCCATGCCGGCTACCCCTTCAACGGCACCAGCGCCCATCGCATCAGCGCGGAAATCGTGCGCGCCATGGATACCGTGCCGGAGCTCAGCGACGAGGCCTTCGGCGAACGGTCCCCGCCGCCGGTGTGCCTGGAAGCCCGCGATATCAGGGATGGCTACGACGTGACGACGCCGGACCGCGTCTGGCTCTCCTTCAACTGGCTGACCCACCGCCGCAGCCCCGCCGATATTCTCGGCGAATTCCGCACAGTCGTGACCGGCGCGCTGAACGCGGCGCTGGAAGCGCAGGATGCCCATCAGGCACGTTATCGCGGCCGGCCG
>NZ_JBLZPK010000057.1:124319-171066 GCF_049199905.1 Shinella sp. M27
AGGCGGCACCGATCCTCTGAAGGTCAGCCGGGAGATCGTGGCGGCAGCTGCGACGGAAGCAGGGATCGAGGGCCCCGCCGTCATTATCGGCTTCGGCAGCCTGCATTATCCGCTGGTCCATCTGGAGCGCGCCGGCGAGACCGGGCGCTTGATACAGGGCCGGCTGGAAACGGTCATGCAGGACGCCGCCAGGCGGCACGGCACGTCGATCAAGTTCAAGCAGATCTTTGCCGGCATTTCCGACATGAGCTTCTTCGGCCATCGGCCGAACGCCGGCGAAACCGGCCTGCTCGCCGCCAACACGCCATCGGCGGCCTTCACCGACAACGCGCCGGACGGACTGCTGTCTTTCCCGACGGTCAATATCGGGCCGTGGGGGCGGGATTATCACCAGAAGTGGGAGCGCGTGCATGCGCCCTATACGTTCGAGGTTCTGCCGGATCTGGTGTTCGAATCGGCGCTGGTTTGGCTGGCGGCATAGGCAGGCAAGACCCTCTCTGCCTGCCGGCATCTCCCCCACGAGGGGGGAGAAAAGCCAGCGGCAAGCTCCTCGCAAGAAATCGTTAGCCGAGAGTGCCGCAGGTTAGTCCCTCCCCCTTGTGGGGAGGGATTTAGGGAGGGGTTTCCGCTCAGGCTGCAAGCCGCTCGGTATTTAGCAGACGACCGAGACGGGAAATCCCCTCCTCGATGGTCGCCGCATCGGCGCAGGAGAAGCTGAGGCGCAGCGTGTTGGCACCGCTGCCGTCGGCGTGGAAGGCCTGACCGGGCACGAAGGCGACCTTTTCCGTCTCGATGGAGCGGGCAAGCAGTTTCGCGCCGTCCATGCCGGCCGGCAGCGTCACCCAGACGAACATGCCGCCTTCCGGCTTCGTCCAGGAAACGCCTTCCGGCATGTATTTCTGGAGCGCCGCCAGCATGGCATCGCGGCGTGCGCTGTAGGCGGCCTTGATCTTCGCCACCTGCGCGTCGAAACCGCGCTCGGCGACATGAGCGATGGCCATCTGGTTGATGGTCGAGGAATGCAGGTCCGCCGCCTGCTTCATCAGCACGAGCTTGCGGATAACGGGCGCGGCCGCGACGATGTAGCCGACGCGCAGGCCCGGAGCCAGCGTCTTGGAGAAGGAGCCGCAGTAGATGGTACGGGCGGCGTCGATATCGCCGGTCTTGGCGATTTCCAGCGCCAGGATCGGCGGCACGGCTTCGCCGTCATAGCGCAGCGACTGGTAGGCCGCGTCCTCGATGACGGGGATGTCCAGTTCTTCGGCAAGCGACAGCAGCTTTTCGCGGCCGGCGCGATCGACGGTTTCGCCGGTCGGATTGGCGAAATCGGCCGAGAGATAGGCAAACTTGACGCGGCCGCCCGCGTCCGTCGCTGTGGCGCGATAAGCGTCCGGCGTGCGGTTGCCCTGAAGGTTCAGGCGGTCATAGGTCGGCTCATAGGCATTGAAGGCCTGCAGCGCGCCGAGATAGGTCGGCCAGGTGACGAGCGCGGTGTCCTTCGGCGACAGGAAGAGTTTGCCGAGATAGTCGAGGCCCTGCTGCGAACCGGAGACGATGAAGACATTGTCGGCGGTGCAGGGAATGTCGAGCTTGCCCATTTCGCCGGCAAGCCACTCGCGCAGAGGCTTATAGCCCTCGCTGACGGAATATTGCAGGCCTGCATTGGCGCCCTCGCCGGCCAGCACGTCCGTATAGGCGGCGGAGAAGGCTTCCTTGGGAAACAGGGCCGGATCCGGAATACCGCCGGCAAACGAGATGATATCGGGCCGCTCCAGCAGTTTCAGGAGTTCACGGATTTCGGATGCCTTCATCCGCGACGCGCGGGTCGCGAAGGCCTGTTCCCATTTGAACATAGGGGTTTCCTCGGGCTTGTTGTTTGAACGCACCTCATCACGGCGCCGTATTTATGTCAATAATGCTGACCTAAATATTCGCACGGAGAAAAAGGTGCACCAACAAGGTTTCGCGCAGACATAGACTTTCCGGAGCATCCCTGCTCCGGTTGCCGTTTCAGACTGCGGGAGCGCTCAGGTGGCGCGGTCGCTGTAAAGGCTGAGCAGGACAAGCATGGCTATACTGCCCAGGATAAAGAGGTCGAACCAGGCGAAGTATTGGATAATCGTGGTCATCGCACCATCCTCCTGACGGCTGAACGAAACACTTGCGTATTTTGTTCCCGTTTCGCCGTCCGCGCAAGATTATTACTTGCTGCGCCGCAATAGATCAGAGGATGCGCTGCATTATTTCAGATTGACTGAAATAGAGGGCCGGGCGGATAACGCCCGGTCCTTCGTCTGCGCTTTCGCGCAGGACGATTAGTTGACGGCCTTGTCGACCGGCTTGTTCTTGCCGATCACCGCATTGCCGCAGGCATGCAAGCAATCAACGGGGATCGGCAAGCCACTTAGTTGACAGCCTTGTCGACGAGCTTGTTCTTGCCGATCCACGGCATCATGCCGCGCAGCTTCGCACCGACTTCTTCGATCTGGTGCGAGTCGTTGTTGCGACGGATGCCCTTGAAGCGTGCGCCGCCGGCCTTCCATTCCTGCATCCACTCGGAGGTGAACTTGCCGGTCTGGATGTCGTTGAGGACGCGCTTCATTTCAGCCTTGGTGTCGGCGGTGATGATGCGCGGACCCGTGACGTATTCGCCCCACTCGGCTGTGTTGGAGATCGAGTAGTTCATGTTGGCGATGCCGCCTTCATAGATCAGGTCGACGATGAGCTTTACTTCGTGCAGGCACTCGAAATAGGCCATTTCCGGCGCGTAACCGGCTTCGACCAGCGTTTCGAAGCCGGCGCGGATCAGCTCGACGAGACCGCCGCACAGAACGACCTGTTCGCCGAAGAGGTCGGTTTCGCACTCTTCCTTGAAGTTGGTTTCGATGATGCCCGAACGGCCGCCGCCGACGCCGCAGGCGTAGGAGAGCGCGAGGTCAAGCGCGTTGCCCGAAGCGTTCTGGTGAACGGCAACGAGGCAGGGAACGCCGCCGCCCTTCTGGTATTCGCCGCGAACCGTGTGGCCCGGGCCCTTCGGCGCGATCATGACGACGTCGACCGAGGACTTCGGCTCGATGAGGCCGAAATGCACATTGAGGCCGTGGGCGAACGCGATGGCGGCGCCGTCACGGATGTTGCCGGCGATTTCGGCCTTGTAGATGTCGGCCTGGAGTTCGTCCGGGGTCGCCATCATCAGGAGGTCGGCCCACTTGGCGGCTTCGGCGACCGTCATGACCTTGAAGCCGTCGGCTTCGGCCTTCTTGATCGTCGGCGAACCGGCCTTGAGCGCGATCACAACGCCCTTGGCGCCGGAATCCTTGAGGTTGAGGGCGTGAGCACGGCCCTGCGAGCCGTAGCCGACGATGGCGACGTTCTTCGCCTTGATGAGGTTGAGATCGGCATCACGATCGTAATAGACGCGCATCGATGGTTCCTTCCCTTGCTGTCTGTTTGAACCTGAACCGGCGGTTTTCCTGCCGGCCTTACCCTTTCGCGCCGTGAAGCGTCAGGAAGGCGTCGACCGCCTTCTCCGCGCGTGGCGAGAATTCCTTTTTGAGTGCGCTAGCGTCCTCGCCCAGCAACATGCGCAGATGCATGTCGGAGACTACAAGGCCGTAGAGCGTGCCGTATGCCTCGTCGGCGGTGTCGAATGCAAGCAGCTTCGCCTTGCGGCCGGCTTCGAGCAGCGCTGCGGCACGCTTGCCGATCTGCCGGCGGCCGCGCTCCTGCAGCAGGCGGCCGAGACCGGCGCCCTCGCGGCTCGCCTGGCCGATGGCAAGGCGGTTCAGCGCCAGCGACACGTCGCCCGAGAGCACGTCGATCAGATCGCCTGCGAAGGCGACGAGATGCTTGCGCAGGCTTTCCGCCGTCAGGGCGCGCGCATCGACCTCGACGGTGCGCACCTTGCCGGCCTGGTAGGTGATCATCGCCGAGATCAACCCGTCGCGATCGCCGAACCACTTATAAAGACTTTCCTTCGAACAGTTCGCAGCACGCGCCACTCCGGCCGTGGTCAGGGCCCGTTCGCCGCCCTCCACCAGCAGGCCGAGCGCACGCTCCAGCACCGCGCCCTGACGTTCCGTCAGTCCCGCGGCGGCCGCGCCCGTCTTTGCCTGCTCTGCGATATGCAAGATTTCCACCCGTCATTTTGCGTACCGTACGGTACGGTTCGCATCTTCTAGCGATGTCCGGTGCCCTGGTCAACGCTCTTCTTGCCGAAGCTGAAAAAACTGCGATTTGGTATCTTGATATTTCGGCGTGCGGACACAGGCCCGCACCGCAATGCACAAAGCGGCTCAAAAATTTCTTTCGCCTATGTCGCTGTTTTGAAACAGAACTCCAAGGGAGTGCGATCGCGAGCCGGCTCACAATAAAATATTTCGCTTCCCAATCCGTTTCCCCTTGTTAAGATTTGTGAGACCTGCGGTGCAGCAGGCCGATTTGCGTCGCGGATCGGCAAGCCTGAACCCAGGGGTCTATGTACAGGAGTAACAAGCGAAACGCCCTTACGCCAAGGAGACAGAAAATGTTGAATTTCCTGCCAGACCTTCACGAAGGACATGCTCCCATCACGCTTCAGCAACTGTTTGGTGACGCTCTCGAGGCCTTCGATGCCTGGGAAGACGAACGCGCCGAACCGATGGTGATCTTCGAAGACAAGATCGTTCCCATCGGCGCCGTGTTCGACAGCATGCTGGACTGCACCGACCTCCTGCCGCGCACCATGGCGGATATCGTCGCCGATTGCCTTGCCCGCAATCCGGCGGCGGAAAATGCCGACATCGCCACCTTCGGCGATGCCGCCCGCCTTGCATCCGCCCTCGTCGAACAGCGCCGCCTCTGCGGCGAAGCGGCCATTGCCGCTTTTCTCGACCATAACCGCGTCGACAAGCGACGCCCCGCCTGATTTCAGGAAAGCCCCGCTCCGGCGGGGCTTTTTCGTACCGGCAGCACCCATGCGGGAATAATTGACGGCCCTCGCCCGTTACGGGAGTATCCACACTCCTGTTTCGGATCCCGCGCCATGCTTCGTCTCGTCGCCGCCGCCTTGCTTGTTTCCGTCCTGCCCGCCGCCGCTGCCAAGGAGCCGCCCTATGTCGGCACCTGGGATTGCGAGGTCTCGACCTTCACCTTCACCGCCGACACCTATGATTCGGGCGAAGGCCCGATGCCGATCCTCAAGAGCGAAAAGGATGGCGGCGCCTATACGCTGACCTTCGCCGACGACTACCGCATCGGTCTCGCCAATTTCACCGGCACAGAGATGGACTGGGCGTCCGAGACGAGCGGCGACATGTTCCATTGCAAGAAGATCCAGAACTAAGAGCACGCCTATGAAAAAGACCCTTCTTGCCGCGCTCTTCACGCTCGCAACCCTTTCCACCGCCGCCAACGCTGCTGAAAGCCGCTGCGGCTGGCTACAGAACCCGACGCCGGGCAACTGGTGGCTGGACGATGCCGACGGCACATGGACGATGATGAGCCAGGGCGGCGGCACCGAGCCCGACGGCATGGACCGCATTCCCGATATTTCCGAAGGCGACTATGTGCACACCAACGGCAATTACGGCTATGCCTGCGCCTGCCTGAAGGTCGACACGGATGAAGACGAAGGCCGGATCGTCGCGATTTATTCCTTCCGGCAACTGCCCATCTCGCAATGCGCGAACGACGAGGCACTTTCCGCACCGGAATAAGGACGAGCGTGCGGGCGCGTCTTGACCGGTCGCGCCGAAGCACTTATTTCTCCCGCATCGAGATTTGAACGTTGACGTCGCATTTGCGGGTTTCCAGCCTGCAGCTCCACGAACTTCCCCTTCAAATTCGACCACCCAAGGCCGCCCGACGGGCGGCCGAAGATTGATTTGACGGCTAGGAAAGGTTTCGTCATGGCAACTGGTACCGTAAAGTGGTTCAACACGACCAAGGGCTACGGCTTCATTCAGCAGGACAGCGGTGAGCCGGACGTTTTCGTCCACATCTCCGCTGTACAGCGCGCGGGCCTCGCTGCCCTCAACGAAGGCCAGAAGGTTTCCTTCGAACTGGTTCGCGACCGTAAGTCCGGCAAGATGTCGGCTGATCAGCTCGTCGCAGCCTGATCTGTCGCAACAGACACCGAAAAAGGCCGGTTTTACCGGCCTTTTTTGTGCGTGCTTTCAGGCATGCTCGACAGGCAGGCGCGATCCGCTCTTGAGGCTTTCCATCGAGATCGACGCCGACACGTCGAAAAGCTCGACCCGGCGCACGATGCGCTTGTAGACCACGTCATAGTGCTCGACGCGTGGCAGCACGATCTTCAAGATGTAATCGTAATTGCCGGTCAGCCGGTGCGCCTCGACGACCTCGGGAATATCCGCGATCGCCTTCGAAAACAGCGCGATCCAGTCGTCGCTGTGATGGGCGGTCTTGATGAGGGCAAAAACCGTCGTCGGCACACCCATCTTGTCACGATCGAGCAGCGCGACCCGGCCCGCTATATGGCCGCTCTCCTCCAGCCGCTGGATACGCCGCGCGCAGGCCGAGAGCGACAGGCTCACCTTTTCCGCCAGCATGGAAACGGGCGCACCCGCATCCTCCTGCAACAGCGCCAGCAATTTCCGGTCTCGTTCGTCCAGCACGCAGGGATTCTCCATCGCCGCCTTCATTCACGCAAGCAATGAGCGTCACTTGAATTTTATGCAAGAAAATTTCCTGCCAATTCGTGGATTAGGCGCGAACATTGCGAACAATCGCCGGCGGTTGCACTGCATTCTCCCTGCCATCCAGACAGAGCGGAGGAAACGACCATGAAAACAATCGGCCTTATCGGCGGCATGAGCTTCGAGAGCACGGCGGTCTATTACCGCATGATCAACGAGGCCGTGCGTGAGCGGCTCGGCGGCCTGCATTCGGCGGAAGTGCTGGTGCATTCGGTTGATTTCCAGTCGATCGTCGAGCTTCAGAAGGCCGGCCGCTGGGACGCCGCCGGCGCACGGCTCGGTGCGGTTGCCGCCGGTCTTGAAAAGGCCGGCGCCGATTGTGTGCTGATCTGCACCAACACGATGCATCTCGTCGCCGATGCCGTGCAGGGCGCCACCAAGGCGACGCTCCTCAACATCATCGATGAAACCGCAGGCGAAATCCGCGCCGCCGGCAAGCGCCGTCCGCTGCTGCTCGCCACGCGCTACACGATGGAACACGGATTTTATGCGGAACGCATGAAGGCCGCCGGCCTCGACGTCATGGTGCCCGACGAAGCTGGCCGCATCCTGATGCACGACGTCATCTTCAACGAGCTGTGCCAGGGCAAGGTGCTCGACACCTCGCGCGACCGCGTGCTGGCGCTGATCGATGCCGCACGCGCTGAGGGCGCCGACAGCGTCATCCTCGGCTGCACGGAAATCTGCCTTTTGCTCGATCCCGATGCGCTTGCCCTGCCCGGCTTCGATTCCACCGCGATCCACGCCAGAGCCGCCGTCGATTTCGCCCTCGGCACTGATGTCGCCAGCAAGGCCGCGTAATTTATTTGACTCAGTCAATTAAATTGGGAAACATGGTGGTCGAAGGAGATCACCATGACTGCCCATGCCCCTGACGAAGCCGCATCAGACCCGATCGAGACGATCCGCGCCTTCAACCGCTTCTACACCAACCGGATCGGCGTGCTCGACCGCGCCTATCTCGACACGCCCTATACGCTGACGGAAGCGCGCGTGATCTATGAGCTTGCCGCACGCGGCACCACGTCAGCCTCGCAGCTCACCGAGGAACTGTCGCTCGATCCCGCCTATCTCAGTCGTCTGCTCAAGACGTTTGTCGGCAAAGGTTTTGTCGATGCCCGCAGGGACCCGGCGGACGGACGCGGACGCCTGCTCGGCCTGACCGAAAACGGCCGGGCCGTCGCGGCCGATCTCGCCATACGTTCCCGGCAAAGCATCGCAAAGCTTATCGAACCTTTAGCGCAAACCGAACGGCTGGACCTGACGGCGGCGCTGGACCGCGCCACGACCCTGCTCACCGGCGCATCTGGCAAAGCCGTCATCCGTCCCCATCGCCCCGGCGATATGGGCCGCGTGATCGCCAGTCAGGCCCAGAGCTATACCGAAACCTATGGCTGGAACGCGGAATATGAGGCACTGGTGGCGGAAATCTGCGCGCAGTTCCTGCGCCATTTCGATCCCGCACGGGAACGCTGCTGGATCGCCGAACAGGACGGCCAGTTCGTCGGCAGCGTCTTCCTGGTCAAGGCGAACGAGACGACGGCGAAGCTACGCCTGCTGCATGTCTCGGATGCCGCTCGCGGCCAGGGGCTCGGCACGCGGCTGGTGACGGAGTGCATCCGTTTTGCTCAGGACGCCGGATACAGCAGGCTGGAACTCTGGACGAACGACATCCTGATCGCGGCCCGGCGCATCTATCAGGCGGCCGGCTTCGTGCTGGAAAAGGAAGAGGCGCATCACAGCTTCGGCAAGGACCTCGTCGGCCAGACCTGGGCGCTCGATCTCGATGGCTGGCAGCCGCCGGGTCATGCCTCCTGAAGCACGCTCTCCAGCCAGCGGCACTCTTCCAGACCGGCCCGCGTGAACGGGTCGGCAAGCGTGCCGGACACGATCGCCGCAAGTATCTGCGGTGCTGGCGGAATTTTCGCGACCGTCGCCACGAGCCGGTCGCGTAGCCAGGCGATCGCCCGCGAATCCGACTGGTAGAACGGCGTGAAGACATAGGAGAGCAGCTGGAAGAGGCGCACATGGTTGCGCCTCGCATTTGCATAGGCCGCAAGCCCCTCGTCCAGCGTCGCCGCCGAAGACAGCGCATGCGCCAGCGCCGCAGCATCCAGCAAAGCCATGTTCGCGCCCTGCCCGAGCTGCGGGCTCGTCGAATGCGCGCTGTCGCCAATGAAGACGATGCCGTCCGCACAGGGCGGCAGCGTGGTGCGGTGGGCGTAGCGGGCGAGCGTCAGCTGGTCCCAGTCCGTGATCTGGTCGAGGAACGGCACCGCCTCCGGCCAGTAGCCGGCAATGCCGGCTTTCCAGCGATCGAGACCGGCCTGCTTCACCGCCTCCGCCTCTGCCGTCTTGAGGCTCCAGAAGAACGCGGCCTTGCGCCCCTCGCCGGCATGCGCCCGGCCGACCGGCAACACGCCGATCATGACTTTCGCAGCGTCATACCGCTGAGAGAGGGCCGTAGAGTCATGCGCGATGCCATCGCAATCCAGCGTCGCCCAGAAGGCGCCCCAGGGCAGTGCCTTGACCGGCGGCGCAACGACGGAGGCGGCGACGAGCTGAGACCGCGCGCCCGTCGCATCGATTACCAGATCGTAGTCGCCGACGATCTCGCCCTCAGGATCATGCAGCGCCGTGCGAGCCTGCCGCGTTTCGGCTTTCGCCAGCGTGATGCCGGTGCGAATGGGCAGACCTTCCGCTACGACCGCATCATGCAAGGTTGAAAACAACGCGGCACGGTGCACCGCCAAGCCATAGCGCCCGCCGGCCAGCGCGTCGTAACGCACATCGAGCACCGTCCTGCCGCTCAGGGCATCGGCGCCGTGCAGCCGATCGATGCGGTTTCCAAGCGCATGGATGGCGGGCGAAAGGCCGAGCGCATCGAGCACGGTCAGCCCTGTCGGCTGCATCAGGAGACCCGATCCCACCGGCGAAGGGCGCTCGAAGCGCTCGATCAATTCGACCCGATGGCTGGCACGCGCAAGGAACAGTGCGGCTGCAAGGCCTGCGGGGCCCGCGCCGGCAATGCCGATATCCAGTGGCTTCATGCCCGTCCCCGCTGCGCCTTCGTCAGTCCTGTTCCGCGTCATAGGCCGTACGTGCGGCCCGGATCGCGGCATGATTTTCTGAAGACCACTGCACGAGCGTGCGTAGAAGCGCAAGGAAGGAATGGCCGAGCGGCGTCAGCTTGTATTCGACGCTCGGCGGCTGGGTCGGATAGACGGTGCGCGTGAGATAGCCGTCGCGCTGGAGGTCGCGCAGCGTCTGGGTCAGCATGCGCTGCGAAATATCGGGAATCAAGCGGCGCAGCTGCGAGAAGCGGCGCGGCCCATCGGCAAGGCCGAGGATCATCAGCGACGTCCACTTGCCGCCGACGCTGTCGAGCACGTCGCGCACCGGACAGTCGTCCATCGACATGGGCACGCCATCGATGAGCATGATGCGTTCGCCATCGGCGCTGCCGACGATCTTGTTCATAGTCGGTTCCCTCCAGGTAACCACCGCAGAAAAAACTGCCTCCTTTACAGGCTCTATCAGATTACCAGATAAGAGCAAGTCTCAATAAGAGACCGACATCCACGGGTTCGACGGTATCCCCCCTGCCCCAGCCGGAAACCCTGCCCAGAAAGGCATAGACATGACCGACACCATTCTCGTCACCGGCGCTTCCGGCCAGCTCGGCCGCCTCGTCCTCGACAACCTCATCGCCTCCGGCGAGGTGGCTCCGACCGATATCATCGCCACGACGCGCGACGTTGCAAAACTCTCCGGCTATGCCGCCAAGGGTGTCACCGTGCGCGCCGCCGATTTCGACGACCCGGCCTCGCTCGACGCCGCCTTCGCCGGCGCCGGCAAGATCCTGATCATCTCCACCGACGAACTGGGCGTTCCCGGCAAGCGCCTCGCCCAGCACAAGACCGCCGTCGCTGCCGCCAAGAAGGCCGGCGCCAAGCACATCCTATACACGTCGATCCCGCAGCCGGACGATTCGCTCGTCACCTTCGCCCCCGACCATCTCGGCACCGAACAGGCCATCCAGGCGACCGGCATTCCCTACACGATCCTGCGCGACGGCTGGTATGCGGAAAACCTGGTCATGTCGCTGCCGCACGCGCTTCAGACGGGCTCCTGGTACACCTCGACGGGTCAGGGCAAGATCGCCCACATCACCCGCGCTGACACCGCCGCCGCCCTTGCCGGCGCAATCCTGAAGGCCGGCGACGAGAGCAAAATCTACACGCTGACCGGCACCAAGGCGCGCACGGCGGAAGAAATTGCCGCCATCGTCTCCGCCGCCACCGGCAAGGAACTGAAGGTCGTGCATGTCACGGATGCGCAGCTTGCCGAGGGCCTGAAGGGCGCCGGCCTGCCGGAAGGCTTTATCCCCACCATCGTCTCCTTCGACGCCAACACGCGCGAAGGCAAGATCGCAGCCGTCACCGGCGATGCGGAGGCGCTCTCCGGCCGCAAGCCGACAGCCTTCGAGGATTTCGTTGCCGCCAGCAAGGCAGCCTTCCTCGGCTGATCGCGAAAAGATGCGGCGCTCCAAAGGGGCGCCGCATTGCGTCAGACATCCTGACCGCAGGCGCGGCGGAAGCGGCGAACGCTCTCCGCCATGCCATATTCCAGCGCGTCGGCGGTCAGGCCGTGGCCGATGGAGACCTCCTCGAGACGCGGAATGCGGCCGATGAGCGCCGGCAGGTTGGCGACCGTGAGATCATGGCCGGCATTGACGCCAAGGCCGAGTTCGAAGGCGATATCCGCCGTTTCCCCAAGCAGTTCGACCATGCGCACGGCTTCCGCCGGATTATCGTAGCAGCCGCCATAGGGGCCTGTGTAAAGCTCGATCCGGTCGGCCCCGAGATCGCGCGCGATCGTCAGCGATTCCCGATCCGGCTCGCCATCGGCGAAGACCGAAACGCGCAGGCCGAATTTCTTCAGCCGCTCGATGATGTTACCGAGCAGATTGTGGTTCTTGCGGAAATCCCAGCCGTGGTCGGAGGTCGCCTGCGCCGGATCATCCGGCACCAGCGTCACCTGCTCGGGACGGTGTTCCTCAATGAGGCGCATGAAGTTCTCTTCCGGGAAGCCCTCGATGTTGAATTCGGTACCGGAAAATTCGGTGTCGATGAGGCTGCGGATCATGCCGAGATCGCTGAAGCGCACATGGCGCTGGTCGGGGCGCGGATGCACGGTCAGGCCGCAGGCGCCCGCTTCAAGCGCAATCCGGCCAAGTGCCGTGACGCTCGGCCAGGGCAGGTCCCGGCGGTTACGCAGCATGGCGATTGCGTTGAGATTGACCGACAGTTTCGCAGGCATGACGACGCGGGCTCCTATGACTGAAAACAAGGTCTAGCGCGTTGTTTCCACAAGGGCAATCGCCTGAAAACGCCGGATGGCGGTACGATGGCGGACAATTGCCGCACACGTGGTCAACCACCCCTTGCCGTTCATCAAGAATCACCGCTAAACTCCCCGTGATTTTTGGGGGTAGCGGTCATTCCGGCCGCCTCTGTTCCGAAATGGGGAAGGAACTCAGGCAGCGACGATGGCCTCCTCTGTGGCGACACCATGAGCAGGACCGACAGGCCGGCGTGCGATCTCGTGCGGCGCGCGCTTCATGCCGTCATTGCGAGCGAAACCTTCGCCCGCTCCGAGCGGTTGCGCTCGTTCCTCTCCTATGTTGTGGAGAACGAACTGGCCGGCAAAGCCGCCCAGCTCAAGGGCTACAGCATCGGCATCGACGTGTTTGGCCGGCCGCCGGGCTTCGACGCCGGCAACGATCCGCTGGTGCGCGTGCAGGCCGGCAAGCTGCGCAAGCTTCTCGAGCAATATTACGAGACCGAAGGCACGGCTGAACAGCTGCGCATCCGCGTGCCGCTCGGCAGTTACGTCCCGGAATACAGCGTTGCGCAAATCGCGGCAGATGCCGGCGATAAACCGGCAATTGACGAGGCAGAGACAACGCGGCTTCTCGCCAATGCCGTATCGAGGCCAAAGCGCTCATGGCTTCCCAAGCCGATCTCCTCGCCGCTTGCGCTCTTCTCGCTGCTGCCGCTGCTCTTCCTTGCGCCCTCCTTCTATCCCGAAGCCACCAATGCGGCCGTCGCCAAGGTGCAGCAGGTATTGTCGATGCAAAACAGGCTCGGCGGCATGGTCGAGCTATTGCCGCAGCTGCACATCCTGCAATGCTGGCCGCAGAGCGGCGAGTGCAACGCGCTTGCCCGCGCCATTTCCAATTCGGCGGAATATCACCGCACCGTGCGTCTGGCAGATACGCTTGAGACCGGTGCGCCGCCGCCGCTTTCCTATTCCATCCGCGTGGAGAACCGGCCGGATGGGCTCGGCGTCTATGCAAGACTGATCCACGATCAGTCCGGCGCCACGATCTACGCGCGGCATTTTTCGCGTGATCAATTGAAGAGCGAAGCGGGCATCGCCTATGAAGCCGTCGCCTTCGCCGCCCGGACCCTTTCGGCCAGCGGACCGCTTTACCGCCACGCCATCCGCAAGGGAACGGCAAGCAGCGTGATGGAATGCCTTTCCCACAGCAGCCAATCGACGCCGCGCGGCACGCCGCACTTCCGCCAGCCGGCGGCCTGCACGATCACGCCGGGCGCAGCGCTGGCCGAAGCGGCAATCGTTGACGACGCCGGCGCCACCCTGACGCGATAGTCCGCTCTTCCCCGCCGCAAAGCGGGAAGCCGACCCAGGAAATACATCCCTAGATATAACGATAGGCACGCCCGGCCCCAGGGTTTATTTTATGAACCTGGGCGGATTGGTATTCTGTGCCGCTTCGGGGTTTGGATTCCTGCACAATCTCCTCGCGAGATGGATCTGGAACCCAGGCAGAGTCGTAGGTGGTTTCCTGGCAGACAGGCCGGAGAAGCGGCGAGCGATAATGGGGCGTTTTTCGCCGTCTTGAAGCCTCGTCTCTGAACGAGGTGTAGGCTGGCGACCGGGGGTAATGACATGACCGATCTTCTTTTTTGCGGGCTGCTTTCATGATGACGAACGAGTCGAAGAAAGTCGCCGCCGACGCCCGCTCCGGCGCGCGTAAATCCATCCGTTATCTGCCCGTGACCCCGCTCCCGGAAAATCTGCCGGCGGGACGTCTGGCGATCGCCGATATGGCCAATGCCTTCGGCGTCACGCACCGCACGCTGCATTTCTACGAGGAAAAGGGCCTGCTGAAGGCCGCCCGCGTCGGGCCCATGCGCGTCTATGGCCCGGAAGAAATCCAGCAGATGGCGGTGGTCAACACCTGTCGCGAGACGGGCATGCCCGTCGCGGTCATCCAGGAACTGCTGGAGCGCCTTTCGTCCGCCGAAAGCCAGGACGAGGCCGACATGATCTTCCGCACCGCTATGACGGCGCGCAAGCGCGAGCTGGCCGCCCAGCAATCGACGATCCGCCGCCAGATGCAGCAGATCAACGAACTGCTCGATTTCACCGGCGCGCTCGAGCCCGAGACCAACGACAACACGCCGCAGGCGCATCTGACCGCCGCGGAACTGCGCTGCCTCTCGCTGATGGCCGAGGGCTATCCGACGAGCCGCATCGCCCGTGCGCTCGAAGTCGAGCCCGGCGAAGTGCAGGTTATGGAAAAGAACATCATCGCCAAGTTCAACAGCAACAACCGTTTCCAGGCCGTCGCCAAGGCGGTCATGCTCGGGATCGTCGGCCATTAAGGCTGGCGTTAAGCGGCCGGACATGATGACCGGCCTCTCGTCTCCGCCTCCTGAAAGGCGGTTCGTCGTACGGGTCCCATAGCAATTCCAGCAAAAGTGCACCGCGGTTTTGCGCCCGGAATTGCGTGAGAAAAATGGATGGATCCTTTTCGCGCTTCAGCGAAAAAGATCCGTCTATCGTACGATGGTGAGCGTTTCCGCGGCGCGCGTAATGGCAGTGTAAAGCCAGCGTTCGCGCGTGTCGCGGAATGCAAAACTCTCATCGAACAGAACGACATCGTTCCACTGCGAGCCCTGTGCCTTGTGCACGGTCAACGCATAGCCAAAATCGAACTCGTCATAGCGCTTGCGCGTCGACCACGGGATTTCCTCCTCGAGGTTCTCGAAGGCCGCCTTCAGCAACTTGATCTTGGCCGCGCCGCGATCCATGTCGTCGTCCTCGGGCCGGATCATCAGGTTGATGCCGGGCTTCACCGTTTCCTTCGACGAACTCATCACCTGCCAGAGCGAACCGTTGAGCAGGCCCTTGGCCGGGTCGTTGCGCAGGCAGACCAGCTTGTCGCCGGACTGCGGATAGTCCGTCGTAAACCCCTTCAGCTCGCGAAGACGCTGGTTATAGCGCCGGCGCGTGCGGTTGGTGCCGACAAGCACCTGATCGGCCTCGAGCACCAGGGTCTGGTCGACCTCGTTGCGGCCGATGACGCGTGCGGCACCATAGTCGCCATAACCGATGTCGTTGCCCTCGCGCACCTGCATGGCAAGGCGGATGATCGGGTTGTCGCGCGCCTGCCGGTGGATGTCCGTCAGCAGATAATCCGGCTCCTGGTTGGTGAAGTAACCACCGCCGGTGACAGGCGGCAGCTGGCCGGGGTCACCGAGCACCAGGATCGGTGTACCGAAGCTCATCAGGTCGCGGCCGAGCGCCTCGTCGACCATCGAGCATTCGTCGACCACCACGAGGGCCGCCTTGGCGACCGGGCTCTGGCGGTTGATCGAGAACATCGGCGAGATCGAGGTCTTGCCCGTCTCCTCGTCCGACACCTCTTCCTCGCCACGCGGACGATAGATCAGCGAATGGATCGTCTTGGCATTGCTCGCGCCCTTGGAGCGCAGCACCTGCGCGGCCTTGCCGGTGAAGGCGGCAAACAGCACCTCGCCATCGACATTTTCGGCAAAATGCCTGGCCAGCGTCGTCTTGCCCGTTCCGGCATAACCGAACAGCCGGAAAAGCGGTTCGCGCCCGTCCTTCAGCCACTTTGCGACGGCCTTGAGCGCTTCATCCTGTTGGGGTGCGAATTCCATGCCGGGACTTGGCAGGATTCGCGCCCGCGAAGCAAGAGGCGGAACCCCGTTCGCAGGCTGCACAATCCGCCCACCCCCTGTTTTGGCCCTGTTCGTCACGGCGGCGTCGCTGTATGGAAAACACGATCCACGGAGCGATGACGTGTCCCCCGCCTCCCCGACCCCAGATGAAACCGTATCCCCGCCCAGCGGCCTTGGACGCTTGCCCGCCGCCCTGCAATGGACCTGCGTGACCTGCCTGTCGCTGGTAACCACCACACCGCTTTACATGACCGGCTTTCCGGCGGCGCTGATGATCGGCCCCATGCTTGCCGGCATCGTCGTGGCGCTTGCCGGCGGCACGATCCGCCTGCCGCGCCTCTGCTTCTTCGTCGTGCAGGTCGTCCTCGCTTTGATGATCGCCGGCACGGTGTCGCAGGATTTCGTCGCCACCTTCCTCGACAACTGGCTGCTGATCCTCGCCGTCGTCTTTTCCGTGATCGCGGTCAGCGCCTTCAGCGGCTGGATGATCGCACGCACCGGCGTCCTGCCCGGAACGACGGCGATCTGGGGCTCTTCGGCGGGCGCTGCCTCCTCCATGCTGATGATGGCGGAAGCCTATGGCGCCGATATGCGCCTCGTCGCCTTCATGCAATATCTGCGCGTGCTGTTCGTCGCGAGCCTCGCCACACTGGTCGCGCATTTTGCCGGCCATGAGGGTGCGGCCGCACCGCCACATGCCTGGTTCGAGCCGGTACCCTTGCTTCCGCTCGTCGCGATGCTGGCCATCGGCATTCTTGCCGGCCTTGTCGCTCAGAAGCTGCGCATTCCGGCCGGTGCCTTCCTTCTCCCCTTCGCCCTCGCCTCGGTGCTCAACACGTCCGGCACCGTGACGATCGTCCTGCCGCAAGGACTGCTGGTCATCGCATTTGCGCTGCTCGGCTGGAACATCGGCCTCGGTTTCACACGCGCCATCCTCATGCATGCTCGCCGCGCCATGCTGCCGACGGTGCTCTCCATCGTCGCGCTGCTCTGTTTCTCAGGCCTTCTGGCGGCAGGGCTCGTCTTCCTGCTCGGCGTCGATCCGCTGACGGCCTATCTCGCCACCAGCCCCGGCAGCCTCGATTCGGTTGCCGTCATCGCCGCCTCCGCCAATGTCGACATCGCCTTCGTCATGACCTTGCAGACGGCGCGGCTGATCCTCGTGACCTTCATCGGCCCGTGGCTTGCCCGCTTCGTGGCCGACCGGATCTAGCCGGCGTTCTCAAGGAGGATAGGCTTGCCGTGCGGCGTCGCCTCGGCGGCGCGCGCCCAGCGGTCGGAAAGTGCGGTTTGTTCCGCCTCACTTGCCACGCCGCGCGCGGAAAGCAGCGATGACAGAGCCGTCACCCAGCACTCGAAATAATCGGCGCCATCAACGGCACGACCGGGCCGATGCACCTCGCGCGACAGCGCCTCGGCCCATTCGGCCCAGGAAAACACGCCCTGCTCATGCAGCCGCACCGTCATCGCAAAGGCCTGCGCCTGCCAGGGCTCGGCAAAGATTGGGTCACCCTCGGCGGATGTCGGCAGGCCGGGTGTATCGGCAAGCGTCTCACACCGGCTCAAGATAGCTCTCCCAGGCATCGATGGAGACGGTCAGGCCGGGTGCAGCACCCTCGCCCCAGATCTCACCGCCATCGAAGACGACGGTATAGACCCATTGCGGGCTTTCGCCCTTGCCATGCGCATTGTCGTCGGGAAACACGAAGGCGCCCTGCACGGTCTCGATCACGCCGACCTTGTCGCGGGCATAACGCGGCAGGCGCGTGTGGGTCGTCGGGTTGAAATTGCGGGTGCGCACGCGTGCGCCGGCGGCAAAGCGCGGGGCTTCCTCCACCGGCCGGTCGCAAGGGCCGCCTTTGGCGAGCACCGCCGGCACCATGTCGGCCTTCAGGACACGCTTCGGCGTGGCGCCCTTTTCCAGCATCCGGCCCTCGGCCAGTTCCGCGGCGCTGACGAAGCCGTGGCGCTGCAACAGCGTTTCCAGCGCCCGGATCCAGATCTCGTAGTAACTCGCCGAGAGATAAGTGGCGGGCGGGATGTTTTCGCGCGCGTGGCGGCTCTCGTCGATCGTCCAGGCGCCGAAAGCGCCGCAGGACAGCGTCACGCCCAGCGCCCGCTTTTCCCAGTCGCCGTGAAAATACGGTTCGTTCGGCTCCGGCGCGACCGGGCCGAGACCATGCTGGCCACCCAGATCGTGCGGCCCGTTCATGGCCGTGCCTCCGGCGCCAGCGCCAGCCCGGTGCCGATCATCGCATCGCGCGTCACGAGATCGGCGAGCGCTTCCTGGTCCAGTTCCTCGGTGCCCTCGGGGCGTTGCGGCACGACGAGGTAACGCAGCTCCGCCGTCGAATCCCAGACGCGGATTTTTTGGGTCTCGGGAAGAGTCACGCCGAATTCCGCCAGAACGCCGCGCGGATCGATGACCGCGCGCGAGCGATAGGCCGGCGCCTTGTACCAGACGGGCGGCAGGCCGAGCACGGACCAGGGGTAACAGGAGCACAGCGTGCAGACGACGAGATTGTGCGTCTCGTCATCGTTGAACACGGCCCGCATATGCTCGCCCTGCCGGCCGGTATAACCGAGGCTGGCAATCGCCGCCGTGGCATCCCGCTTCAGCCAGTCGGCGAAATCCGGGTCCGCCCAGGCCTTGGCCACGACGCGCGCGCCGTTGCGCGGACCGATCTTCGTCTCATAGGTCTCGACGATGACATCGATCGCCTTGGGATCGATCAGGCCCTTCTCCGTCAGGATGGTTTCCAGCGCGCGCACGCGCGCTTCCATCGGCGAGAAGTGGTTGTCGTGATGGTGATCGTCGTCGTGGTCGTGATCATGCAACATGGCAGTCCCTCAGGCGTTGCCTTTTCATACGCTCCTAGCGCAGCATCGGCCAGAGGCTGGCGACGAGCAGCAGCGCCATCGTGATGTTGAACCATTTCAACCGGACCGGCACGGACAGCCATTCGCGCAGCGCCGAGCCGAAGCCGGCCCAGGTCGAGACGCTCGGGAAATTCACGATCGCGAAGGCAATGCCGACGATCAGCACGCTCATCGTGTAATTGGCCGAATTGGTATAGGTCGCCATGGCGGAGACGGCCATGACCCAGGCCTTCGGATTGACCCATTGAAAGGCGGCGGCCTCCAGGAAGCTCATCGGCCGGGCACCGGCCTTGCCCTCGCCGAGCGAGCGCGAGGTGCCGATCTTCCAGGCGATCCAGACGAGATAGGCGCCGCCGGCAAATTTCAGCACGGTATAGACCAACGGCACGGCCTCCAGCAGCGCGCCGAGCCCGAAACCGACGGCTAAGAGCAGCACGAGGAAACCCACGCCGATGCCGCACATATGCGGGATCGTGCGCACGAAACCGAAATTCACGCCGGAGGCGAACAGCATCATATTGTTCGGGCCGGGCGTGATGGAGGTCGTGAAGGCGAAGACCAGCAGCGCCAGAAAGATTTCGATCTGCATGGCAGTCTCTTGTGATCCGGATTGTTTTTTCCGATTGATAGTCCATCTCTTGGCGACGACCAGCCAATTCTTGTCATACACACAATTCCGATTGCTGATGTATGGCGTCTCTCGTGGAGTGCAGCATGAAAGCGGAACTACCGGCAGTCACCCTTCCCGGCGGAAAACAGGTCCCGGCCCTTGGCCTCGGCACCTGGCATATGGGCGAAGGCGAGGCATCGATGGCCGAGGAGGCCGCAAGCCTGCGTGCCGGGCTCGATCTCGGCATGACGGTCATCGACACGGCGGAAATGTATGCTGACGGCGGCGCGGAGGAAGTCGTCGGCGAGGCCATCAAGGGACGGCGCGACGACGTGTTTCTCGTCAGCAAGGTGCTGCCCTACAATGCCAGCCGCGCGGGTACGATCGCCGCCTGCGAAGCCAGCCTCAAGCGCCTCGGCACCGACCATATCGAACTCTACCTCTTGCACTGGCGCGGCCGCCACCCCTTCTCCGAGACGGTGGAGGCCTTCGAGACGCTGAAGGCTGAGGGCAAGATCGGCGCCTGGGGCGTCTCGAACTTCGACATTTCCGACATGCGGGAACTGCTCGAAGACGCCGAGCCGCGTCGCCCGGCGGCCAATCAGGTGCTCTACAATCTCGCCCGCCGCGGCATCGAATTCGATCTCCTGCGCTGGAGCCAGGTGCAGGGCATCCCGATCATGGCCTATTCACCGCTCGACGAGGGCCGCCTTCTGGGCCATCCCGTGCTGGAGGAGATCGGCCGCATTCACAATGTCGGCTCGGCCCAGGTCGCGCTCGCCTTCCTGCTCACCAAGGCCGGCGTCATCGCCATCCCGAAATCCGGCTCGCCCGAACGGGTACGCGACAATTTCCGCGCCTCGGAAATCCGCCTGACCTCGGAGGACCTGCGCCTTCTCGACGAAGCCTTCCCGCCACCGACCCGCAAGCGGCCGCTGGAGATGATCTGAGCAAAACAAAGGGCCTTTCCGTTTCCGGAAAGGCCCTTTGCCGAATTCAAACCGTGAGAAATCTCACATGCCCTGCGGGCCGCGGTTCATCGCGGCGATGCCGGTGCGGCAGACTTCGACGAGGCCGAGCGGCTTCATGATCGCCACGAACTGGTCGATCTTCGAGGACTTGCCGGTGATTTCCAGGATGAAATGATCCGTCGTCGCATCGACGACCTTGGCATGGAAGGCATCGGCCAGACGCAGCGTTTCCTGGCGCATCTCGCCGGAGCCGACGATCTTCACCAGCGCCACTTCCCGCTCGATCGGCCGTTCCTGGCCGAGCGCCTTGGCGCGCACGGTGAGGTCGACGACGCGGTGGACCGGCACGATGCGCTCGAGCTGCGACTTGATCTGCTCCAGCACGCTGGGCGTGCCGCGCGTCACGATGGTGATGCGCGACAGATGCGCCTCGTGCTCGGTCTCGGAAACCGTGAGGCTCTCGATGTTGTAGCCGCGGCCGGAGAACAGGCCGATGACGCGGGCAAGCACGCCGGGCTCGTTATCGACCAGCACGGAGAGCGTGTGGCTCTCCGCGACCTGGGTTTCCTTGGCGATGAAGTAGGCAGAACCGGTGGGCTGTAGGTGTGCGTTCATGATCGTTTCTACCTTTTCATCAAACGAGCTGGCGGCCCTTGGCGTCGATCGCGTTGGCGACCGCTTCGTCCGTGGCCTCGTCGGGCAGCAGCATTTCGTTATGTGCCTTGCCCGAGGGGATCATCGGGAAGCAGTTGGCGAGGTTCGCCACGCGGCAATCGAAGATGACCGGGCGGTTGACGTCGATCATCTCCTGGATTGCGCCGTCAAGATCGGCAGGCTTGTCGCAGGCGATGCCGACGCCGCCATAGGCTTCCGCCAGCTTGACGAAGTCAGGCATGGCTTCCGTATAAGAATTCGACAGGCGGTTGCCGTGCAGCAGCTGCTGCCACTGGCGCACCATGCCCATATACTGGTTGTTCAGGATGAATATCTTGACGGGCAGATTGTACTGGACCGCGCAGCTCATTTCCTGAATGCACATCTGGATCGAGGCATCGCCCGCGATGTCGATGACGAGGCTGTCGCGGTGCGCGACCTGCACGCCGATCGCCGCCGGGAAGCCGTAGCCCATCGTGCCGAGGCCGCCCGAAGTCATCCAGCGGTTCGGCTGTTCGAAACCGTAGAACTGCGCCGCCCACATCTGGTGCTGGCCGACTTCCGTCGTGATGTAGGTGTCGCGGTCCTTGGTCAGCTCATAGAGCCGCTCGATCGCATATTGCGGCATGATCACGTCGTTGCTCGCCTTGTAGGCAAACGAGTTGCGCGCACGCCACTTGGCAATCGAGGACCACCAGTCGCCCTGCTGCGACTTGTCGTAGTCCTTGGCGCCGGCCCGCCATAGACGGACCATGTCTTCCAGGACATTGCCGACATCGCCCAGGATCGGAACGTCGACGCGGACGTTCTTGTTGATCGAGGACGGGTCGATATCGATGTGGATCTTCTTCGAATTCGGCGAGAAGGCGTTCAGGCGGCCGGTGATACGGTCGTCGAAGCGCGCGCCGATGCAGACCATGACGTCGCAGTCATGCATCGCCATGTTCGCCTCGTAAGAACCGTGCATGCCGAGCATGCCCAGCCAGTTCTTGCCGGAAGCCGGATAGGCGCCGAGGCCCATCAGCGTGGAGGTGATCGGGAAACCGGTGATCTCGACGAGTTCGCGCAGCAGGCGCGAGGCTTCCGGACCGGAATTCACGACGCCGCCGCCGGAATAGATGATCGGGCGGCGGGCCGACTTCATCAGACTGACGGCCGCTTCGATCGCGCGGGCATCACCCTGGATCTTCGGCTGGTAGCTTTTCTGAACGGGGGCGGCCGATGGCGGCGTGTAGGTGCCGGTGGCAAACTGCACGTCCTTCGGGATATCGACGACGACGGGGCCCGGACGACCGGACTGCGCGACGCGGAAGGCCTCATGGATGATGCGGGCGAGATCGTTGACGTCCTTGACCAGCCAGTTGTGCTTGGTGCAGGGGCGCGTGATGCCGACCGTGTCGCATTCCTGGAAGGCATCGGAACCGATGAGCGTGGTCGGAACCTGACCGGTGAGGCAGACGAGCGGGATGGAATCCATCAGCGCATCCTGCAGCGGCGTGACGGCATTCGTCGCACCCGGACCCGACGTGACCAGCATGACGCCGACCTTGCCGGTGGAGCGGGCATAGCCTTCGGCCATGTGGCCGGCGCCCTGCTCGTGGCGAACGAGAATGTGCTCGATATCGTCCTGCTGGAAGATCTCGTCGTAGATCGGCAGCACGGCGCCGCCGGGATAGCCGAAGATATGTTCTACGCCATTGTCTTTCAGGGCCTGCAAGACAATCTCGGCGCCCGTCATCTGGTTTTCTGTTCCGCTCATCGGTTTCCCGTCCGTCTCTTTCGTATTTCCAGGGTGCTTATCGAATTTTCGGGCATAAAAAAAGGCCCCTTGGAGGAGCCTGCTTACCGCGCATGGGTGCTTTCGCCGGATGGTTACACCACCCTGCCCATGCGCGTTCCCACCACAAGAATAACAACCGTCAGATTTTTCATGGGTCGAAGTGTTAGCCACAAAGCCGGCGCGCGTCAACGCTTTTCCCGATGCTTCGAAACGGCACGGAATCCGGGACCGACGGGAAAAGCTGGTGCAAAGCCGCGCCAACACGAAACGTCTTATTAAGCGGCCTCGGCTAGAATCCGCCTTTGATGGCAAGGAGTGCCGTGATTGCTGAACAATGATTTTCAAAGTTCTATAGTAGCAGGCGAACAGGAGCGCCGGGACGACGTGTTGCAGGGCAACCGTCTGATGGGCCGAGTCGTCGCCTGCAACGGCTCGCACGCCACCATCAGCGCCGTTGCCGAAAGCGGGCAGACGGCGCTCACGGAACTGTGGGCCGTGGGGCGCCTCATCTCGATTTCCGTCGGCCGCAACCGCATCGTCGCTCTCGTTTATTCCATGTCCACCGACCAGCAAAGCTGGGTGGAAAACCGCGATACCGTCTTCCGCATCGAAGTCGAACTTCTCGGCGAAGTTCATGTGGGCCCTGATGGCCGCGAGGAATTTTCCGCCGGCATCACCGACTATCCGCATCTCGGCGCCATCGCGCACCGCATCCGCGCCTCCGATCTCGCCAAGGTCTACGACACCGGCAAGAACGATGTCTGCGCCATCGGCAAGCTGACGCAGGACGAGAGCATCGACGCGACGATCCATGTGCCTTCAATGCTGGAAAAGCATTTCGCCATCGTCGGCACCACCGGCGTCGGCAAATCGACCTCCGTCACGCTCTTGCTGCACAAGGCCATCCAGGCCGATCCGCGCCTGCGCGTGCTGATCCTCGATCCGCACAACGAATTCGCCTCCGCCTTCGGCGACCTCGCGGTCGTCATCGATACGGATACGCTCGACCTGCCCTTCTGGCTGTTCCGGCTGGAGGAATTCGCCGAGGTCGTTTTCCGCGGACGCCCCCCGGTGCCGGAGGAAATGGATATCCTGCGCGACCTGATCCCGGAGGCCAAGCGCGCCTTCCGCGGCTCCAGCGACAACGGCCTGGTGCGCCGTGCAAGCGAGAAGAGCTCGGTGACGTCGGATACGCCGGTCCCCTTCCGCATCGCCGACCTACTGGCGCTGATCGACGAGCGCATCGGCCGGCTCGAGGGACGGGCGGAAAAGCCGCATCTGCGCTCGCTCAAGGTCAAGATCATGTCGGCGATCAACGACCCGCGCTACCACTTCATGTTCTCCTCGAACACGATCACCGACACGATCCTCGACACGATCGCCCGCATCTTCCGCATTCCCGGCGACGGCAAGCCGGTCACCACCTTCCAGCTCGCCGGCATTCCCTCGGAAGTCGTCAATTCGGTCGCCTCGGTTCTCTGCCGCATGGCCTTCGAAATCGGCCTGTGGAGCAATGGCGGCGTGCATATGCTGGTCGTCTGCGAAGAGGCGCACCGCTATGTGCCGGCCGATCCGAAGCTCGGCTTCATGCCGACGCGCCAGGCTATCGCCCGCATTGCCAAGGAGGGCCGCAAATACGGCGTCTCGCTCGGCATCATCACGCAGCGCCCCGGCGAACTCGATCCGACCATCCTGTCGCAGTGCTCGACGATCTTCGCGATGCGCCTTGCCAACGATCACGACCAGGAGATCATCCGCTCGGCGATCCCCAATTCCTCGTCATCGACGACGAGCTTCATCTCCTCGATCGGCAATGGCGAAGCGATCGCCTTCGGCGAAGCCGTCGCGGTGCCGATGCGCATGCGATTCTCCCGCGTCGAGGCAAGCCGCCTGCCCAAGGCGAACGGCACGGGTGTGAAGGTCACCGAAGAGACACCGCAAAGCGTCGATCTGCGCAACATCGTGGCGCGCATGCGCGCCATTACCGGCCCGGATATTTCCGGCTTCCAGAACGCCTATCTCGCCACGCAGGGCCAGGGCGGCGCATTGCCGACCGGCTACGAGGATGCGCCCTACGAGGACGAGGAGGACTATATCGACACGCTGCAGAACGCAGCCCCCGCACCACGCCCGATCGCAGCCGCGCCAGTGCAGGATCCCTATCGCCCGGCCGCAGCCGCGCCGCCGGCGCATGAGCCCTATCGTCCTGATATGCTGCCGGGGGCCGCAGGCGCCTATGACCAGCCGGCGCAGGATCGCTTTGAAACCATCCGTCGCGAACTGACGACGGAACAGCAACGCCCGGCGGCCGATCCTTATCGCCAGCCGCCCCGCCCGGCCTTCGGCGAACAGCAGCAGGAAACGCCGCGGCGCGAAGGTTCCATCCGCGAACAGCTTCTCAAGAAGCCGCTCAGCAGCCTCATTCGCCGTTAATCGCCCGAATGCGGATCGATCCGCCGCCAGCTCTCGTCGAGCTGGTTGCGGAACCAGGTCATCTGGCGCTTGGCATATTGTCGGGTTGCGGCAGCACCCCGCTCGATCACCTCGGCCTCGCGCATCTCGCCCGCCAGCATCGCCGTAATCTGCGGCACGCCGATCGCCTTCATGACAGGCATTGCCGGCGAGACGTGTTGTGCAAGCAGCGCCTGCACCTCTTCCACCGCGCCCGCCTTGAGCATCATTGCGAAGCGCCGGTTGATGCGGGCGGCCAGCACCGCGCGGTCCGGCAGCACGACGATCTTCTCCGCCCGCTCCGGATCGATCAACGTCGGCCCTGAAGCCGACTGGAAGGCCGAAATCGACTTGCCCGTCGCCTCGACCACCTCAAGCGCCCGCAGAATGCGCTGGCCATCGCTCGGCCTCAGCCGTGCAGCCGTTTGCGGGTCGCATTTGGCAAGATCCCGGTGCAGCGCCTCGGCGCCCTCGGCCACAAGGCGTGCGCGGACCCGCTCCCGGATATCATCGGGAATGGTGGGCATATCCGAGAGTCCCCCCGTCAGAGCCCGAAAATAGAGACCGGTGCCGCCGACGAAGACCGGCAACCGGCCCCGTATACGCAGCTCTCCCACCAAGGCAGTTGCCTCCCGCAGCCAGTCGCCGGTGGAATAGGCAGCACGCGCCGGTACATGGCCATAGAGGCGGTGTTCGATGCCGTCCATATCGCCGGGCCGCGGCCGGGCGGTCAGAACGTTCAGCGTGTCATAGACCTGCATGCTGTCGGCATTGATCACCACGCCACCGTGCTCGGCCGCCAGCCGCACGGCAAGCGCGGACTTGCCGCTGGCCGTCGGGCCGGTTATCAGGATCGCGTCCTGCTTTCGATCAAGGTTTTCCATCATGGCTTTCGTTGCCACGCTTGTCGCCAATCCGTCAAACCCTGTTCTGACCCCGGCGCTCGCCGAAAAGGCTGCCGAGGCCGTCAATGCATCCGGCCTCTACTGGCTCGCCGACGGCATCGCCTGCGACATCGCGCTTCGCGACGACAGCGATCCGGATGAAGCGGGCGACAAAATCCGCGCCGTCATCGGCGGCGCGCCGATCGATCTCGCCGTGCAGGACGCCGAGACGCGTCGCAAGAAGCTCCTGATCGCCGACATGGATTCGACGATGATCGGCCAGGAATGCATCGACGAACTGGCGGCCGAAGTCGGTCTCAAGGACAAGGTCGCGACCATCACCGCCCGTGCCATGAACGGCGAGATCGCCTTCGAGCCCGCCCTTCGTGAGCGCGTCGCGCTGCTCAAGGGCCTGCCGATCTCCGTCGTCGACGAGGTCATCGAAAAGCGCATCACGCTGACGCCGGGCGGGCGCGAACTCATCGCCACCATGAAGGCCAAGGGCTATTACACCGCACTCGTCTCAGGCGGCTTCACCGTCTTCACGAGCCGCATCGCCGCGACGCTCGGCTTCGACGAGAACCGCGCCAACATCCTGCTCGACGTGGACGGCAAGCTGACCGGCGAAGTCGCCGAGCCGATCCTCGGCAAGCAGGCAAAGGTGGATGCCCTGAACGACATCGCCACGCGCCTCGGCATTTCCCCAGACGAGGCCATGGCCGTCGGCGACGGCGCCAACGACCTCGGCATGCTGCATCTCTCCGGCACCGGCGTCGCGCTGCACGCCAAGCCCGCCGTTGCGGCCGAGGCGAAAATCCGCATCGATCACGGCGATCTTACCGCGCTGCTCTACCTGCAGGGCTATCGCAAGTCGGACTTCGTGACCGGCTGAGTCCATGCAAAAGGCCGCTGAAGCGATGCTCCAGCGGCCTGATTCACTCTGTCCGATAGTGCCGGCAAGCCCCTGACGGGACTCGCCTTTTTGTCTCAATCGATGCGAACCGTGACATAGCGCAGCGCGCCGGTATGGTTGGCGATCATCATCAGCGCGTTGCGGCGGTCTTCCGACTTCAGCTTATCGACGCGGGTCGTGACCTCCTCGGCCGTGGTCACCGCTTCCTGGCCAATCTCGACGATCACGTCGCCCGGCACGATGCCGCGCTCGGCTGCGGCCGAATCCGGCGCGACCTCGGTGATGACGACGCCCTTGACGCTTTCGACGATATCAAAGGTCTTGCGGGCATCCGCATCGAGATCGCCGATCGCCATGCCGAGCACCAGGTCGGCAGGGGCCGGCGCGGTCTTCTCGCCGGTCTCGGGCGTCGTGTCCTCTTCGATCGTGCCTTCTTCCGGCACCATCTCGTCGCCGGCATCGGCCTGCTTCTCACCGTCCTCGAGACGGCCGAGCGTCACCTTGACCGTGATCTCCTTGCCGTCGCGCAGCAGCAGCACATCGACCGCCTTGCCGACGGGGCTTTCGGCGACGACGCGCGGCAGGTCGCGCATCTCGTGCACGTCCTTGCCGTCGAAGCGGGTGATGACGTCGCCCGTCTGGATCGAGCCGTTATCGACCGGACCGCCCTTGATGATGCCGGCCACCAGCGCGCCCTTGGTCTCCTTCATGCCGAGGCTTTCGGCAATATCGTCGGTGACGGGCTGGATGCGCACACCGAGCCAGCCGCGGCGGGTCTCGCCGAACTCGCGCAGCTGCGTAAAAATGTTCTGCGCCAGTTCCGTCGGCACGGAGAAGCCGATGCCGATCGAGCCGCCCGAGGGCGAGATGATGGCGGTGTTGATGCCGATGACCTCGCCATGCATGTTGAACAGCGGGCCGCCGGAATTGCCGCGGTTGATGGCGGCGTCCGTCTGAATGAAATTATCGTAGGGGCCGGCATTAATGTTGCGGCCGCGCGCCGAGATGATGCCGACCGTCACCGAACCGCCAAGACCGAACGGATTGCCGATCGCCATCACCCAGTCGCCGATGCGCATGGTGCGGGAATCGCCGAACGGCACGGCCTTCAGCGGCGCTTTCGGCTCAACCTTGAGGAGCGCGAGGTCGGTCTTCGGGTCGGTCCCGACGAGCTTGGCCTTCAGCTTGGAGCCGTTGGCGAAGTTCACCTCGATATCGTCGGCGCCTTCGATGACGTGGTTGTTCGTCGCGATGAAGCCCGAGGGGTCGATGACGAAGCCGGAGCCCAGCGAATTGACCGTCTGACCCTGGTTGCCGCCCTCGCCGCCCTCACCCTTGAAGAATTCGTCGAAGAAATCCTGGAACGGCGAGCCCTCCGGCACCTGTGGAATGGGCGCCTTGTCGTCGCTCTTGACGTTCTGCGAGGTAGAAATGTTGACGACGGCGTCGAGCAGGCTCTCGGCAAGGTCGGCCACGGATTCCGGGCCATTGTTCGTCGGCTTCACCTCAGCGGCGGCCGGCACGGCGAACGGTGTGCCCGCCACCAGCGAGAACGTTACCGCGAGCGCGAGCGCCGCCTTGGCTGCGCTGGACGTCGTCTTCAAAGCCATATCAGGCATCCCCATTCGTTCCGGATCTCATGGCGAGTGTTTGCCCCGGATACGGCAAAAATCAGTCCGCCACGCTGAATTGATGTGAAAGTCATGCCCGTCTTCGCGGGTTCCTGCAAGGGCCGCCGTCATGCGCCCCGGATGAACCAGACCATCAGCACGCCGAGCCCGATGGCAAAGAGCCCGCTCGCCCTCAGCTGCGTCTCGGGAATCTGCGGCAGCATTTCCGCCATGCGCCGCAAAACCGAAGGGGCCAGTGCGTACACCAGCCCCTCGATGATCAGGAAGAAGGCGATTCCCGTGAGGAAATCGGCCATGTCGTCAGTTCGCCGTCGCCGGCGTCGTGGCCGTGCCGGTCGTCGTGTCCGTCGCCGTGGATGCGGCAGGCTTGGTGCCGGCGGCGTCCTCGAAGTAGCGGAAGAATTCCGACTGCGGCGAAAGCACGAGCGTCGTGTCCGACGCCCCCATCGCTTCCCGGTAGGCGCTCATCGACCGGTAGAAGTCGAAGAAGGCCGGATCCTGCGAGAAGGCTTCGGCGAACACGCGGCTGCGCTCGCCTTCACCCTCGCCTCGCAGGATTTCCGAATCGCGCTGGGCGGCCGCGATGAACTCGACGACCTGACGGTCGGCGATGGCGCGGCGGCGCTGGCCGGCTTCGTTACCGCGAGCGCGGATCAATTCGGCTTCGGCAAGACGCTCGGCCTTCATGCGCTCGAAGGTCTGCTGCGAGACTTCCTGCGTCAGGTCCGTGCGGCGGATGCGGACGTCGGAGATCGTCAGGCCGAGATTGGAGGCGTCGTTCGTCAGTTCGCCGCGAACCTCGCGCATCATCGAAGCGCGCTCTTCGGACAGAGCGGATTCGAAACCGCGCAGACCGTAGACGCGGCGAAGGGCGGCATCGAGACGGGTGCGAAGGCGCGATTCCGCCGATTCCCGGTCACCCGAGACGGTTTCGCGGAAGCGGCGGGCATCCGTGATCTTGTAGACCACGAAGGCATCGACCTCATAGAACTTGCCGCCCGAGACCTGAACGCGGATATCGTCGAGATCGAAGCGCAGCGCCTGGTCCTGGATATACTGGACGCTGTCGGCATCCATGAAGCCGAAGGGCAGCTTGAAGTAGAGGCCCGGTTCCGTCTTGACGTCCTGGATCTGGCCGAAGCGGATGACGATCGCCTGCTGGCGCTCGTTGACGACGAACACCGAGGAATAGGCGATGAACAGGAGAACGCCGATGGCGATCAGGATGGCTGGAAAACGGTTACCCATTACTGCGTCCCTCCTGCCTGCTGGCCCGTAGTGCGGCCCAGTTCATTGAGCGGGAGGAAGGGAACGACGCCCTGTCCGCCCTGCTTTTCGTCGATGATGACCTTCTTGGAGTTCTTCATCACGCCTTCCATGGTTTCAAGGAAGAGACGCTTGCGGGTGACATCGGGCGCTGCCTTGTACTGTTCGTAGATGGAAAGGAAGCGTGCCGCCTCGCCTTCCGCTTCCTTGACGACGCGGTCCTTGTAGGCGGCCGCCTCTTCGCGGACCTGCGCGGCCTGACCGCGGGCGAGACCCAGTTTCTGGTTGGCATACTGGTTGGCTTCTTCGAGGAAGCGGTCCTCGTCCTGCTCGGCGCGCTGCACTTCGTCGAACGCGTCGGCGACTTCGCGCGGCGGGGCCGCGTCTTCGATGGCAACCGTGTTGATCGAGATGCCGGCGCCATAGGCGTCCATGGTCGCCTGAATCGTCGTCTTCACGCCTTCGGCGATCGCCTGACGGTTATCGCGGAAGATGTCCTGCGCCGGACGGCGGCCGACGACTTCGCGCATGGCGCTTTCGGAGACCTGCTGCAGCGTTTCGGCGGGATATTCGAGATTGAAGAGGTAGGCCTGCGGGTCGGTGACCGAATAGAGCACCGAGAACTGCACGTTGACGATGTTCTGGTCGCCCGTCAGCATCAGGCCGGAGGCATCGGAATTCGACGCGGCCGTGCGGCGGCCGATATTCTGCTGCTGCTCGGTGATCTTCACGAGTTCGACGGTCTCGAAGGGCCACATGTGGAAGTGCAGGCCCGGCATGGAGATTTCCTGCTTGGGCTTGCCGAAGCGCAACTCGACGCCGCGCTCGTCTGGCTGGACGGTATAGATGGAGTTCATCAGCCAGAAAACGCCGAGAAGCAGGAGGCCGATGACAACGGCGCCGCCGTTGAAACCGCCGGGCATGACGTTCTTCAGCTGGTTCTGGCCGCGCCGGATGATTTCCTCAAGGTCCGGTGGGCCGCCATTGCCGCCACCGCCGCCGCGAGGACGGTTCGGACCCTGCCCCCATGGCCCCTGATTGTTTCCACCACCGCCGCTGCCGCCGCCACCCCAAGGGCCGCCGCCGCCATTCTGATTGCTCCAGGGCATCAATACCTCTTTCTTTCATGTCCCCTTGGCGCATCTCCGCGAAAGGGCGAAAATCCACCATCGATCTGTTGCTGAGCGTTTCGCGGATTGTTTCGCCGCACAACGCTAGGTGAACCCGTTATAGGTATCCCTCGGGCACCTTTCAACAAATCCACGACGGGATGCGCACCCGTGCGGCAAAATAGTTCGTGATCGACGCGATTTACCGCCCTAAGCCGCGGTTTTCCGGCGCCAGGTGACGAAGCGCATGGCGTGGCTGTCCTTCTCGCCCTGGGGAATGGGCTCTTCGACGACCTTCTCGAACACGGCGGGGTCGATTTCGGGAAAGCGCGTGTCGCCGTCGACGTCCGCCTCGACATGGGTGACGTGCAGGATATCGGCGCGGTCGAAGACCTGCGCATAGATCTGCCCGCCGCCGATGACACAGACCTCGTCGACGCCGAGCTTTTCGGCCTCGCGCTGCGCGCAAACCAATCCGTCGTCAAGCGAGGAGACCACCTCGGCGCCGGGTGCGGAAAATGTAGTGTCCCTGGTGATGACGATGTTCGGGCGCCCCGGCAGCGGTCGGCCGATCGAATCCCAGGTCTTGCGGCCCATGAGCACCGGCTTGCCGAGCGTCAGCTGCTTGAAGCGCTTGAGGTCGGACGGCAGGCGCCACGGCAGGTCGCCGTCGCGGCCGATGACACCGTTTTTCGCCACGGCGACGACGAGGACGATCTTGACCTGGCTCATGCGACTTCCCGGAAATCAGACGGCGATGGGCGCCTTGATGGTTGAATCGGCTTCGTAGCCGATCAGGGTGAAGTCCTCGAATTTGAAGGAGAAAAGATCCTTCACATCGGGATTGATCTTCATGAAAGGAAGCGGCTTCGGCCGGCGCGTCATCTGCGTGCGCACCTGCTCGAAATGGTTGGCATAGATATGCGCGTCGCCCAGCGTATGAACGAAATCGCCCGGCTGCAGATCCGTCACCTGCGCCACCATCATGGTCAGCAGCGCGTAGGAAGCGATGTTGAAGGGCACGCCGAGGAAGATATCCGCCGAGCGCTGATAGAGCTGACAGGAGAGCTTGCCGTCCGCCACGTAGAACTGGAACAGGCAATGGCATGGCGGCAGCGCCATCTCGTCGACCAGCGCCGGGTTCCAGGCCGACACGATGTGGCGGCGGGAATTCGGGTTGCGCTTGATGCTGTCGATTACGGCGACGATCTGATCGAGATGGCGGCCGTCATGGGTCGGCCAGGAGCGCCACTGATAGCCGTAGACCGGGCCGAGTTCGCCCTTCTCGTCGGCCCATTCATCCCAGATGGTGACGCCGTTGTCGTGGAGATAGCCGATATTGGTATCTCCCTTCAGGAACCACAGCAATTCATGGATGATCGAGCGCAGGTGCAGCTTCTTGGTGGTCAGCACCGGGAAACCTTCCGACAGGTCGAAGCGCATCTGATGGCCGAAGACGCCGCGCGTGCCCGTGCCGGTCCGGTCTCCGCGGTCGGAGCCGTTTTCCATTACATGGGCGAGAAGATCGAGATATTGCTGCATGGTCGCCGCCGATTCGTTGTCCAGCGTAAGATACTAATGCGCGAACGGCGGCGACCAAAGGACGAAATGGGATTTCCCCGTTTTCCCCAAGGCTCCGTTGTCTTGAGGCCCGGCCTGTCTCAGGCCAGCGCGTCGAGTTTCCCGAGTTCCTTGGCCGTGAGATAGTAGAAGGTGACGCGCGATTTCGTGCGGTCGTCGGCCATCGCCTTGCAAACGGCCTCGACCGCCTTGTCGGCGGCGTCGCCCGTGATGCCGAACTTCTTGCTGCACCACTTCTCCTTGACGCGGTCGAGTTCCGCGGGGTCGGAGCAGGAGACCAGCGACGAGTCGCGGTTGCGCAACGCGATGCCGAGATGGCTCACGATCTTCTTGACGACGGCCTCGTCGGCACCGCTGTCATATTTGCGGACATCTGCGAGATAATCGGTCATGCTGTCTCCCTCTACGATCAACATGCGTGCCGCCATCATGGCGAGCCTGACGCACGGCCATGGTTTTCCCGTGCTCGAGGCAAGTCAAGCGATAATAGGCGATGCCAGGCTCCCATAGGATTTGCACCGGTATTTTTGCAATTTCTGAAGAAATACCACGTAGAGGTGTGTGCTGCGGCCTGCAACAGGCATGCCGCTGATAACGACGGTATCGGCAGGTGCGACAGACGGAAGACCATTCGCAGAGATTCTGGCTTGCCTATGGCGTAGCCTCTCTGGCCGTTGCGGTGATGGCGCTCGGCTGGGGCATCTTCTTTGCCTCCCGGCAAGCCTGGGCCCTTGTTGGCATCGACGTCGCGGTAATCGCCGTCGCCCTCATGAGCTTTCTCCTGGCGCATCGCCGTCAGCTTTCGGCGGCCCTGCTGTTCTCGCAGATATCCTTCTTCTTCATCATCCTGGTCTTCTGCCTCGTCTTTGACGTGCCGAATGCCGTGGCGCCGCGCGTCACGCATATCTTCCTGCTGGTCCTGGCGCTGCTCGGCTATATCAACTACCAGCGCGAGCGCTCGCGCCTCCAGCTGGCCGTCATCGTGCTGTGCCTCGGGTCCTTCATTGTCTTCTCGAGCACCAATTTCACCGCCCCGGTGACCCAGCCGATAGCGGACGAATTTCGCACCTTCGGCACGTGGGTGAATACGATCATCGCCGTCGCTCTGCTCTGTGGCGGCATCTATGTGATGCAGCTGAAATTCGCGCATAACTTCGATCAGGCGCGCGATATCAAGGCCGCGCTCACCAACCGGGAATTCGAGCTGTTTTACCAGCCGCAAGTGGATGAAGCCGGCAAAGTGTCCGGCGCCGAAGCGCTGCTGCGTCGCAAGCGGCCGGGCGGCGGCCATATTTCGCCGGCCGAATTCATTCCCGCCGCGGAAGAGGCCGGCCTGATGCCGGCGCTGGGCGACTGGGTGCTGGGCGAGGCTTGCCGCACCCTCGCCTTCTGGCAGCAGGACGCGGCGACGCGCCATCTGAAACTGTCGGTCAATGTCAGCGTCGACCAGTTCATGAAGGCCGACTTCATCGAAACCCTGATGGCCCGCATCGCGGCCCGCGAGCTCGATCCGACCCGCCTCAAGCTGGAACTCACCGAAAGCATGATGGTCGACGACGTCGATGTCATAGTGGAGAAGATGCGGGCGCTGCGTGCTGCGGGCATCATCCTCTCGCTCGACGATTTCGGCACCGGCTATTCCTCGCTGAGCCACCTGCGGCAATTGCCGATCCACGAGATCAAGATCGACCGCTCCTTCGTGCAGGACGCGCCCCAGAGCAAGCGCAACCGGATCCTGCTCAAAAGCATCTTCGACATCGCCCGCATGCTGGAATTTTCCGTCGTCGCCGAGGGCATCGAAACGAAGGAGCAATTGCTGCTTCTCCAGTCCTTCGGCTGCACCGTTTTCCAGGGCTATTATTTCGGCCGGCCCGTCCCGCTTGCCGAATTCCAGAGCCGCTGGGCCAACGAAGCCCCGCCGCTTGCCGAAACTGCCTGAAGGTAAATCGGAAATCCCGTCACAAAACCCTTTTCTTGCGCGCCGGGAATGCCTATATGTGACGTGCTGCTTCGGCAGCTATGGCAATAAACGGGCGGTGTAATAAACCCATTGGACCCGGGGGCGGTACCCGGCGCCTCCACCAAAAACCGGTCAACCCTTGACGGACCGGCTTTTGATGGGGGCGAAATAGGATCGACAAGGGCGTAAAGATCGACTTTTTGCTCGGCATTGTACCACCGTTATCGGGCTAAACTTGTAGTTGCAAACGACAACTATGCGGAAGCTCGTCTCGCTGCTTAATCGCGGTGTGACACTTCACTCAAAGTCCTGACGGGTCGCACCGGCAGGCGGGGTCCGAAGGCACCTGGCAACAGAAGCCTTCACCTTCTCCAATCCCTTGAAATGGTCTATAGCTGTGCCAGATGACTCGTGCCCGACCGCATGAGATGAGACGCAATGCCTGATATAAAGGCAGCAGGAAGAAAGACAGGAACGGATGGCGCAAGACCACATTCGCTACGACATTCTCGCCCAGGACGCGCTGCGCAGCGTCATTCGCAAGGTTTTGTCCGAAGTCGCGGTCACGGGGCACCTCCCCGGTGAGCACCATTTCTTCATCACCTTCCTGACCAACGCCCCCGGTGTGCGCATCTCGCAGCACCTCAAGGCGAAATATGCCGAGCAGATGACCATCGTCGTGCAGCACCAGTTCTGGGACCTCAAGGTCACCGAGAGCCTGTTCGAAATCGGCCTCTCCTTCTCCGATACGCCGGAAAAGCTGGTCATCCCGTTCAACGCCATCCGCGGCTTCTACGACCCTTCGGTGAGCTTCGAACTGGAATTCGACGTGCCGGCCGCCGAGGAGGAGGAAGAGCACTCCGCCGAGATCACCGCCTATCCCGCCTCGCCAGAAAAGGCCGAGGATGCGGGCGAAGAGCCGACGCCCCCGACCGGCGGCGACGACAACAAGGGCGGCTCGGTCGTCTCGCTCGATTCCTTCCGTAAGAAGAACTGAGTTCTTCGATGAGCGGCGACGTCGTCAATCTTCGCCAGTTCCGCAAGCAGAAAGCCCGCTCCGACAAGGAAAAGCAGGCCGAGCAGAACCGGGTCACCTTCGGTCGCACGAAGGCGGAGAAGACGCTGACGCGCGCCCTCAACGAGAAAGCGGAAAAGACCCTCGATCAGGGCCGTCTCGAGCAATCAGAGCGGCCCGACGAGACGAAGGACTGAAAGCTTTTCAAGCCTTTGCCGGGAAAACCGGAATCGATCTCCCAAACCCTTGAATCGATGCACAAGGCATGATCCGCAAATATTCCACGACCCTTCATGGCCACCGCACGAGCTTTTCGCTGGAGCCGGCCTTTCACGACATGCTGAAGGATATCGCCGACGGGCGGGCGCTGCCGCTGGCCGCTCTCATCCGCGAGATCGACGACACGCGCGCCGTAGACGACAACCTCTCCTCGGCGCTGCGGCTCTATGTGCTCGAATGGCTGAAGGAACGGGTGGCCGACAGCCCGGTTAGTTGACACCGGGCAGGCCGTCGAAATTCAGCTGACCGCCATCGACCGGCGGCAGATCCTCGCCGCGCTCGACACCCTCTCCGGGCGAGACGAGACGGCGCTGCTTTGCCTCGTCCTCAGCCTTGCGCGCTTCCTCAGCCGCCCGCTGCTCGGCAAGCCGGCGCGCCTCCTGCTCGGCTTCCTTGAGACGCCGCGCGTCATCCGCCGCCTTGCGGCGCACGCGTTCGGCCTCCTCGGCAGCGGCACGCGTGGAGCGCTCCTGTTCCAGTCGCTCAAGCGCTTCCGCCCGGCGGCGCGCCTCTTCCTCGGCCTGAAGCCGCGCCGCCTCAGCAAGGGCCGCCCGCGCCTCGGCACGGGAGCGATAAAGGGCAGCCTCGCGACGCAGGCGCTGCTTTTCCAGCACATTGGCCTGCAAGGTCTCGACGCGCCGGCGCTCCGTCTCGAAGCGGCGCAGCGACAGGAAATTGGCCAGAGGCTGCACGTCCATCTCGAAGCCCGGTGCCTCGACAAGCCCGCGATAGCCGAGCACCACTTCCGGCTCGGCACCCGCCAGCGCCTCCTCGCCCGCCTTGTAGCTGACGGCAAGGCGCGCCGTCATGGTGTCGCCGGCAAGATCGACATCGGCATCGCCGGTCAGCGCCGCCATGGCATCCTCGGCCGTCACGCTCTGAACGCGCAACTTGCCGCCGGCCAGCGCGAAGGGAATGCGCACGTCACCGAGGGCTGCTTCCTTCTGGAGAATGGCATCGGCGGCAAAACCCGCGACCCGTTCCGGCGTGACATCGCCTTCGATGCGGTCACCTTCCGCCAGCAGCGCCGGCAGCGCCCCGGTATGGAGCCCGCGCAGGGTCAGGTCCGAAACATGCACCTCGCCGGAACCGCTCGCGCCCTCGACCATGGTCCGGACGCTCTTGCCGGAGGCATCGACGGCCAGTGTTACATCCGCCTTGCCGGTGGCGACAGCGCCTTGCTGTCCAGCCCATGCGATCTTCGAGAGATCCGCGCCCGTCAGCCGGGCGCGCGCCTCGAAGAGCCCGTTCTCATCGGCATTGGCCACCTTGAGGCGACCCGAAAGCCGTCCGCCCAGCCAGTCGCCCTCCATGTCGTCGAGCGTCAGTTCACCGCCCTTCCACTGTAGATTGCCCTTGAAATCCTCGACCGCGCCATAAAGCCCCGGCCAGAAGGAACCGGCCGACAGCGCGACGGAGACATCGGCGGCATCCTGCAGCGGCTGCACCAGCGGCGCGGCATTGAGCCCGCCTTCCACGACATCCTGCACCGGGCCAGCGACGGCCTCGGCGAGGAAGGCGAAATCGACCGTATCGAAACGCAGCGCACCCGTGCCCTTGAGCACCGTCGCCGCGCGATCGAAGGTCAGACTGCCGGAAAACGCATTGCGATCGGCTTTGCCTGTGATCTCCGTGATGGCGATGGCTTCGGGGCTGGTCGCGACCGAGGCCTGCAAAGAGATCGGCAGGCCGGTGCCGGCCTGCGGCACGGCGATGCCGTTCATCATCAGATAGGGTTCGATATCGTCGCTCTTGGCGGTCACGGCGAGCGTACCGTCGAGGAATCCGTTCGCTGCCAGCACGGCGGTGCCCTTCGCGGAAAGCGTCGTACTGCCGGCGTTGAAAGACGCTGACACCGTCGCCGGCCCCTCCTCCGGCTGCGTCACACGGATTGTGGCGCTGCCATCAGGCTCGGCATCGAAGGGCAGTGGATCAAGCCCGATCTGCCCGGCGAGCACGACGGATTGCGGGTTGAACAGGCTGCCCTCCAGCTCGAAGCGGCTGCCGGCCAGAAGATCGGCGGGCGTTTCGGCCGAAACGTTCAGTTCCAGACGCCCCTCATTGACCGGGCCGGTGACGGTCAGCGTCGCCGGCTTGTCCTCCGCCATGGTCGCGCGGATGGAAAGGTCGGCATTGTCATAATAGCCGGCATTGGCGACGAAGCGGCTGAGAAGCGGATGGGCCGGCAGGTGGCGCGCCAGGAGATCGGCGACCGGCCGCATGGCCTCCACCTTCAGCTTCACATCGATGCCGGCGCTCGGCGCGAACAACGTCCCGCCGAGCGTGCCGCTGGCCGACAGCGTCGCGCCCTCCAGTGCGGCGATATCGAGATGGCTCAGCGTCAGCAGGCCGTCCTTCATCGATAGCGCCGCATTGACGCCGCTGGCAGTTTCGCCAAAGGCGTTGAAGCGGTCCGCCTTGATATCCAGCGCCATCGCATGGTCCGCCAGCGTGCCAAGCGATGCATCGCCGGCGACGAGACCGGTCAGGGCCTGCAACGAGTCCAGCTGCACCTCGTTGCCGCGCAGTTCCAGCGACAGGGTCGGCGCGGCATCGGAGCGGGATTCGCGCTCCAGCCGGCCGTTCAGCGACGCACCGCCAATCGCGATTTCCAGGTTCTCAAAGCGCTGCAACTCGTCCGTCAGGTTCACGTCGGCGGAAAAGCCCGCGGTCTTCAGCTTGCGGATTTCCGGATCGACGGAGCCGGCAAGCCAGGTGGCGAGGCCAGACGGCTGGTTGGACGCGACCAGCAGGCTGCCGACGAAGCCGCGGTTTTCGCGCAATGTCAGCCGCCCCTTCGCCTCCAGCGCGGTGCGGCCCGGCAGCTGCGCATCCGCCCGATCGATACGCCAGCCGTCTCCGTCAGGCTTCACGTCGAGGCGGATTTCGCGCACCGTCGTATCGCCTACGACGACGGCGGGCAGGAACAGACTGGCGCGGCCCGGCACCTGCGGGATCGGAATATCCGCGGCGATCGCCAGCAGCGCCTGAAGCCGCTGGCGGGCGGAAAGCTGCGGGTCTCGGCCAGTCTTTCCGGTCTCCCCGCTGTTGCCGATGCGCGAGACATCGATCTGCTGGCCATCGGCGATCAAAAGGAATTCCGGCGCGCGGCCGGTGTCCAGCGTCGCCTCGCCCGTCACCACATAGGGATCGGCGGCAGGCCCCGCTTCCAGTCGGTATTCGGGAATACGCACACGCTCGTTGGAAAGCTCGAACTTGCCAGCGACGCGGATCGGATCGCTTACCACCTCGCCCTTGGCGCGCGGCTTTTCGGAAACGGTGAAACCGCCCTGATATTGCGGACGGAAATCGACGATCTTCAACGCGCCGTCGAGATCCGCTGTAAAGGCGAGATTATCGGGAACGATGCGGGCGCGCATGGACAGCGCGCCATTCTCCACCTGCCCGCTCGACAGCTGGAACGCCCCGCTTTCCCCATCGAGCGCGCCGCGCCCATCGATGCGCCAGGGACCGGCCAGCGTTTTCGCCGAGATCTGCGCGTCGAGCCCGGTGACATGGCGCGTACGACCCGTCTGCTCGTCGACGAACTCGATGTCGCCGCCGGTGATGGCGACATTTTCGAGAATGACGGTGCGGGCGGGGATATCCGACTTGCGGCCCCGCGCCCAGTCGAGCGTGCCGTCCTGGAAGAGTTTGATCCGCGCCTTCGGCTCCTCGATGCGCATGTCAAAGATCAGCGCCTCGCCGGAAAGGAACGGCGCCAGCTCCGCATCCATCGAGAAGCGCGCGACCTCGACCAGCGGCTTGCCATCCTCCGGCGAGCCCACGCGCACGTCGTTCAGCGTCACGGATGGGAACGGGATGAGGCGGGCATCGACGCTGCCATGCACGGTGACGGGACGGCCCATGATACGGCTCGCCTCGCGTTCGAAATCCTGCCGGAAATTCGTCCAATCGACGAAGAGCGGCGCCAGCAGCGCCACGAAGAGCGCCACGACCACAAGGCCGCCACCGATAAGCATGATCCTAGAAAGCACGCCGCATGCCTCGAATTCCAATCCACCGCGTCAGGATAACGCGAACTGCCGCTACAAAGTCGAAAAAATCTTGCCGGGGTTGAGAATGTTGTCGGGATCGAGCGCCTGCTTGATCTGCCTCATCAGGGTGACCGCGCCGCCAAGCTCCGTCGGCAGGAAAGCCTGCTTGCCCTGACCGATGCCGTGTTCGCCCGTGCAGGTGCCGTCCATGGAGAGGGCGCGGGCGTTGAGGCGACCGACGAAGGCCTCGACCTTTTCGACATGAGCCGGGTCCTTGTCGTCGAAGACCACGCAGACATGGAAATTGCCGTCGCCGGCATGGCCGACGATCGGAGCGAGAAGACCATGCTCCTCGATGTCGCGCTCGGTCTCGGCTACGCAATCGGCCAGGCGCGAGATCGGCACGCAGACATCGGTCGCAATCGCCTCATAGCCGGGACGCAGCGCCTTCGAGGCCCAATAGACATTGTGCCGGGCCTTCCAGAGCTTTGCCCGCTCCTCGGCATCGGCACTCCAGTGGAATTCGCCGCCGCCGCATTCGGCGGCGATGGCGCCGAATTCTTCCGATTGCAGGCGAACGCTCTCCTCCGTGCCGTGGAACTCCACGAACAGCGTGGGCTGCTCCGGCAGATCGAGACCGGAATAGGCGTTGCAGGCCTTGATCTGTAAGGTGTTAAGCAGTTCGATGCGGGCGACGGGAATGCCAAGCTGGATGGTCATGATCACCGCATTGCTGGCATCCTTCAGCGTCGGAAAACCGCAGATGCCGCCGGCGATGACGGCGGGGATGCCTTGCAGGCGCAGGGTCACGGAGGTCAGAACGCCAAGCGTGCCCTCCGCCCCGACAAGAAGGCGCGTAAGGTCGTAACCGGCCGAGGATTTGCGCGCCCGCCGGGCGGTGCGGATCTCCTCGCCGGTCGCCGTAACGGCGGTCACGGCCAGTACATTGTCCTTCATCGTGCCGTAGCGCACGGCGTTTGTGCCCGAAGCGCGCGTCGAGGCCATGCCGCCGATCGAGGCATTGGCGCCGGGATCGATAGGGAAGAACAGGCCGGTATCGCGTAGGTAGACGTTCAGCTCCTCGCGGGTGATGCCGGGTTCGACGGTGCAGTCGAGATCCTCGGCATTCACTTCGAGGACGCGCTTCATAGCGCTAAAATCGATCGAGATGCCGCCGAAGGGGGCATTGACCTGTCCTTCGAGCGAGGAGCCCGTGCCGAAGGGAATGACAGGCACCTTCAGCTCCGCGCACAGCCCAACGACCGCCTTCACCTCCTCGGCATTCTCCACGAAGACGACGGCATCGGGAAGCTGCGCGGGAATATAGGTGGTGGTGTGGGCGTGCTGCGTGCGGATCGCCTCGCCGGTCTGCAACCGCGTGCCGAAACGCGCCGAAAGCCGGGTTATCGCTGCGGCGATCCCCGCCTCGTTGCGCTGGCCCGTCCTGATATCCGCCAATGCCATGGTAAGGTCCTCACTCTCTGAGGTTTACTCAGCAAATTGACGCCCGGCTGTCCAGCCGCAATATCCGGTCATGCCCTGCATTTCCGGCGGCGATCACTCCGCCGCCTGCGGCAGGGCCTCGTCTTTCGGCTGTTCTTTCTCGCGGGTTCGCGTCAGCATCTCGGCATGCTGGAGTTCCGCGGCAAGGCGGCGCTCCTCGTCGGCATGCGGGCTGGTGAAGCGGGCGATGACGAGATAGGCGACCGGGGTCAGATAAAGCGTCACGACCGTCGCAAGGCCGAGGCCGCCGACGAGAACCCAGCCGAGCGAGATGCGCGCTTCCGCACCTGCCCCGCTCGCCAGCACCAGCGGCACCGCGCCGACGACTGTGGCGATCATCGTCATCAGCACCGGGCGCAGGCGGATGTTGGCGGCATTCTCGATGGCGCTACGGATATCCTGCCCCTGGTCGCGCAGCTGGTTGGCGAATTCGACGATCAGAATTCCGTTCTTCGCCATGATGCCGACAAGCAGCACGAGGCCGATCTGGCTGTAGATATTGAGCGTCGTGCCCGTCAGGATCATCGCGAAGACGGCGCAGGCGAGCCCCAGCGGCACCGTCACCATGATGATGACGGCACTGACGAAACTTTCGAACTGTGCCGAAAGCACCAGGAAGATGATGGCGATGGCAAAGCCGAAGGTGATGACGAGGCCGCTCGAATTCTCCTGCAACGAGGCCGCTTCCGCCATCGGCATCAGGCGCGAGCCCTCGGGCAGCAGGGGCTTTGCCATTTCCTCGACCATGGTGAGCGCATCACCCAGCGCCAGCCCATCCTTGAGGCCGGCGGAAAGCGAGACAGCGCGCAGCTGCTGCTCGCGTGAAAGCTGCGGGGCGACCGCTTTCTCTTCCAGGGTCGCGATGGACGACATCGGCACGATCTTGCCGTCGCCGGTCTTGAGGAAGATGTTTTCGAGGTCCATCGGGTCGTTGATGGGCGTCGTGGTGGAGGAGAGTTTGACCGGGTAGGACTGCCCGTCGACATAGATGTCGACGACGCTTGTGCCCTCCAGCATCGCCTGCAAGGCGGCGGAAAGGCCTGTAATGTCGATGCCGAGATCGGCCGCGCGCTCGCGGTCGACGGTCACGGAAAGCTGCGCCTGGTTGGCCTCGTAGTTGAGGCGCACGTTCTGGAAGCGGCCGCTGTCCTCGATCTTGCGCACCAGCTCCGCCGCCGCATTGCCGAGCTTGGTATAGTCGTTGCCGACAAGCGCCACTTGCAAGCCGTTGCCAGCGCCGCGAATGCCGAGACTGTTCGGCTGCTGCGCGAAGGCGCGTACCGAGGGCACGTCGGCGACGGCCGTGTTGATATCCTGCACGATCTGCTGCTGCGAGCGCTCGCGCTCGCTCCAGGGCGCCAGCGTCAGCACCATGAAGCCGCTGTTCGTCGAACCGCCCTGCCCCGAAATGGAGAAGATGTTGACGATCTCGCCGCCGTCATAAAGCGGGCGCAGCTTGTCCTCGATCATCTTCATCTGGTCCTGCGCATATTCGAGCGACACGCCCTGCGGCGCGTTGATACGCAGCATCACCATCGAGCGGTCCTCGGTCGGCGTCAGCTCGGATTTGATGGTGAAGAACGAGGTAGCGCCCGCCGCCGTGAACAGCAGAGCGACGATGAAGACGATGAAGGGCGCGCCGAGGCAGGCCTTGAGCGACGCACGGTAGAAGCGCGACGCGGCTCCGCCGATGCGGGCGAGGATGCCGGTATGTTCATGCGTCATGTCCTTCGTCAGCATGCGCGACGCGAGCATTGGGCAGAGCGTCAGCGCCACGAAGGAGGACAGCAGGATGGCGAAGGCGAGCACGAAGCCGAATTCGCGGAAGAGCCGGCCCGCCTGCCCCGGCAGGAAGGAGAGCGGCACGAAGACGGCGGCAAGTGTGGCCGTCGTCGCGATGACCGCGAAGAACACTTCCAGCGTGCCCAAAATGGCGGCGGCGCGCGGCTTCAGGCCTTCGGCCCGGCGGCGCACGATGTTTTCCAGCACCACGATGGCGTCGTCCACCACGAGGCCGGTCGCCAGCACGATGGCAAGCAGCGTCAGGATGTTGACGGAGAAGCCCGCCATATAGATCGCCGCGATGGTGCCGACCAGCGCGATCGGCATGCTGATCGTCGGAATGAGCGTCGCGCGCCAATCGAGCAGGAAGAGATAGATGACGAGCGTCACGATCAGGACGGCGACGACAAGCGCGATCTCCACCTCGTGGATGGCACCATCGATGAAGACGGCGTCGTCGCTGGTGATCTTGATTTGGGTGCCCTCGGGCAGGATCGTGCCAAACTGCGCGACCATCTGCTTGACACCGGCGGAGATATCGAGCGTGTTAGACTGCGCCTGGCGGATAATGCCGAGGCCGATGCCCTGCCGTCCGTTGGAACGCAGCGCCGTCGAGCCCTCGTCCGGGCCGAGTGTGACCATGGCGACGTCGCCGAGGCGCACGTGGTTCTTCAGGATGAGGTTTTCGAAATCGGACGGCTTTGTCAGGTCGGCCGTGGCGCGAACCGTGATATCCTGGCTCTGGCTCTTCAGCGAACCGGCCGGCACGTCGAAGGCAGCGGTCGCCAGCGCATTGCGCAGATCCGCAACCGTCAGCCCACGCGCCGCAAGCTTCGCCTGATCGACATCGACGCGGAAAATCTTCTCCTGATCGCCATAGACCGCCACGTCGGCGACGCCCTCGACGGAGGCAAGCCGGTCGGTGATCTCGTTTTCGGCCAGCAGCGTCAGGTCTTCGAGCGACAGCGTATCGGAGGTCAGCGCAAGGCGCATGATCGGCTGGCTGTCCGCATCGGCTTTGACGACGCGCGGATCGTCGGCATCGTCGGGCAGCTGGTTCGTCACGCGGCCGAGCGCATCGCGCACGTCGTTGGCCGCCTGGTTGATATCCGTCGTGTCGGAGAATTCCAGCGTCACGCGGCTGCGGCCGAAGGACGAGACGGAAGAGATCTTCTTGATGCCTTGCACGCGCGAAACGCCGCCCTCGATGACGTCGGTCAGCTCGCGGTCGATCGTCTCCGGCGACGCGCCGTCGAAATCGGTGGTGACGCTGATGACCGGCTGGTCGACGGATGGCAATTCGCGGATTTCGACGCCGGTGAAGGCGGCAAGGCCGGCGATGATGATCAGCGTGTTGAGCACGAGAGAGAGAATCGGCCGGCGAATGAAAAGCGCGGTAAAACCCGCCTTGCCGCCATCGTTCATTCCGCTCGCCTCGCCCGACATCACGTGCCCTCCGCGACGGCAGGTTTTTCCTTGATGCCGCGCTCTTGCGCCGTGCGCACAGCCCCGCCCGGCCGCAGCGTCTGCACGCCCTCGGTGACGACGGCATCCCCCTCGGCAAGCTCAGCCTTGACCAGCACTTTATCGGGATTGCGCTGCACGATATGGACCGGCACGCGCTCCGCCTTATCGCCCTTCACGCGCCAGATATAGGAACCGTCGGCACTCCATTGGAGCGAAAGCGGATCGACGCTCGGATAGAGATCGCCGGCAAAGTGCATGGCCACCTGGAAGGACATGCCGGCGCGCAGCACGTCTTCGGGATTGGCGATGCGGGCGCGGACGCGCAGCGTGCGGCTTTCCTGGTCGATGCGGTTGTCGATCGCCTGCACCGTTCCTGTGAAAACGTCGCCCGGCCGCGCGACCGCCGTCGCACTCACCTCGCCGCCGACCTTGATGCTGGTGGCAAACCGCTCCGGCACCCAGTAGTCGACGAGGATTTCCGAGCGGTCGTCGATCCGGGCAATCGCCGTCGACGTCGTGACATAGTCGCCCGGATTGACGGAGATGATGCCGACCACGCCGCCATAGGGCGCAGTGATGTCACGGCGGCGCAGCGTCAGTTCGGCATTGCGCAGGGCCAGTTCGGCGGCCTTCAGCGCGGTCTGGGCGTCCTGCAAATCGGCCGTGCTGGTGGAGGAGCGGAGATTTTCCAGGCGTTTCAGCTTCTGCTGGGCCGCTTCGACGGTGACGCGCGCCTGATCGGCGGCGATCTTCTGCTCGTCGCTGTCAAGCCGGGCGATGACAGCCCCCTGCTCCACCCGCGTGCCGGATTCGACGAGGACTTCGGTAAGATTGCCGGTGGCATAGGGCGTGACCGTTACGGTGCGGATCGCCTCGCCGTCGCCGATAGCATTCAGCCGGTCGTTGACGGTGGCCATGGCGACCGGCTTGGTGACGACGAGCGTCGGCCCGCCGCCGAAGCCGCCGCGACGGCCGCCGCCCTGCCCATTGGCCTGGCTCCCGCCGTCCGCCTTCTCCTCAGAGGCCGGCGCGATGGCCGCGACAAGCGGCGCCGGCAGGCCGGCAGCCGTCAGCATCCCGTTTGCGCCGGGCGCGAAGCGGCCCCAGAGCAGAACCCCGGCCGCAATGACGCCAAGGCCGATAAGGAGCTGTTTCCAAACCCGCATGCACTCTCTCTCCGATGGAAGCGAACCGTCACGTTTTGCAGTGCGACATAGGGCAAGTATCCCGTTTTGGAAATGAACCGGCAATGAAAGAATCGGATCATTACGGAATTGTAAGATTGAGGCTTCGATCTGTTACCGAAATGTAAGAAAACGTGGAGAAATCTTCCCCTGCCGCGCCTTATCCGAGCATGGGCGTGACTGGACGCTCCTTTCCCTTGTGATAGCGTTTCTGCCGGCCCACAGGCCGCGAACTATTTCAGTATTCTTTCATAAACCTATTGAACGAGAGGGGAAACCATGTGCGACGCCTGCATTATTGACTCCGTGAAATCCCGCATGCTTTCGAGACGAAGCTTCTTCCGCGCCGCCGCCGCGGGCGGGGCCGCTGTCGCCGCCGCAAGCTCCGGGGTACTCAGCCCGGCTTTCGCCCAGGCGCCATCCAAGGTGACGGACCTGACGCACGAACTCCACGAGGAATTTCCGACCTTCTTCGGCCAGCAGCAGTTCTGGCGCGAACAAAAGTTCAATTACAAGGAACACAAGTTCAACCTCTTCGAGCTGCGCGTCAACGAACACACCGGCACCCATCTCGATGCGCCGCTGCACTTTTCCGAGGACGGGACTTCGGTCGCCGAAATCCCGGTCTCCGATCTCGTCGTGCCGCTCGCCGTCATCGACATCAGGGAGAAGGCTGATGCCAGCCCGGATGCCCAGCTGACGCCGGACGACATCAAGGCCTGGATCGCCGCCAATGGCGACCTGCCGGAGAAAGCCTGCGTGGCGCTCCATTCCGGCTGGGGCAAACATCTCGGCACGGACAAGTTCCGCAATGCGGATGCCGACGGCAAGCTGCACTTCCCAGGTTTTCATGTCGAAGCCGTGCAATATCTCGCGGAAAATTCGAGCGCCGTCGGCATCGCGGTCGATACGCTCTCGCTCGACTATGGCCTCTCGCCGGATTTCGCCACGCACTACGCCTGGCTCTCCTCCGGTCACTGGGGGCTTGAAGGCGCGGCCAATCTGGACCAGCTTCCGGCAAAGGGTGCCACGATCTTCGTCGGCGCGCCGAAAGTGCGCGGCGGCACGGGCGGCCCGTCCCGCGTCTTCGCACTCGCCTGATGTCTGCCGG
>NZ_JBLZPK010000057.1:171096-202989 GCF_049199905.1 Shinella sp. M27
TTTCCGGAGGAGACCACCATGAGCACCGTCAAGCCTGCCGAAAACATCGAAGCCGACCCGCGCGTCAAGGCCGTCTTCGACGACATCCGCGCCGTCAGGAAATCGGATTTCATCAACAATATGTGGCACTACCTCGCCTTCGATCCGGCGCTGCTGGAACGCACCTGGGCGGAGGTGAAGGCCGTGATGGCGACGCCCTCGACGCTCGATCCGCTGGTAAAGGAAATGCTCTACATCGCCGTCTCCGTCACCAACGGCTGCTCATACTGCGTCCACTCCCACACCGCCGCCGCCAAGGCGAAGGGCATGACGGAGGCGCAATATGGCGAACTGCTCGCCATCGTCTCGCTCGCCGGCAAGACAAACCAGCTGGCGACGGCATTGCAATTGCCCGTGGACAGCGTTTTCGATGCCGAGCGCGCAAAGCCCTGAGCGGGCAGCGCTTTCCACAATCTTTCCGCCCCTGTTCTTCCCCGTGGAATAAAAGCAGAACGGAAAACTGGTCTTTCGGACCCGAATCACTACATTGAGCCGCATGATCAGCGGTTACGACGACATTCCCTTCTTCGATGAAGACCCGCAGCTCGGCGCCAAGCCTGCCGCCCCGGCCAAGCCCTCGGGCGGTATCGGCATTGCCGCGCGCGCCATGGCGGCCCGCGATGCGCAGCGTGCGCCGGACTACCTTTCCGGCCTGAACCCCGAACAGCGCGAGGCGGTCGAGACCGTCGACGGTCCCGTTCTGGTGCTTGCCGGCGCCGGCACCGGCAAGACACGCGTGCTCACCACCCGCATCGCCCATATCCTCGCCACCGGCCGCGCCTTCCCCAGCCAGCTTCTCGCGGTGACCTTCACCAACAAGGCGGCGCGCGAGATGAAGGAGCGCATCGGCCTGCTCGTCGGCGGCGCCGTCGAGGGCATGCCGTGGCTCGGCACCTTCCACTCGATCGGCGTGAAGCTTCTGCGCCGCCACGCCGAGCTCGTCGGCCTGCGCTCGGATTTCTCGATCCTCGACACCGACGACGTCGTGCGCCTCATCAAGCAGATCCTGCAGGCCGAAAGCATCGACGACAAGCGCTGGCCGGCCAAACAGTTCGCCGGCATGATCGATGGCTGGAAGAACAAGGGCCTCGATCCCGCGCAGATCCCGGAAGGTGACGCCCGCGCCTTTGCCAACGGCAAGGGCCGCGAACTCTACGTCGCCTACCAGAACCGCCTGAAGACGCTGAACGCCTGCGATTTCGGCGACCTGCTGCTGCACCCGATCCGCATGTTCCGCGCCCATCCGGATGTGCTGGCCGAATACCACCAGAAATTCCGCTATATCCTCGTCGACGAATATCAGGACACCAACACCGCCCAATATATGTGGCTGCGCCTGCTCGCCCAGCGCCCCAAGGGCACGCCGCAGAACGTCTGCTGCGTCGGCGACGACGACCAGTCGATCTATGGCTGGCGCGGCGCGGAGGTGGACAACATCCTGCGCTTCGAGAAGGATTTTCCCGGCGCCAAGGTCGTCAAGCTGGAGCGCAATTATCGCTCGACGGCCCATATTCTGGGCGCCGCCGGCCATCTGATCGCCCATAACGAGGACCGGCTCGGCAAAACGCTCTTCACCGACCGGCATGACCCCGATGACGACAAGGTCGTCGTTCACGCGGCCTGGGATTCCGAGGAGGAGGCCCGCGCCGTCGGCGAGGAGATCGAGCAGCTCCAGCGCAAGGAGCACAAGCTCAACGACATGGCGATCCTGGTGCGTGCGTCCTTCCAGATGCGCGAATTCGAAGACCGTTTCGTCACGCTCGGCCTCAATTACCGCGTCATCGGCGGTCCGCGCTTCTACGAGCGGCTCGAAATCCGCGATGCCATGGCCTATCTGCGCCTCGTCAGCCAGCCGGCCGACGACCTCGCCTTCGAGCGTATCGTCAATACGCCGAAACGCGGCCTTGGCGATACGACCATCCGCAACCTGCACGACTATGCCCGCGCCCGCGACATCCCCATGCTCGCCGCCGCAGCGGATATCATCGAGACGGACGAGCTGAAGCCGAAGGCGCGCAAGGCGCTGTTCGACGTCGTCACGGATTTCCGCCGCTGGCAATCGCTGCTGGAGACCACGCCGCACACCGAGCTTGCCGAGCAGATCCTCGACGAGAGCGGCTATACCGCCATGTGGCAGGCCGACAAGTCGGCCGAAGCGCCGGGCCGGCTGGAAAACCTCAAGGAACTCATCCGCTCGATGGAGGCCTTCGAATCGCTGCGCGGCTTCCTCGACCATGTGTCGCTGGTCATGGATGCCGAGCAGAACGCCGAGCTCGATGCCGTCTCGATCATGACGCTGCATTCGGCCAAGGGCCTCGAATTCGAGACCGTCTTCCTGCCCGGCTGGGAGGAAGGCCTCTTCCCGCACCAGCGCGCGTTGGATGAGGGCGGCCGCTCGGGGCTGGAAGAAGAACGACGCCTCGCCTATGTCGGCATCACGCGGGCAAAGCGCCGCTGCCACATCTGGTTCGTCTCGAACCGCCGCATCCACGGCCTCTGGCAATCGACATTGCCCTCGCGTTTCCTCGACGAATTGCCGGAAGCCCATGTCGAAGTGGCGGAAGTCGAGCAATCCTATGGCGGGTACGGCCGCGGCGGCGGCTACGGCCAATCGCGCTTTGACAAGCAGGAGCCGTTCCAGAACGCCTATTCGACGCCCGGCTGGCGCCGCGCGCAGGCCAACCGCACGGATGCGACGCGCGACAACTGGGGCTCCCGCTCCGGCCACGCGGTGGAGCGCATCGGTTATGGCGAGAGCGGCCCGCGATCGAAGACGATCGACGGGGAACTGGTGGCGAAGTCCACCACGACCGAGCCGTCGAAATTCTCCGTCGGCGACCGTGTCTTCCACATCAAGTTCGGCAACGGCAACGTCTCGGCAATCGAGGGCAACAAGCTGACGATCGATTTCGACCGCGCCGGCCAGAAACGCGTGCTCGACGGCTTCGTCGAACGGGCGTGACGGGGCCGGCCTGCGGCCCCGCCTTCGCTGTTCTCAGGATGCCTTGCGCATCGCGCCGAGACGCGCGGCGCGCTCCTCGGGGGACCAGATTTCGCTGCCGTCACGACGGCGGGCGCGACGGTTGAGCTGGAAGCGGTTCACCAGTTCGCTGAGGGTGATCGCGCCCTCCGCGAGCGTCTGGCTGGTCGAGGTCGTATGCTCGACCATGGCGGCATTTTCCTGGGTGATCCGGTCGACGTCGCTCACCGCCGCGCTGATCTCCTCTAGGCCGCTCGCCTGCTCGGCGGCGGAGGTGGCGATGGCGTCGACATTGTGGTCGATCTCTTCGACGAAATTGCCGATTTCCCGCAGCGCCCGGCCTGTTTCACCGACGAGCCGCACGCCCTCCTGCACTTCCGCGCTGGAATTGGTGATCAGAGTCTTGATCTCGCGCGCCGCCTTGGCGGAGCGCTGGGCAAGCTCGCGCACCTCCTGCGCCACGACGGCAAAGCCCCTGCCCGCCTCCCCGGCGCGCGCGGCCTCGACGCCGGCGTTCAGTGCCAGGAGGTTGGTCTGGAAGGCGATCTCGTCGATCACGCCGATGATCTGACTGATCTCGCTGGAAGCAGCTTCGATGCGCTGCATGGCGCTGACGGTGTCGTTGACCACGCCGGCGGAGCTATGGGCTGAAGCACGGGCGTCCTGCACCAGCTTGCGCGTCTCGCGGGTGCGGTCCGTCGAGGAACGAACGGCGACCGTCGCCTGCGTCAGTGCAGCCGCGGTCTCTTCCAGAGCGACGGCCTGTTGGCGCGTGCGCTCGGAAAGCTCCTCGGCCGCCTTGCGCATGTCCTGCCCGCTGCGGTTCTGCGTATAGGTCTGGTCGAGCACCTCCGACAGCGTTTCCTGGAAGGCACCGATCGAATTGTTGAAGTCTCGGCGCAGCGGCTCGAATTCGGGAATGAAGGCGTTGTCGATCGTCATGCGGATATTGCACTCGGCAAGACGGCCGAGACCGGCACCAATCTCCTCGATCGCTCGCACGCGCTCGGTCACGTCGGTCGCGAATTTCACGACCTTGAACACCCGGCCATCGGCATCGAGGATCGGGTTGTAGGAGGCCTGGATGTGGATCTTGCCGCCGCCTTTGGTGAAGCGCGTGAACTGGTCGGAAACGAAATGCCCCTCGCCAAGCCGTTTCCAGAAGTCGCGATAGGCAGTGCTTGCCACATGCTCCGGCTGACAGAACATGGAATGGTGCCGGCCGACGATCTCGGACAGCTGGTAGCCGAGTACGGCCAGAAAATTCTCGTTGGCCGTCAGAATCTTGCCATCGGGGGTGAATTCGATGACGGCCTGCGCGCGGCCGAGCGCCGTCAGCTTGCCGTCGTCCTCCATCGCTTTGCGCTTGGCGGCGGTGATGTCGGTGGCGAACTTCACGACCTTGTAAGGCTTGCTGCCGCGGAAGATCGGATTGTACGACGCCTCGATCCAGATTTCGCGCCCGCCCTTGGCGACGCGCTTATACTGGCGCTGGTCGAAACGCCCCTCGGCCAGTTGCGCCCAGAAGGCCGCATATTCGGGCGAGCGCGCCTCTTCCGGCTCGACGAAGATGCGGTGATGTTTACCGACGATCTCCGAAAGCTCGTAACCAACCGTATCAAGGAAATTCTTGTTGGCATGCAGGATCTTGCCCGTCAGATCGAATTCGATGATCGCCTGCGATTTGTTCATCGCGGCAAGCACGGCGCGGGCATTCATTCCAAAATCGAAAGCAGTCACGTTCGTTCCCCAACCAACTGGATTTGGCAAGAATTGACCGAAAATTGTTAGCGTTTTCTAAACCAACCGTTTTTGCGCATAACATTTAAGAGGAAAGTACGACAAAACGAAAACCGGCGCCCAAAGGCACCGGTTTTTGAAGAGAAACAGTCGGTTTCGGATCAGGCGCCGGCCTTGCGGTAGAGCGCGGCGAGCTGCGTGCGGGAGGACGGGATTTCCGGGACTACGACCATCATCGTGATATGCCCGCGCTTGAAGGCATTGAGGAACGGCTCGTAGTTCTGGAAGGCGACACAGCCATGCGAGCCTTTCTGGCCGCGCAGAAGGTTGGTGTGGGTCAGAAGGCCCGTGCGGTTCTTCGGATCACGCCCGTCGACGGAGAGCATGCGGATGGCTTCCACGCCATGGAAACGCTGCTCGCGCATCCGGAGGCGATAGATGCCGGCCGGGGTCGGGCCCGTCATCTTCACGTGCTCGTAGCCCGGATTGTCGCGCATCTTGCCGATGCCGGAATGGGCGCGCAGCTTCGTTCCATCGGGCATGTAGACCGTCGCGTTGGAGACGTCATAGATCGCGACCTTCGTGCCACGGCCCGGCCAGCCGGTGCCGGAACCCTTGCTCTTGAAGAGATCGCCGAACAGCGAGCGCTCGGGCTTCACGAGCGCGACGTCTTCATCCTTGTCGTCAGCCTTGGCATCGTCGCGCTTGTTGGTGCGCGCAACGGGTTTTTCCTCGACGACGGGCTTTTCGATGGTGACGGTTTCGAGCGCGGGGCGTGCTTCCGGCAGCGGAATTTCGCTGAGAAGGTTTTCCTCCTCGATATCCGGCTTCTTCATGACGAGGCCGAAGGGCTGGATGTCCTTGCGGGCGGATTGATCCTCGATGAGGGCGGTGACGAGCGTCGGCTGGCCGGTAATGGCCTTTTCCTGCTCGACAGAACGCTCGGCGCGCGCCACGGCCGCATCGATCATCGCGGCCTTCGCCTTTTCGCGCTTCACGACGGCGGCGAGCTGCAGGGAGATCTTGCGCTGGTGCGCGACCTGGATCGCCTCGGCCGTCAAAAGCTTCTGGCGGAGTTCGCTTTCCGACGGCTTGGAGAGACGGCCAAATTTCTGGATTTTCAGCGAGCGCTCGGTGCTGTCCTTGCCGGCCGCAAGCGACGCGACGTGAAGGGGAGCCGAGAGGCTCTTCTTGCCTTCCGAAAGCGAAGAGGCCGCATGCTGCATCGCGCCCAGCGTCGAGACGACGGCCCAGGCGGACCCGGCGATGACGCCGCAAGCAAGCAATGCGCTGAGAAGGATACCGCCGGAACGACCCGAACGGGTTTTCGCCGCGGAACGCGCGGAACTGTACACAGACGCCATGATACTCGTTACCCGAAACTCGTTACTCAACGCGGCCGCGGAAACAACACTCCGCGCGCCACTACGCTGGCGGCGGTGGGAGCCACGGGCTCCAGAGTTCCGCCGGACGAGCAAAGAATGACGAAATATGGTAAGCAAATCCTAAACGGCGCCTCGTGTTTTTGAAGGAGTTTGCCGGGCGGTCCTCAACAGCCGGCGAAACTGCCCTGTCACGAGATTGCGGCGCTCGCGTGTCCGAACGCCGTCGCCTCCCTAGAATTGGGGATGCCGGCTTAACCAGTCGGTCGCTTTTTCGTAAGCCGCGGCCGCCGAGAGCACATCCCGGTCCGCCCGCGCCGGGCCGATGATCTGGATACCGGCCGGCAGACCATTGTCGCCAAAACCCGCCGGCATGGCGGCGACCGGCAGGCCCGCCAGCGTCGGGCCGATCACCACCTCCATCCAGCGGTGATAGGTATCCATCATGCGCCCGCCGACCGTCTTCGGCCAGTCCATCCCGGCATCGAAAGGGAAGACCTGTGCAGAGGGCAGGATCAGGAAATCGTACTTTTCGAAGAGACCGGCGACATAACGATGCCAGTCGCTGCGCGCCAGCGAGGCGGCATAGACATCCTTTGCCGTAAGCTGGTGGCCGTTCTCGATCTCCCAGATCATCTCCGGTTTCATGCGCGCCCGCTTCGCCGGATCGGCATAGTCGGCCGCCTGGCCGTTGGCGACGAGGAAATGGCGCAGCGTGCGCCACGTCTGCCAGAGCCTGTCCATATCGAAACCGGGCGCCACCTCCTCGACGGTGCAGCCAAGCCCGCGGAAAACATCGAGCGAGGCGCGGCAAAGCTCCAGCACGCCGGGCTCGAAGGGCAGATAGCCGCCGAAATCGCCAAGCCAGCCGATGCGGGCGCCCGAAAGATCGCGGTGCGGATCATAGGCCAGGCTTTCATCGGTGAGCGACAGCGGGTCGCGCGGATCGTGCCCGGCCTGCGTGGCAAATAGCGCGGCGACATCGGCAACGGTACGGCCCATCGGACCGTTGACGGCGAGTTGGCCGAGGAAGAGTTCGTTGCCGAGCGACGGAATGCGGCCGAAGGACGGGCGGAAGCCGATGACATTGTTGAAGCCCGCCGGGTTGCGCAGCGAGCCCATCATGTCGGAACCATCGGCGACCGGCAAGATCTGCGCCGCAAGCCCCGCCGCAGCACCACCGGAGGAACCGCCGGCGCTCTTGGCCGTGTCGTAGGGATTGCGCGTGACGCCGAAGACCGGATTGTAGCTGTGCGATCCCAGGCCCATTTCCGGCGCATTGGTCTTGCCGATGATGATGGCGCCGGCCGCGCGGATGCGCTCGACATGGATATCGTCATAGTCGGGCACGAAATCTGCGTAGTTCGCCGAGCCGAAGGAGCAGAGGATGCCCTTCGCCTCCGACAGGTCCTTGATGGCGAAGGGTATGCCATGCAGCCAGCCGCGGTATTCGCCGGCCGAGAGCGCCCGGTCGGCCTCGTCAGCCTCGGCCAGAAGTTCCTCAGTCGGGCGCAGGCTGACGATAGCGTTGATGCGGGGATTGATCGCAGCGATGCGGTCGAGATAGGCCGCCATCACGCTTCGGCAGGTAAGCCGGCGTTCGGCGATGGCGGCGGAAAGGGCAAGGGCGGAAAGGGCGGTGATGTCCTGCAAGGTCGGCTCCGGCATTTGTCTCAGACAGAGCTAGCAGGCCGTTTGCGGGAGCGCCAGCCTAGCCTTTCAGCCTAGCTGCGCGCCCTGGCGGAAGGCGAGCGTCAGCAGTGCTACCGCAGCCAACGAGCCCAGCGTGCGAACGTGGTTCCACATCACCCAGACGTCGAGATAGCGCTGCCAGAGTGTCGCCTGCTCCGGACTGCCGGCAGGGGCCGCGGCGAGCGCGTCGTTGAGCGGGACGTTGAAGACAGCGGTCACGCCAAAGACCGCGACGAGGAAGACGATGCCGCCCGCCATTGCCATCAGCCCGGTCGCGCCGCCCTGTATGTAGCCGATGATCGCGAGGACGAGCGACAGCAGCGTCGCGCCGAAGAAGGCGGAAAAGAACAGCGGGTTCTGGATGACCGCGTTGATCGCATTCATCGCCGCAGCACCCTCGGCCGGCGACAGGCGTGCAAAGGCCGCCATGATGCAGACGGAGAAGATGAAGAACAGGCCCGCATTGAGCGCCGTCGCGAGAATGGCGAGGAAGGTCAGGATGGGAAACAGGCTTGCCATGGTCAGGTCCTCCAGAAACCGGTTGCAGCCACGTCGCGGGCAAAATCGGCGAAATCGCGCGGCGGGCGGCCGAGCAAGCGGTGGATATCGTCGCTCAGGCGCTCATTGCGTCCGTCGAGCACCGAGCCGAAGAGATAGCTGACGAGCCAGATGACGTCTTCCGGCATCTGCACGTCCCGCAGCATGTCCGCATAGGCATCGATCGTGACGGGCGTATAGGTGACCGCACGATCGCCCGCCGCGGCAAATTCCGCCACGGCCTGGGAAAACGTCATCAGCCGCGGGCCGGTCAGCTCGTAGGTCGTGCCCGCATGACCCTCCTCCGTCAGCGCCGCGACGGCCATGTCGGCGACATCGGCCGTATCGACGAAGGGTTCGCGCACAGTGGCCGAGGGCAGAACGAGTTCGCCGGCAAGGATCGGCTCGGCAAACAGGCCCTCGCTGAAATTCTGGAAGAACCAGCTGCCGCGCAGCACCGTCCAAGCGAGGCCCGCCTCCTTCATCGCCTCCTCGCTGATCTCGGCCGCATCCTCGCCGCGCCCGGAGAGCAGCACGAGGCGCTGGACGCCCGCCGCGGCGGCAAGGCGCGAGACAAGGCGGATATCGTCGTCGGAGCCCGGCACCGCCAGATCCGGCTGATAGGCGATATAGACGGCATCCACGCCCGCAAGCACCGCCGGCCAGCCGGCGGCATCGCGCCAGTCGAACGGGATCGCCGCCGAGCGCGAGCCGATCCGCACCTCATATCCCCGCGCCCGCAGCCGTTCGGCCACCGGCCGTCCGGTTTTGCCTTCACCACCCAGAACCAGAATACGCTTCATCTCTCATCCTCCAAAATGTGAGCTTTACTCATATTTGCAAAATGTGAGGAATCCTCGTATTTGTCAAGCGTGATTTGCGACGACCGAAAGAGTGGGCGATGAACGACACGCAGATGCGCCGCGCGCCGAGCCAGAAACGCAGCCGCGAGCGGGTGGATGCCATCCTTGCCAATGCGACTGAGATGATTGCGCAAACGGGCAGCGACGCGCTGCGCATGAGCGAACTTGCCCAGCGCACCGGCATCTCGATCGGCTCGCTCTATCAGTACTTTCCCGACAAGAGCGCCGTCGTGCATGCACTCGCCGAGCGCTGCAACGAAGAGAGCCGCGCCTGCATCGCCGAAGGCCTTTCCACCGTCACCAGCATGGAAGACCTCGCCGCCGCCTTCGGCGCGCTGATCGACACCTATTATGCGATCTTCCTCGCCGAGCCCGTCATTCGCGACATCTGGTCCGCCGTGCAGGCAGACGGCGCTTTACGGGCGATGGAGGTGGAGGAAAGCCGCCGCAACGGCGCCCTGCTTGGCGCGCGGCTGAAGGCGCTGCGGCCGGCGGCCGATGCCGCAAAAATCGACGCGACCGCCCTGCTCGTCATGCATCTCGGCGAAGCCACGATGCGGCTCGCCGTCTCCGTCGAGCGGGCGGAGGGCGATGCGCTGGTCGACGCCTACAAGCGCATGGCGATTAGGGACCTGACGGCGCTGTAGGGCAAACCCTACTGGGCGGCGCGACGCTGCTCCAGCACTTCCGCCGCTTCCAGCAGTGTGGCGAAAAGATAGGAAATCCGGTCGCTGCGCGTTTCGCCATACCAGATCTGCGGCACCATCACGCGGAAGCGGGTTTCGAGCAGATCGGCCAGCGCCGGCGTGTCGCCCATCCATTCCAGCGCATCGGCATAGAGGTTCATCACGCTCGGCGCCGGGAAACGTGCCAGCAAATCCTCGAAGCCCCGCTTCACCAGATCGGGATCGCACAGTGTATCGGCAAGCTCGTGGTTGCCGACATCGGTATTGGTCTGCTGGATCAGCGCATAGAAGCCCATCCCGAAACGGTCCTCGGTCAGCTTGGCCGCGCGGCGGGCAAAATCCTCGAGATCCCGTTCATCCCGGCCAAGCCAGCGCGGCATGATCATGCGGGCATGGGCGCGGCACAGATCGATATTGTAGCGATCGAGCAGCCAGGCGCGCTCGAAGCGTGCCTTGAACGTCTCGAAATTGCCCTCGTTGGCCGAGCGGCGGCAATCGCTCATCCGCCAGCTGAAATCGTTCGGATCGGCATGGCTATCGAGCACCGCGTCTGCCTCCTTCAGCAGCGCTTCGTAACCCTGCCATTGCTCGGCCCTGACGTCCCGGCCCCAGCCGGTGCCACGCCGCACGAAGGCGGTGACGCGGAGCGCATCGGCATAGGTGGCGGCGGAAAAAGCAGACGGACTGCGCTCGATGAACGCCCGGAAAGGCGCAAGCCCGTCCTCATGCGCCTGAACCGCCTCTTCCTCGTCGGGCAGCTCGGTGAAGGGTTCCAAAAACCAGTCCCGCACCAGCGAATAGAGCGGCTTGCCGTTTTCCGCAATGACACCGCCCGCCCGCGCCGCCTCGAAAGCCTGCTGATAGGCCTCGAAATCGCCGCTCCGCCAGGCCGCGCGCATGGCGTCGCGCTGCGGGATGAGGGCCGGTATCTCGTCATGGAGCTCGACGAGGGAGAGGTCGTAGTCGCGAACCAGCCGTTCCTCGTCGGAAAGCGGCTCGGACGGTGCGGCCGGTGCTCGGCCGAAAATCCTGCTCGCAAGACCGGCGAGAATAGTCTTGAACCCCATGTCGCTCCACTCCCCCGGGCAAAGCCCGCCTGCCCCGCCCCCCCGGGACACACAGCAGACGGCTGCCCCAGGGACGCTATTCACCGCCATCACCGTTTTTTGAAGATGGCCCGCTCTTTCCCCGTCGCGCGCGTGTTACATTTGACGATGGCATATGCATGGATGGGTGACGGTCATGCTGACGATGCTTGCCTTGCTGATGAGCCTGACATCCGGCACCACGCTCGCCGCTTCCGGAGAGGACGTCGACGTGGAACTGGTCCTTGCGGTCGATGTGTCCGGGTCGATGGATATCGAGGAGGCGCAGATCCAGCGTGCCGGCTATGTCGATGCGCTGCGCCACGCCGAGTTCATCAATGCCGTGCGCGACGGGCTGACCGGCCGCATCGCCATCACCTATTTCGAATGGGCCGGCACGGTCCGCGACAGCTCGCACATCCCCTGGCAGATCATCTCCGGCCCAGACGACGCCAACGCCTTCGCCGCCCTACTGGAAGCCCGTCCGATCGCCACACGCCGCGGCACCTCCATTTCCAGCGCCATCGCCTATGGCGCAAAGCTCTTCGATGCCAATAGCTATTCCGGCATGCGCCGCGTCATCGACGTCTCCGGCGACGGCCCGAACAATTTCGGCCCACCCGTGACACCGGCGCGCGATGCCGCCAATGCGCTCGGCATCGTCATCAACGGCCTCGCCATCATGATCCGCCCGTCCGCCGCCTATGGCTCGCTGGACGATTATTATGCAAATTGCGTCATCGGCGGCCCGGGCGCCTTCGTGCTGCCGGTGCAGGAGCCGGAGGATTTCGCCATCGCCATCCGCCGCAAGCTGATCCTGGAGGTCAGCGGCGCCGAACCGCCCGCCCGCATCGTCCCCGTCGCCGGCAGCGATGTCGATTGCCTCATCGGCGAGCGGTTGCGGCCCAGCAACATGGATCGCTACTACCCGGAACTCGACCGCTAAAAGGCCTGTTCCAGCCGAAACAGCGCCCTCAGCGCCCTCGTGTCACAGTGATCGTACTGGATGAAATCCCTTCGTCCTTTCACTGGAAGAGAGGAGACTGAAATGCGCAAATTCCTCATGTCCGCCGTTGTCGCGACCATCGCAGCGGTATCCTTCGCAGCCCCCTCGCAGGCCGGCGGCTTCTATTTCGGCTTTGGCGGCGGCCATGGCTGGGGTGGCCATCACGGCTGGGGCGGCCACCATGGCGGCTATGTCACCCACTACTATGGCCATCGCCGGCATTGCTTCTGGAAGAAGATCAAGCGCTACGATCACTGGGGCAACCTCGTCATCAAGCGCGTGAAGATCTGCCGTTAAGCGGCGGCACCGTCCCGGCTTTCGCCGGAAATCCCGCCTGCCCCGGTCGTCCATCGGCCGGGGTTTTCCCCATTTTGGGTAACGCACGTTTCACAAGCTATTCCTTTTGCACGAAAATCATGCTTATATTGAATGAACGTTCAGCAAAAGAATAGGGAGCGACATGAACGAGATGATCCGCGATATCAGCATTCCCAACGATTGGGACCGGAGCGGACTTCCCGGCTGGTGTTATCACAGCCCCGCGCTTCTGGAGCTGGAAAAGCAGCATGTCTTCCGCGAGCACTGGCAGATCGCCTGCCATGTCTCCGACATTCCCGAGCCAGGCAACTACCTCACCATGGATGTCGTCGGCGAGCGTGCACTTATCTTGCGCGGACAGGACGGCACGGTGCGCGCCTTCCACAATATCTGCCGCCATCGCGGCTCCCGCCTCGTCGCGGACGAGACGGGGAGCTGCCGCAACGCGCTGGTCTGTCCGTTCCACGGCTGGGTCTACAATCTCGACGGCACGCTGCGCGGTGCCGCCCGCCCGCGCAGCTTCCCGCCGCTCGACAAGGACGAGTTCGCGCTGAAATCGCTGGAATGCGAGATCTGGCAAGGTTTTGTCTTTATCCGCTTCGCCCCCGGCCCACAGCCCTCCGTCGCTGAGGTGATGAAACCCTTCGAGGCGGAGCTGTCCCATTACCGATCGGAAGAGATGATCCCGACCGGCGGCATCTGGACACAGGAAACACCCGTCAACTGGAAGTCCGTGCGCGATGTCGACAACGAGGGCTATCACGTCGCCATGGCCCATCCGGCGCTGCAGGACCTCTATGGCTCGACCTATTACGACGAGCCCTTCGTCAATGGTCTCTGCCGGTCGTTTGCGACCTACAATCCGCATGCCGGCCGCCGCTGGAGCGTGCGCAACTACGTCAAGATTTCGCCGGAGAACACGGCGCTGCCGGAGCACCTGCGCAAGGCCTGGATCTATTTCGGCCTCTTCCCGAACTGCGTCATCGCGGTCACGCCCGAAACCATTCAGTTCTATCAGGAATTCCCCGTCGCCATCGGCAAGACCATGCTGCGCGGCGGCATCTACCGTCACCGCGAGGAAGATCGCGCCCATCGGCTCGCCCGCTACCTCGCCTTCCGCATCGATCGCGACACCCAGGCCGAAGACGTGCAGCTCACCGTCTGGTCGAATGAGGCGATGACATCGAATGCCTTCGCCGGCTTCTACCTCTCCGACCTCGAATATGGCGTGCGCACCCATCACGACCACCTGCGCAAGGTGCTGCCGGTGATGACGCTGAAGGACGCACCGGACGAGAAGGCGATGGCGGAGGCCAATAGCAGCCTCAAAAACTGAGCAGGCCTTATGAAGGACGCGGCTTCGGCAGCGGCACGTCCTTCACCGTTTCGTCCACCCATGTCTTGATGGTGTGGACCTGCTCGGCGATCCGGTCCTTCAGATAGGTTTCCTGCCCCGGCAGGCCCATCGGATAGAGCGCGTCGCGGCTCGCCTCATAGGCTGCCGCCTTGTCGGTGCACAGACGGAGGCGCATGTCCTCCGGCACCGCGCCGACCTTGTTCTGGAGACCCTCGACAGGCCCCGCACCGCTCGGCAGACGGCCATCGAAGGCCTGCGTCAGATATTGCGCCGAGCGTTCGTTGCGCTCGCGCTCCGTCGTGGCGCCGAGAATGACCACCATCATGCGCCGGCCGCCGCGCGTCGCGAGCCCGACGATGTTGCGCCCGGAGGCACAGATGAAGCCGGTCTTCATGCCGATGGTGCCGCTGAAGCGGGTCAGGAGCAGATTGTTGGACTTGATCTCCTTGCCGTCGATCGTGACGGCGGAGGCCTGGAAGAAGCGGCGGTAGCCGGGAAACGAACGATCCACTTCCAGGCCGAGGATCGCGAGATCCCGCGCTGTCGTATAGTTCGCCTTGTCGGACAGGCCGTTCGGATTGGAAAAATGCGTGCCGGTCAGCCCGAGGCGCTCGGCCGTCTTGTTCATCCGCGCGACGAACGACGCCTGATCGGTCGCCACGGCTTCGGCAAGTGCAACAGCGACGTCATTGGCGGAGGCGGTGATAACGGCATAGAGCGCGTCTTCCAGCGTCATCGCCCGCCCGAGCGTCAGGCCGGACTCGAGAAACGCCTGCTTCGTCGCATTGCGGGTCATCGTCACATGCGTCGACATGGTGACTTCGCCGGCTTTCAGCGCCTCGAACACGACCAGCGCCGTCATCAGCTTGGTCGTGGAGGCCGGATACCATGGCGCGCCCGCATCTTCCTGATAGAGCACCTGGCGGCTGTCGGCATCGACGACCAGCACAGGCGTGGCAAGGGCCGACGCGCCGGTAAAAAGCGGCGCCAGCGCGAAAAGCGATGCGAAAAGGGCCTGTCTCCTCCACGGCCGTTCTGCTGTTGTGTCGTTGCTCATATCCATTCTCCGAAGAAGCAGCCCTAATGCCATCATGGGCCGCGTGAGCGCAAGCTTTTGCTGCGATCGGGAGCCGGGTCGGCCTGTCGCTCCTCCTGCGCCGAATGCACACTGAAAGGCACATAAAAAAGAGGCCCGCTTTCGCGAGCCTCAAATGTTTGGACCGGGGAATGGTCGTTCCAAACAAGCTTTTTGAAGGACTTAGCCCTTCCAGAGTCCCTCGCGAACGAGGTCGTCCATGGTGAGTTCGATGCCCTTGCGCAGGATCGCGGTCATGTCGTCGATCTGCGAAAGCGAGATGGTGAGCGGCGGCGACATCACGCACATGTTAATAAGCGGGCGCACCAGAAGGCCGAGTTCCTGGCAATGCTTGTCGATGCGCTTGCCGACTTCCAGATCGAGCGTCAGCGGATTGTTGCTGACGCGATCGGCGACGCATTCGACGCAGGCCATCAGCCCCAGCCCGCGCACCTCGCCGACCAGCGGCAGCTCTTCCAGCGCCTTCAGGCCTGCCTGGAAATGATCCGAGACCGCCCGCGTATGCGCCAGCAGTCCACCTTCGAGAATATCGAGGTTCTTCAGCGCCACTGCGCAGCCGACCGGGTGGCTGGAATAGGTGAGTCCATGCGCGAACATCGCCTCCGAATGGTTCGAGCGGCGCAGTTCCTCGAACAGCCGCCCCGCGATCATCACCCCGCCGAGCGGAAAGTACCCTGACGTGACACCCTTGGCGAAGGTGATCATGTCGGGCTCGATGTCGAAAACATCCTTCGCGGCGAAGACATGCCCGAGCCGGCCGAAGGCCGTCACCACCTCGTCGGCGATGAAGAGGATATCGTTGGCGCGGCAGAGGGCATGCATGCGCTTGAGATAACCCGGCGGCGGCACGATGACGCCGCCGGAGGCCATGACGGGTTCGGCGATGAAGGCACCGATGTTTTCCGCGCCCTTCGCCTTGATGACTTGGCGGAATTCCTCGACGAGGAAATCGCAGAAGGCATCGATGCTCATGCCGTCGGGCCGGCGGAAGGGGTTCGGGCAGGAGAGTTTCACCACCAGCTCTGAGGCGCTATCCATCCAGTCATGGTCGCGCGGCCGGCCGTTGAGCGAGGCGGAGAGATAGGTCGAGCCGTGATAGCCGCCCTGCCGGGAGACGATCAGCTTCTTCTCTGGCCGGCCCTTCACATTGTTGGCGAACTGCATGAAGCGCAGCGCCGTCTCGACCGCCGAGGAACCACCCGTCGTATAGAAAACGTGGTCAACGCCATCAGGTGCATGACCGGCGAGGCGCGCCGAAAGCACGGCGGACGGCGTGTTGGTCGTGTACCAGGGCGAGTTATAGGAGAGCTCCATGGCCTGCGAGGCCATCACGTCGGCAAGCTCCCTGTTGCGATGCCCGACATTGACGCACCACATGCCGGCAGGGCCGTCGATCAGTTTGCGCCCAGCCGCATCCGTCACATAGATGCCCTCGCCCGACAGGATGCGCCCGCGCGCCTCCGCGCCGATGGAGCCGGAAACCGGCCAGGGCTGCACGAGATGCTGCTCGGCAAGCCGGGTCAAATCGTCGGCCATCTCTTCGGCCGGTTCGTTCACCGTCTTCGGAATTGCCGCCATGTCCCTCTCCATCGATAATTTGCGAAAAGAATCTGCGATCAACAATATGAAAGATCTCAGATTTCCCGATCATATTGAATGTTCGTTCAATCAATATTGCAGAAACAGGGCTTGATTTCAACGGGGATTTAGGCGCATGTTTCGTTTCGGGAACAACGAAGCCGAAAAGGCGACCGCCAATGGGAATGGGAAAACTCACCCTTTATGAAAGTTGTCGCCACGGGAGCCTTGCCCGATGACGACGGCGGCATTCGGACCGATCGCTGACACGCCCGCGCCCTCCCGGCGCCGGGCCTGGATGCGGAGCGAAGAGGCCCGTGGCCTCGCCATGATCTCGCCAACCTTTCTCTATGCGCTGGCGCTGCTCTTCCTCCCGGTCCTTATCGTCATCGCCTACAGTTTCTGGACCCAGAACTATCTCGAGATCGACCGCACCTTCACGCTGGAAAATTACCGGCAGGCGCTGACGGAACCGATCTACCGCGACCTCTTCGTCCGCTCTCTGTGGATATCGCTGACGGTCAGCGTCGTGACCGTCGTCTTCTCCTATCCGGTCGCCTGGTTCGTTTCCTTCCACGGCGGCGTGCACAAGAACCTCTGGCTCTTCCTCATCACCGTGCCCTGCTGGACGAGCTACCTGCTGCGCGTCATGTCGTGGAAGGTCATTCTGGGCTATGGCGGCGTGATGAACACCGGCCTCATCTCGATGGGCCTCATCGACAAGCCGGTGACCTCGCTGCTCTACAATTCCAACGCCGTCGTCATCACGCTGGTGCATAGCTGGGCGGCCTTCGCCATCCTGCCGATCTACGTCTCGCTGCAGAAGGTCGACCGCACGCTGATCGAGGCGGCGCGCGATCTCGGCGACAGCAGGATCAAGGCCTTCTTCCGCATCACCCTGCCGCTCTCGCTGCCCGGCGTCATCTCCGCCTTTCTGATCGTCATGATCCCGACCGTCGGCGATTACGTGACGCCGCGCCTCGTCGGCGGCAAGGACGGCGTGATGATCGCGACCGCCATCCAGGCGCAATTCGGCAAGGGCGCCAACTGGCCGCTGGGTGCTGCCCTGTCGGTGACGACCATGGTGCTCGTCTCGCTCTCGGCTGCGGCGATCGTACTCGCGCTGAAATTCGCCATCCGGAGGATCAAATGAACCTCCTCACCCAGCGCCTGCGCTTCATTCCGTTCCTGCCCATCTATGTGGCGCTCTATTTCCTGTTCCTCTACCTGCCTATCCTGCTGTTGCCGATCTTCTCCTTCAACAATGCGGCCACCACCACCTTCCCGCTCGCCGGCTTCACGACCAAATGGTACGCCTCACTCTCCGGCAACTCGGTGATGCTGGAGGCGGCCTGGAACAGCCTGATCGTCGGCCTGTCCGTCTCGCTGCTATCGACCATTCTCGGCATCTGCGCGGCCCGCGCCATCACGCGCTATCGTTTCCGTGGTCAGCGCGCCGCCGCCGGCCTCATCATGGCGCCGCTCTTCCTGCCGGAGATCATCGTCGCCGTCTCGCTCCTGATGATCGTGCTGGCGATGGGTGTGGAACTCTCGCTCGTCACCGTCATCCTCGGCCAGACGGTGTTCTGCGTGCCCTATGCCATGTCGGTGCTGGTCTCGGGCTTCGAAGGCTTCGATCGGAGCCTCGAGGAAGCGTCCTACGATCTCGGCGAAACCGCCATCGGCACCTTCCGCCGCGTGACGCTGCCGGTGGTGGCACCCGCCATCGTCTCCAGCCTGCTCGTCACCTTCACCATCTCGCTCGACGAGTTCATCCTCGCCTTCTTCCTGTCCGGCACCGAGCCGACGCTGCCGGTCTATATCTGGGGCCAGCTGCGCTTTGCCGCGAAGTTGCCGGGTGTGCTGGCGCTCGGCACCATCATGCTCGTCGCCTCCGTCCTGATGCTCACCCTCGCCGAAATCCTGCGCCGCCGTGCCGAACGCCGCACGCAGCTGGCACATGCCCTGCCCTAGGAGTTCTTATGAGCGACCGCGCGATGATCCAGATCGAAAACGTGTCGAAATTCTACGGCATCTACAAGGCGCTCGACGATGTCTCGCTGTCGATTGCCGAAGGCGAATTCTTCTCCCTGCTCGGTCCTTCCGGCTGCGGCAAGACCACGCTTCTCCGCTCCATCGCCGGCTTCGAAAATCCGACGGCCGGCGAGATTTACATTGACGGCGTACCCTCGCTGGCTTTGCCGCCAAACAAGCGGCCGACCAACATGGTCTTCCAGAGCTACGCCATTTTCCCGCATCTCGATGTTGCGGAAAATGTCGCCTACGGCCTGAAACGGCTCAAGCTCTCGCCTGAGGAGGAGAAGAAACGCGTCGGCGATGCGCTCGACATGGTGCGCCTCTCCGGCCTCGGCCAGCGCAAGGCGCATGAACTCTCCGGCGGCCAGCGCCAGCGCGTAGCGCTCGCCCGTGCCCTTGTCATGCGCCCGAAGGTGCTGCTGCTCGACGAGCCGTTGTCGGCCCTCGACAAGAAGCTGCGCGAGGAAATGCAGGTGGAGCTGCGCACCCTGCAAAAGGCCGTCGGCATCACCTTCATCCTCGTGACGCACGACCAGTACGAGGCCCTCGCCCTCTCCGACCGCATCGCCGTGATGTTCGGCGGGCGCATTGCGCAGATCGCCAGCCCGAAGGAAATCTACCAGCGCCCGCGCACGCGAAAGGTCGCGGACTTCCTCGGCGGCATGAATTTCGTGAAGGCCAGGGTGCTCGGCGAACAGGGCAACGCCGTCTCCATCGATGCCGCCCGCTTCGGTGCCGTGCAGCTGGAAAAGCCGCAGGGTTTTGCCGCCAGCAACGGCCATGTCACCGTCGGTATTCGCCCAGAGCGCCTGCGGCTCCTGTGGGACGACGACCGCGCGCCGCACGAGCTTGCCGGCCGCATCGAAAACCGCGCCTATTTCGGTGAGGTCACCCATCTGACGGTTGGCGTCGACGGGCTGGAGCAGCCACTGTCCATGGTCGAAACGAACAATTTCGGCGCAGACGACCTGCCGATCGGCGCCGAGATTCGCCTTGCCTACGATCCAGATGCCTTCGTGCTGCTGGCCGAGGATCCGCCGGTCATGCGCATCTAGATCATTTCCGCTTTTCTTCGAATCGCGAAAATGCTCCATCCCTTTGTTTTTACGCAATTCCGGACGCAAAACCGCTGCGCACTTTTGCTGGAATTGCTCTAGAAAAGCAAAACTCCCGGCGGGCCGGGAGTTTCAGGCGATCCCTATGATTTGCGTGAAAATCGCTTACTTACCGGAAAATTCGAAGGTCGCCGGCGCAGAGCCTGCCGGCAAACCGAGGCGCACACGCTGCCCATCGGACCAGCTCTGCGCATGGGTCTGCATCTTGAAAGATCGTTGTAATTCCACGCCGTTTTCCATGACGACGACGATCCAGTCGTCCTTGTCCGGAATGAGCGTTACAGAGTTTGGCTGCATAGCCGCCCCCTTTCGTTCACTGGGGCGGAAGCTCCTTAACTTTCGGCGGTGGCGCCCGTTTTCATTGCCACCGATACCGCCATGATACGCGATTTCCGATGAATGTCGAATGAACCCTTGGTGAACCCCGCCCCGGCGGGGCAAGGTTCGGCAAGCGGGCGTCAGTAACCCGATTTGATCTTCTCGAATTCGGCGATCATCTTCTGGCGCAGTTCCGTCGGCATCGGCGACTGGAAGAGCGTGTTGGCGACGAAGGCATCGACATCGGCATAGCCCTTGTCCTTCAGGATTTTCGGGTCGACGGCAGCCATGCCCTTGGCGTTGGAATGGCCATAGCCCCAGCTCTCGACCATATAGGCCGCGACGGCAGGGTCGGTGACGGCATTGAGGTAATCATAGGCAAGATCGGGGCTCGCCTCCGCCCCCTTCAGGCGTACATAGCCGCAGACCCAGGTGGAGAGCCCCTCCTTGGTGTCTTTCTTGATGGCAACGGGCTGGCTCTCGGCCTGCAGGGTCGTCGCCGTCTCGTTCCAGGCCCAGGCGAGATCAACCTCGCCGCTCGCCATCGCCTGGCTCAGATCCGTATTGTCGGTCCAGTACAGGCGCACGTTCTTGTGTACCTCGCGCAGGAAGGCGGAGGCCTCCTGGAACTGCGCATCCGTCATCGTCGTCCAATCCTTCACGCCGATGACAAGGCTGGCCAGCGCATAGGCATCATCGACATTGTCGCCGATCGACACGCGGTCCTTGAACTTGGGATCGGCGAACGCCTTGAGCGACGCGACCTCTTCGGGCTTCACCGTATCGGTACGATAGGTCAGCACCGTGTTGCCCCATTCGAAGGGAATGAACCATGCCGTACCGTCGTCCGACGTCATCAGGTTCTTCATCGCCTTGAAATTCGGGAGCACATCGTTCCACGAGGTGAGCTTGGCCGTATCGAGCGGCTCCAAGAGCCCCGCCTCGCGCCATTTCACCACGCTCTGCGAGCAGGGATGCGCCACATCGGCCTTAAAACCGGATCGCAGCTTCTGGAACGCCTCCTCCTCATCGCCGAAGAAGGAGAAATCCGGCTCGGCACCGGTCTTCTCGGTATATTTCGGGTGGAAGGCCGGGTCTTCGTAGCCGGACCAGTCGAAGACGGTCAGGCTATCGGCGGAGAAGGCAGGAAGGGCGGGTCCGAGGGCAAGGACGGCGGCAAGCGCCGCTGTCGTAAGATACCTGGCCGTGTTTGCAGTCGTCATGCCGTTCTCCTTCCCCGTTTTCGGGTTCCCTATTGTGGTTTTGGTCCTTGCAAGGTGAGATGCTTCGGGAAGGCCACGACGACGAATGCGATGGCCGCCTCCAGCGCCTTTTCCCGCGTCGTGCCGTCGCCCATCATCAGGCGCAGCCACAGGCCTTCCAGCATGGCGCAGAGCGACAGCGCCATCGGCTCCGGTTCGTAGTCATAGCCACCCTCCGCCTTGAGGTCGGCGCAGAGCGCGATCACCGTCTCCTGGTATTTGACGTCGCGCGCACCGCACAGCGCCTGGTAGGTCGGCCGCGACTTGGCCTCACCCCAGAAGGCGCACCAGGCGGCGAGCTTGCGCTTCGTGCAGATCTTCCGGTCGAAATCCGCATGCACGATGGCCCACAGACGGCTGGCGACGCTGGGACCGGCTTTTTCGAGCGCTGAATTCCAGTGGTCGCCATACTCTTCCGACATGAATTGCAGCGTGGCGATGAGCAGGTTTTCCTTGCTCTCGAAATGGAAGTTGACGATCCCGCGGGACAGACCCGCACCATCGGCCACATCCGCCAGCGTCGTGTCGGAATAGCCGCGTTTGGCGAGCGAATCGATCGTCGCCTCGATGAGCTGCTGCCGTCTCGTCTCCTTGGAGGCCTTGCGGCCCCGCTTCTCGCCGTCACCCGAGCCCTGATCAGCCCCGCCTGCCCGCATCTTCACCGTCACCTTGCCTTTGGGATTCTTCAGCACCACCGTCATGGGCGAATTCCCGCGGCCGGCCTGCTTGCGCGCAGATGAGTGGGACAATGCTCCCCGCTGTCAAGAACCTTCTGCATGGCCGTCCAGGTGCGAATGTTCTTGGCGACATAGGCCTCGCCGACGGCGGCGACGGCCTGCGCATAAAGCGGGCCTTTCAGCCGCTCCAGCTCGCCGCGCGCCACGTCGCGATACCAGCCATTGCGGCTCTCCGCGACGCCGTCGGCAAAGCCGGCCTTGGCCATCGCCCGTAGATAGCGATGCGACGACGCCATGCCGAAGCTCAGGCCCTCGGCGGCGATATAGTCCTGCATATCGGCGCTCGGCTCACCGTCGTGACCGATCAACCAATCCGAAGCGGCAAGCACGCCGCCGGGCTTCAGCACGCGGAACAATTCGGCAAACAATGCCTCCTTGTCCGGCACATGGATCATCGCATCCTTGGAGAAGACGACATCGAAGGCGCCGTCATCGAACGGCAGCCGCCCCGGCGGGCTCGCGACGAAACGCGTGGTGGACGACAGCCCCTGCGCGGCCGCAGCCATCTTTGCCCGTTCGATGACATGCTGTTCGACATCATAACCGACGATCTCCGCCGGACGGTACGTCCTGGCAATATGCAGCGTGACACCACCGGCGCCGCATCCGAAATCCAGCACGGACCTGCCTTCGAGATCGATACCGGCGAGCACGCGGTCGACTTCCGCCGGGCCGCCGGGCGAAAGATAGCCCTCGCCCCACATCACGCCGAGAAAGCGGATCGCCGCCTCGTCATATTCCGGTTCCGCCGCTGCACCATCCTCGACTGCCGCCGTCATGGCTTCCCTGCTCTCGCGGCCCCATGGCCGGTGCGTTTTCCAATCGATCGAAATTTTAGCGCATAATCAGGCGATTGCAAGATACTTGCTGAATGATCATTCAGAATATCTGGACAACATTTTGCTTTTGATGCAGCTTTTAGAAACAAGGGAGACATCAAAAATGCAAAAGTACGATGCCCTGATCGTCGGCGGCGGCCATAACGGGCTGGTGACGGCCTGTTATCTCCAGCGCGCCGGCCTCAACGTTCTCGTCGTGGAAAAGAACGGCTGGGTCGGTGGTGCGGCCACCAGCCGCGAGCTGACGCCCGGCTTCCTCTATTCCAACTGTTCCTATGTCTGCTCGCTGTTTAGGCCGGAGATCATGCGCGATCTCGAACTGCCCAAACACGGCCTGCAGGTGATCTCCTATGAGGGCGGCGCGGTCTTCACCCGCGACGGCGACTACCTCGCCTCCTACCGCGACCATGACAGCCACCGCCGCGAATTTGCGCGCTATTCCAAGCGCGATGCGGAAGCCTACGAGCGTTATGCACGCGACGTGACGCGCCAGTGCCGCTTCATCCAGCCGCTCTTGATGCGCACCGCCCCCGACCCGTTCGGTTTCCGCCCGCGTGACATTTCGGAACTGCTCTATCTCGCCAAGAAATTCGGCGAATTCAGCCCGCACGAAATGGCCGAGACGCTGCGCTTCTGGACCATGTCGATCTCCGACTTCCTCGACGAATATTTCGAGACCGACGTCATCAAGGCCTATCTCGCGCTGTCCGGCATCATCGGCACCGCCCTCGGCCCGATGTCGCCCGGCACCGCCTATGTGCTGCTGCACCACTATATGGGCGAGGTCGACGGCTCCGTCGGCGCCTGGGGCTACGCTCGCGGCGGCATGGGCGCGGTGACGCAGGCGCTGTCTCGCTCCTTCCAGGCCGCCGGCGGCACGATCCGCACGGATGCGGAAGTCTCGAAAATCCTGACGCGCGGCGGCCGTACCACCGGCGTCGTGCTGGCCAATGGCGACGAGGTGCGCGCCGATCTCGTCGTCTCCAATGCCGATGTGAAGCGCACCTTCCTCAAGCTCGTCGAGGAACAGGACCTGCCCGGGGATTTCGTCCACCGCGTCAAGCATTTCAAGATGCGCGGCTCCTCCGGCAAGGTGAACATCGCCCTCGACAGCCTGCCGGAATTCCCCGCTTTGCCTGAGGGTTCGAACTGCATTCGCGGCGACATGCATTTCACCGACAGTATCGAGCGCATGGAACGCGGCTACGACGACTGGAAGGCCGGGCGCTGGTCCGCCGATCCCTTCCTCGACATGATGATCCCCACCCTGCTCGACCCGACCATGACCTCTCCCGGCAAACATTTCATGAGCTGCTTCGTGCAATATTGTCCGCCGAAGGTGGAAGGCCGCGACTGGACGGATGCAGACCGCGATGCCTTCGCGGAGACTGTCATCAGCCAGATCGCCGACTATTCGCCCGGCTTCCGCGACCGCATCGTGCATATGGAAGTGCGCACGCCGCGCGAGATCGAGGCGGAAGTCGGCCTGACCGAAGGCAATATCTTCCAGGGCGAACTGACCTTCGACCAGTTGCTCTTCAACCGGCCGGTGCCCGGCTATGCGCAATACCGCAGCCCCATCCATGGTCTCTATATGTGCGGCTCCTCCACCCATCCGGGCGGCGGGGTGATGGGCGCGCCCGGCCGCAACGCCGCCGCCGAGATCCTGCGCGACCTCAAGCGCGCCCCCGAACAGATGAGCAAAGCCCATGACGTCATTTGATGCCATCGTGATCGGCGCCGGCCACAACGGCCTTGCCGCCGCCACCCGCCTCGCCAAGGGCGGCCGCCGCGTCCTGGTGCTGGAGGCGGCAAACGAACCGGGCGGCGCCACCCGCGGCCGCGAGTTCGCCCCCGGCTTCCGCTCCGCCGGCCTCGCCCATCTCGTCAACCGGCTGGATGCCGAGGTTGCCAAAGATATCGGCCTCGACCTGAAGGGCGATGAAACGCTGCTTCCGACGACAGTGCTCGACGGCTCCGGCAAGGCAATAACCCTGCACGGTGCTTACGGCGAAAGCATTGACGGCGTCTCCGCCGACGAACAGGCCGCCTTTGCGGCGATGCGCAAGAAACTCATCTTCCAGGCTGGCATTCTCAAACGCTTCCTGCGCCGCCCGCCCCCGCAGATCGGCGCGGTCTCGCTCGGCGATCTCTCGACGCTCGCCGGCGCCGGCCTCAGCCTGATCCGCAAGGGGCGCAGCGAGGGCCGCGACTTCCTGCGTATGCTGTTAATGAACGTCGCCGACTTGACAGACGAATACCTGACCGACGACCGCTTGAAGGGTCTGCTCGCCTTCGACGCCACGCTCGGCATCCATCTCGGCCCGCGCTCGCCGACCTCCCTGCTCGGCCTCTATTACCGCCTGACCGGCGATGTCGCCGGCCGCACCGGCGGCCAGTTCGTACCGGTGGGCGGCATGGCGAGCATCGCGCCGGCCTTCCTGCGCGCTGCGGAAAAGGCCGGCGTCACCATCCGTTGCGCGACCCCCGTCGCCCGCATCCTTGCCGATCGCGGCCGGACCAGCGGCGTCGTTCTCGGCGACGGCACGGAGATCACGGCCCCCGTCGTCGTTTCGGCCGTGCATCCGCAGACGACGTTCCTGCGCCTCGTCGATCCCGCCGAAAGTGGCACCGGCTTCTTGCGGTCGGTGAAGAACGTGCGCAGCCACGGCAATGTCGCCAAGCTCGACCTTGCACTGGACCGCGTTCCCGACTTCACCGGCCTGCCAGTGGAGGCCCGCAACGGCCGCATCGTGCTGGTACGCTCGAAGGAACAGGTCGAGGCGGCCTTCAACCCGGCGAAATACGGTGAATTCTCCACCGATCCAGTCATGGAAATCACATTGCCGAGCCTCGCCGATCCGTTGCTTGCGCCGGCCGGTGCCTGCACGCTCTCGGCGCTGGTGCAATACGCGCCCTACCGCCTCAAGGCCGGCTGGGAGAATGGCAAGCCGGCTTTCCTGAAGATCGTGCTGGAAACATTGGAGCGGCATGCCCCCGGCATCGGTAAATCTATCCTCGCCGCCAATCTGATGACGCCGGTCGATATCGAGGCGGAATACAATCTGCCCGGCGGCCACTGGCATCACGGCGAATTGCAGGCCGACCAGCTGCTCGTCAACCGCCCGACGGGGGCGGCCTCCGGCTACAAGACACCGATCGAGGGCCTTTATCTCGCCAGCGCGGGCGCACATCCGGGCGGCGGCATTTCCGGCCTGCCGGGCTGGAACGCCGCGCGCCACATACTTTCGGGAGCGACAGCATGAACGCCATGACGAAATCCGCCGCCGACCTGCGCCGCGCGGCCCGCGACCATATCCGCGTGCCTCGCCTCGAAACGCCGTTCCACGACCGGCTGATGGCGATCAGCGAGGTCAACGACTGGTACAACTGGGCCGGCTACAAGGCGCCGCATTCACTGACCGACGGCGAACTCGAATATTTCGCCATCCGCTCCACCGCCGCGCTGTTCGACATCTCGCCGATGGTGAAATACCGCATCGCCGGCCCGGATGCGGAACGCTACCTCAATCGGCTGACGCTGCGCGACGTCCGAAAACTCGGCATCAACCGCGTGCAATACACTGCCTGGTGCGACGACCATGGCCATGTGCTCGACGACGGCACGCTGTTCCGTCTCGGCGAACAGGAATTCCGCCTCTGCTGCCAGGAGCGCCACCTGCCCTGGTTGCTCGACAGCGCCTTCGGCTTCACGGTCGACATCCGCGAGGAGACGGAGGAAATCGCCGGTCTCGCGCTGCAAGGTCCAACCAGCTACGCCGTGCTGCGCGATGCGGGTTTCGCCGGCGTGGAACGGCTGAAACCCTTCGACATCGCCACCTTCCCGCATGAGGGCGGCGAGGTCACGATCTCGCGGACCGGCTTTACCGGCGATCTGGGCTACGAACTCTTCGTGCCGCGCGCCAGGGCACTCTCGCTCTGGGATCGCCTGTGGGCGGCGGGCGCCCCCCATGCCATACGCGCCATCGGCTACGGCGCGCTGAACCAGACGCGCATCGAGGCCGGCTTCATCGTCGCCAATGCGGATTTCATGACCGCCGAAGCCGCCTTGCGCGCCGACCGCGTACGCATGCCCGATGAAATCGGCCTCGACTGGCTGGTCGATCCGGACAAGCCGAATTTCAACGGCCGCCGCGCCATCCTCGATGCGCGGCGGAATCAGACTCTCAAACACATCCTGGTAGGCCTTGAAATCGAAGGGAATATTTCCGCCGAGCACGCCATCGTCTATCATCGGCAAAAGCATGAGGCGGGCCTCGTCACTGCCGCGATCTGGTCACCGACGGCCAAGCGCAACATCGCCATCGCCAGCCTCGAGCGGCCCTACGGCTCGAAGTTCACCAATGACCTTTGGGTGGAGATCTATGCGATGCGCGAGCTGAAATACCAGAAGATGATGAAGCGGGCGAAGATCGTGCCCCGCCCCTTCGTCAAGCTCGCCCGTCGCACGGCCACGCCGCCGGGCCTCAAATAAATGGACGAGGAAACCCGCCGCAACTGGGAAATCATCGCCATGCCGCCGGGCGCCGAATGGTCCGGGCGGGCACGCTATGCGGCGGCGATGTATTTCTGCCAGCGCGGCGAGATGGCGCCCGAGGTGCTGGAAATCTACCGCATCTGTTCGCGGCTCGATGCGGAGGACCCGGTCTCGGTGCTGCGCCGCTGGCAGGTCGGCGCGGAATGGATCGCGAAGCTGGAGGCGTTTCGCAGCCGATCAGATTGATGGCGTGGGCGCCGAATAGGTCGCAAACAGCCGGCGCAGCGCATCCTTGCCTTCGCTGGCAATATCGAACCGGCGGCCGAACAACAGCCATTCCGAGCACAGCCCCTTGATGACCCAGCGCAGCATGGAGGCGGCCGAGCGGGGCGTCCACGCACCACCGAGCCTGCCTTGCCGCTCCGCCTTCACGAAAGCCGCTTCCAGCGCCTGCATATGTTCGTCGTCGAGATCGTTCTGCCGTTCGGAAATGGCGGCGAATTCGCCTGTCGTGTCGCAACGCAGAAGAATCGAGAGGATGCGCTGGCGGTGCTCGTCCTCGGCCAGCAGCTCCAGCCATTCACGGCCGACCCGTTCGAGCACGCCGAAGACATCGGCATTCTCCGCCTCCAGCTCGCGGGCGATCAGCTCTTCCTGCGGCATGGGCAGCGAATTGTAGAGCTCCAGCACCAGATCCGCCCTATTGGCGAAGTGCCAGTAGATGGCGCCGCGGGTGACCCCCGCGGCGCGTGCCACATCCTCCATGGAGGCATGGGCGACACCTTTTTCGTAGAAGACCTTTTCCGCCGCCAGCAGTATCTGCTGGCGAGTTTCCTTGGCCTCTGCCTTGGTCCGGCGCATGGCGGTTACTCCGCCGGGCTGGTTTCAGCCGGAGCCGGCTCCTCCTTCTTTTTCCCGTAGCCGAACAGCTTCATCACGAAGACGAAGAAGACCGGCACGAAGAAGATGGCAAGCACCGTCGCGGTGATCATGCCGCCCATGACGCCGGTACCGATGGCGCGCTGGCTGCCCGAGCTTGCGCCGGTCGCGATCGCGAGCGGCAGAACGCCGAGCGTGAAGGCGAGCGACGTCATCAGGATCGGGCGGAAGCGAAGGTGGCAGGCCTCGATGGTCGCGTCGATGAGCGACCGGCCGTCCTCCATCAGTTCCTTGGCGAACTCGATGATCAGGATCGCGTTCTTCGCCGACAAGCCGATGATCGCGATCAGGCCCACCTTGAAGTACACGTCGTTCGACATGTCGCGCATCGTCACCGCGATGACCGCGCCGATGACGCCGAGCGGCACGACGAGGATGACCGCGAGCGGAATCGACCAGCTTTCATAGAGCGCCGCAAGGCACAGGAAGACCAGCAGGACTGTCAGGCCGATCAGGATCGGCGCTTGCGAACCGGACTGGATTTCCTGCAGCGACTGGCCCGTCCACTCGTAGCCGAAGCCCGGCGGCAGCTGGGCGGCAAGCCGCTCCATCTCGGCGATCGCATCACCGGAGGAGAAACCTGGCTTGGTCTCGCCGCTGAGGCGCATGGACGGATAGCCGTTGTATCCGACCGTCTGCGTCGGCGCCATCGCCCACTCGGCGGTCGCAAAGGCCGAGAGCGGAACCATGCCGCCGCTCGAATTGCGCACGTTGAGCTTCAAGAGATCGGCCACCTGCATACGTTCGTTCTGGTCCGCCTGGACCGTCACGCGCTGCATGCGCCCGGCGTTCGGGAAGTCGTTGACGTAGGTCGAGCCGAGATTGGTCGAGATCGTCGAGTTGATATCGGCGAAGGTCACACCGAAGGTGTTGGCCTTCTCACGATCGATCACGACATTGACCTGGGCGGCATCCGGCATGCCCTCGACGCGCACGCCCGTCACGATATTGCTCTGGGCCGCAAGGCCGATCAGTTGCCCCGTCGCGGCCGACAGCGCCTGCTGGCCGAGACCACCGCGATCCTGCAGACGGAACGAGAAGCCGCCCGTCGTGCCGAGACCCTGGATGGGCGGCGGCGACAGCGCGAAGCTGATCGCATCCTTGATCTGGCTCATGGCCATGCTCGCGCGCCCGGCGATTGACTGCGCCGAGTTTTCCGGTCCGCGCTCGCTCCAGTCCTTCAGCGTCACGAAGGCAAGGCCGGCATTCTGCCCCGCACCAAAGAACGAGAAGCCATTGATGCCGACGATGGTGTTCACGGCGGGTTCCTGACCGAAAATCTTCTCGGTCTGGGCAAGCACTTCGTCCGTGCGGTGGCCGGTCGCTTCAGAGGGCAGCTGCATCATGACGATGACGAAACCCTGGTCCTCATCCGGCAGGAACGACGACGGCAGCTTCATGAACATGTAGCCGAGGCCCGCGAGGATGGCGATATAGATCACCATGAAGCGGCCCGTCCGGCGGATCAGCCAGCTGACCGTGCTGCTATAGCCCCTTGACGAACGGTCGAAGCCACGGTTGAACCAGCCGAAGAAACCACGCTTGGTGTGGTGGTGCCCCTTCGGAACCTGCTTCAGGAAGCTGCCGGCGAGCGCCGGGGTTAGCGACAAGGCGAGGAAGGCCGAGAACAGGATCGAGACGACCATCGTCAGCGAGAACTGCTGATAGATGACGCCGACGGCACCGGGGAAGAAGCTCATCGGAATGAACACCGAGGCGAGCACCAGCGTGATGCCGATGACGGCGCCGGTGATCTGCTTCATCGCCTTGCGGGTCGCCTCCTTCGGCGGCAGCCCCTCTTCCGACATGATGCGCTCGACGTTTTCGACGACGATGATCGCGTCATCGACGAGGATGCCGATGGCGAGCACCATGGCGAACATGGTGAGCACGTTGATCGAGAATCCCATGGCAAGCATCACGGCACAGGTGCCGAGAAGTGCGACGGGAACGACGAGCGTCGGGATGATCGTGTAGCGGATGTTCTGCAGGAACAGGAACATCACGAGGAACACGAGGCCGACGGCTTCGAGCAGCGTGTGCAGAACCTTCTCGATCGACACCTTCACGAAGGGCGAGGTGTCATAGGGGATCGAATATTCGAGACCCGGCGGGAAGAACTTCGACAGTTCGTCCATGCGCGCCTTGATCGCTTCGGAGGTCGCCATGGCGTTGCCGCTTGGCGAAAGTTGGACGCCGATAGCAGCGGACGGCTTGCCGTTGAGGCGTGTCGAGAACGAATAGGTCTCGCCGCCCACTTCGACGCGGGCGACGTCGCGCAGGCGCACGGCCGAACCGTCCGCATTGGCGCGCAGCACGATGGCGCCGAACTCTTCCGGCGTCGTCAGCTGGCCCTTGATGTTGACGGGGGCTGCGATCTGCTGGGTGATCGGATTCGGCTGGGCGCCGATGGAGCCGGCGGCAATCTGGGCGTTCTGTGCCTGCACGGCGGCGGTAATGTCGGCCGCCGTCAGATTGAGACCGAGCATCTTGGCAGGGTCGAGCCAGACGCGCATCGAGCGCTGGGTCGCAAACAGCTGCGCACGGCCGACGCCGGGTACGCGCTGCACTTCCGAGAGAACGTTACGGTTGAGATAGTCGCCGAGGCTGATGGCATCCATCGAGCCGTCGGTGGAGGTCAGCGAGACGATCAGCAGGAAGCCGGAGCCGGCTTCCTCGACCTGCACGCCTTGGCGGCGCACGGAATCGGGTAGACGCGGTTCGACGCGGCTGATGCGGTTCTGCACATCGACCGAGGCTTGGCTCGGATCGGTGCCCGGCGCGAAGGTGATGTTGATTTCGGCCGAACCCGAAGCGCTCGAGGTCGATTCGAAATAAAGCATGCCTTCCACGCCGTTCAGCTCATCCTCGATGAGCTTGGTGACGCTCTGATAGGTGTCCTGCGACGACGCGCCGGCATAGGAGGTCGAGACCGAAATCTGCGGCGGCGCGACGTTCGGATATTGCGAGATCGGCAAGAGCGGAATGGAGATGGCGCCGGCGATCATGATGAAGATCGCGACCACCCAGGCGAAAATCGGCCTGTCGATAAAGAAACTGGGCATCGTTGCGGTCCTTACTTCGCCTGCTCGGTCTTGGCGGCGTCGCCGCCTTCGGCCTTGCCGGCTTCGCCGGCCTTGGCGTTATCAGGCTTCTTGTCGTCAGCCTTTGCACCATCAGCAGCAGCGCCTTCAGCCTTGACTTCGCCGCCATCGGCCGCCTGCTTCTGCGCATCGGCCGCTACGGCGTTCGGATCCCATGCGGAAGGAACGACTTCCGCACCCGGCTGCACCTTCTGGAAGCCTTCGACGATGATCTTCTCGCCATCCTTCAGGCCATCGGTGATGACCCAGCGCGTGCCGGCGGCACGGCCGATACGGACCGGACGCGGGCCGGCCTTGTTGTCGGCGGAAACGACATAGACGAGCGCGCTGCCGGAAGCATCCCGCTGCACGGCCTGCTGTGGCACGAGAACGGCACCCTTCTCGATCCCCTGCTCGATCTGCACGCGCACATACATACCCGGCAGGAGATCGCCATCGGGGTTGGGGAATTCGCCGCGCAGCGTCACCTGGCCGGTCGTCTCGTCGACGGCGGCTTCGGAAAACAGGAGCTTGCCCGACTGCGGATAAGCCGAGCCGTCGTCCAACACCAGCTTGACGTCGGCGGAATTGTTGTCGGCCATCAGCGCGCCGTCCTCCAGCGCCTTGCGCAGCCGGATGAGGTCGGTCGCCGACTGGGTGAAGTCGGCATAGACGGGGTCGAGCTGCTGGATCGTCGCGAGGTTTT
>NZ_JBLZPK010000058.1:0-960 GCF_049199905.1 Shinella sp. M27
GCTCCGTTGGAAGCATAAATCCATCGAGATGTTCAAGCTGCGCTGCCTCTATTGGCTCACGCGCCCCTACTTTAAAAACAAGCGGATCTGGCTCACCTATGACAAGCTCTACAAAGGCGGGGATTGTGGGGAGTATTTTTATAAATACGGCCTGACCCGCTCCGAGGGGATCGAAACGGTCTATGTAATCAACAAGGATAGTAGCGACCGGCAAAGGCTTGAAGCAGAAAACCTCAAACCCCTCCTCCATGGGAGCTTCAAGCACAGGCTTTATTTTTTGAACTCAGAAGTTGTATTCACAACACACGGTGGCGTTCATAATTTCAATTCATTCAACGACAAAGATGTCGTATTCATTCAAAATATTCTTCGCTGTGATGTTTGCTGCATTCAGCACGGCTTATCCGTTCAGCAACTTGCACAATATTCAAGCAAAATTCGCAACAATATAGTGAGATATTACTGTGCATCCGAGCATGAAGTAAAAAATCTTTCTCACCCCATTTATGGATTTGAGGATAAAAACGCACTAAAGATCACTGGAATTCCGCGTTACGATGGCCTTATAGCCTCAAATAAAAAGAAAATAGCCATAATGCCGACTTGGCGGAACTACATATCGGCTCCCGTCACGAAAAGGTCAGCAGCGAGATCATACTCATCACAATTTAAGAACAGTAATTACTTCAAGATCTACAATAAACTTGCTTCAGACAAAAAATTATCAAGAGCAGCCGGAGATTCTGACTATGAATTAATTTATGTACTCCACCCTGCCATGGGCGCGCAAATATCAGATTACGAACGCGTTGATGGTGTCGAGATAATATCGGCATTGGATGTGGATTATGAAAAGATCCTCACGGAATCCAGCCTGATGATCACCGACTATTCCGGCGTGCAATTTGATTTTGCCTATATGAGAAAGCCAGTCGTCTACTACCACCCTGACGAGTTGCC
>NZ_JBLZPK010000059.1:0-57776 GCF_049199905.1 Shinella sp. M27
CGCGACTGCGCCGCCACCATGGCCTTCGGCATGGAGGCCGTTGCCGGCGGCACGGACCTGCTGTGCATCGGCGAAATGGGCATCGGCAACACGACGATCGCCGCCGCCATCAACCTGGCGCTTTACGGCGGCACGGCCGAGGAATGGGTCGGTCCGGGCACCGGTTCGGAAGGCGAAGTGCTCCAGCGCAAGATCGCCGCCGTCGAGAAGGCTGTCGCGCTGAACCGCGATCATCTTTCCGATCCGCTGGAAGTGCTGCGGCGTCTCGGCGGCCGCGAGATCGCGGCAATGGCCGGCGCCATCCTTGCCGCGCGCATGCAGAAAATCCCCGTCATCATCGACGGCTATGTCGCGACGGCGGCCGGCGCGATCCTGCGTGCCGCCAATCCGTCGGCGCTCGATCATTGCCTGATCGGCCATGTCTCGGCGGAGCCTGCGCATATGAAGGCGATCGAGAAGCTCGGCAAGACGCCGCTTCTGGCGCTCGGCATGCGTCTGGGCGAAGGCACCGGTGCGGCCCTTGCCGCCGGCATCGTCAAATCGGCGGCCGCCTGCCATTCCGGCATGGCGACTTTCGTTCAGGCGGGCGTCAGCAACCGTTCGTAGCGAGCGGTCGGCAAAAAGCCAAAATGGCGTGGATTGAGACCCGTGGGGCGTTGGTTCCATTGGTGCGGCAAGAACGGGATTGAAGAATGGGTCAGGGACCAATCGAGAAAAAGACGGGCTTCAGCCACCTGATCGCCGCGGCGACCTATTCGGCCGCGGGCGCACGCCGCCTGCTTGGCGAATCCGCCTTCCGCCATGAGCTGATCGCCTTCGGCGTCGCCATGGTCATCTTCGCCGTCGTCGGCGCCAACTTCTTCCAGTATGTGGCGATGGCCATCCTCTTCCTGCTGATGATCGCCTTCGAGGCGCTCAATACGGCGATCGAAGAGATTGTCGACCGGGTCTCGCCGGAGATTTCAGAGATGGGCAAACACTCGAAGGACCTCGGGTCGTTCGCGGTGTTTTGCCTGATTATCGCCAATGCCGGTTACGCCGGCTATGTGGTGATTTCGCAGTTCATCTGAGACTGTGGGGTGGCGTGGATCCTCGGGTCAAGCCCGAGGATGACGGTGGGGAGGTGGATGCCTCCGTCGTTTATGCTGCGCAGATATTTCCACTATCACTCCCACGGGATCAGCCCGGGTATGATGCAAGAGCGAAGGTTTCGCCAAAGTATCGGCGGTCTCCTGAAGCACTGGTCAATAAGGGGAGGGTGAAGGCCAGCCTCCCCTCTGTCATCCTCGGGCTTGACCCGAGGATCCACGCCTCCGCTGAAACGCCTCAGGCGAAGCTCTTGCGGCGCGGCGAAACGGCCTGGGTTTCCGTAACGGCGGGCAGGCTTTGCAGCACGCGTTTCGCCGGCAGGATTGCGATGGCTTCGGTGCCTTCGCGCAGCTTGGATTTCAGGATGAATTCGCCATTGTGCTTGGCAAGGATGGCCTGAACGATCGGCAGGCCGAGGCCGGTGCCCTGTTCGGCGCTCTTGATGGCGATGGAGCCCTGGCCGAAGGCCGAGAGCACGACGGGGATTTCGTCCTCGGGAATGCCGGGGCCGTTGTCCTTGATGGAGAGATATTGTCCGCCGCCGGCCGTCCAGCCGGCCTTGACGACGATCTCGCCGCCCTGGGGTGTGAATTTCACGGCATTGGACAAGAGGTTCAGAACGACCTGGCGCAGGGCCTTCTCATCCGCCCAGAGTGCGGGCATGCCGCCTTCGACCTGTTCTGAGATCGTGATGTTCTTCGCCCGCGCGCGCAGCTGCACCATGCCGATGCAATCCTCGGCGATATCGACGAGATGCACGCTATCCTCCGACAGGTCGTATTTGCCGGCCTCAATGCGCGAGAGGTCGAGGATCTCGTTGATGAGGTTGAGCAGGTGCTGGCCGGAGCGGTGAATGTCCGACGTGTATTCCTTGTAGACCGGGTTGTTGAGCGGGCCCAGCACTTCCGTCGACATGACCTCGGAGAAGCCGAGAATGGCGTTGAGCGGCGTGCGCAGTTCATGCGACATGGAGGCGAGGAAGCGGGATTTCGCGAGGTTGGCTTCTTCCGCCCGGCGGCGAGCCTCGTCGGACATGGATTTGGCGACTTCCAGCTCGGCGATCAGGTCATCCTTTTCCGATTGCGAGGAGAGGAGCTGGGCACTCGTCTGGCGCAGGCGATGCGTGATGAAGATTAGGAAGACGAGGGCGGCGGCGATGATCGCCGCCATGGCCATTGTGGTGGGGACGGGACGCAGCAAGGCCGAGAGGACAAGGGCCGCGACCGTTGGCGCAAAGGCGAAAAGCACGGCATGACGCAGCATCAGCGTCGTGATCGTCGTGACGGCAAGCGCGACAAGGAGGGCAGTGCCCTGATAGAGCTCGAAGGTGACGCCGGTGCAGCTGCCGCAGGTCTGGAGCGCGAAGGCCGTCCAGGCGACGCCCATCAAAAGCTGTGCCGCGAGGAAGCGGCGCTGCCAGCGCTGGACATTTTCGATAGTGATGTCTTTGCCGCGCGCGCGCCGCGCGATGATCATGCCGACCGCATGCGCGCTGAGCGCCAAAACCGCCCAGGCCATAAGGCCGATTTCCTGCGTGAAATAGATGCCGATCGCGGCGATCATCACGATGATGGCGGGGATGATCAGCGCACTCTGCACCACGGAGGCGATGTGGAGTTGCAGCATTTCCCGCTCGAGACCCGCGGAAATGCCTGTCGCGGTCTGCAACCGTTCGCGAGTCGCGCGGACGGCCCGCGAAACAGCCTTGTTTCTATGGCTGCGCGACTTGTCGACGATGATCTTGTCGGTCGAGGTACTGACGCCGGTACTCATCACGAATTGCAACGGTTGCTGATGGCGTTGAATTCTAGGGGGCAATCCTTAAGAAGATGCTGCCGCGCATAAACCATTTACGAACCATTCCGACATTTTCAGTAGCGTGAACGCGGCGCCGTTTCGGATATGACGGAGCGTGAAGACGAGAACGGCAGGAAGTGGAATTCATGGGGCTTTCCAAGGGGGCGCGCGATGTTGGCGTGGCGGTGGCGATCCTGGCGCTGACGGCGCTGATCGTGCTGCGCGTCAGTGGTGAAAGCGGCGAGACGATCACCGGGACCGCGCGTGCGGCCGACGGCGATACGCTGACGCTGGACGGGCACCGCATTCGCCTTGTTGGCATGGATACGCCCGAGATGATGCAGATCTGCAAGCGCGACGGCGAGGACTGGCGCTGCGGCGTGGCCGCCCGCTCGCGGCTTGCCGAGTTTTTGCGCGCGGGGCCGGTCACCTGCCGGACGCAGGGCAGGGACAAATATGACCGGCTGCTGGCGCGCTGTGAGACGGAAGCCGGCGATCTCGGCGGACGAATGGTGCGCGAAGGGCTGGCGGTGGCCTATGGCGGCTACGAGGACGAGGAGCAGTTCGCCAAGGCCGAGCGCAAGGGGCTGTGGGCCACGGAATTCGACCTGCCGCAGCAATGGCGCCGCATGAACGGGCGTCCGCAGGAAGACACGCACAAGGGGCAACCCGGCGTGCTCGGCGACATTCTGTCGACGCTGGGTCTCGGTTGACGGATGGCGCGATGAACGAGCGCAAGCCTGCCGACGAGATCGCCGCGCTCAGTGCGGCAATGGCCGCCTGCCGGCTCTGTCGGGACGCGCCGGCCAAGGGGCCGAAGGATCGTCTGCCGCACGAGCCGCGGCCTGTCGCCGTTCTCTCCGCGACGGCGCGCATCCTGATTGCCGGGCAGGCGCCGGGGCTTCGGGTGCATGACAGCGGGCTCCCCTTCAACGATGCCTCCGGCGACCGGCTGCGCGAGTGGATGGGCGTGACGCGGGAGGACTTCTACGACCCGGAGAAATTCGCCATCGTGCCGATGGGCTTCTGTTTTCCCGGCTATGACGCCCATGGCAGCGACCTGCCGCCGCGCCGGGAATGCGCGCCGCTCTGGCGCGCGCGCGTCATCGCCGCCATGCCGCAGGTCGAGCTGGTGCTGGCAATCGGCCAATATGCGCAGGCCTGGCATCTCGGCGCGGCGAAGGCGAAAAGCATGACCGACACGGTGCGCGATTGGCGCCGGCATCTCGGCCGCAATGCAGCGCCCGCGGTACTGCCTCTGCCACATCCGAGCTGGCGCAACACCGGCTGGCTGAAGCGCAACCCGTGGTTCTCGGACGAGGTTCTGCCTGAACTGAGAAAGCGTGTGAAAATCCTCACGGGCTGAAATGTAATTCTTCCCATTTGCCGTAATCCCGGTATATGAGGGAATTAAATTTCTTAGGGGACTATAATGGATCGTCTGGACCGCAAAATCCTGCGCCTTCTGCAGGAAGATTCCACGCTGGCTGTGGCCGACCTCGCCAAGAAGGTCGGGCTTTCGACCACGCCTTGCTGGCGGCGCATCCAGAAGATGGAAGAGGATGGCGTGATCCGCAAGCGCGTCGCGCTGCTCGATCCGGTCAAGATCAACACCAAGGTCACCGTCTTCGTCTCGATCCGCACCAATTCGCATTCCACCGAATGGCTGAAGCGTTTTTCGGAAGTGATCGTCGAATTCCCTGAAGTCGTCGAGTTCTATCGCATGAGCGGCGAGGTGGATTACCTGCTGCGCGTCGTCGTGCCCGATATCGGCGCCTATGACGCCTTCTACAAGCGCATGATCGCCCGTATCGAGATCCGTGACGTCTCCTCGGCCTTCGCCATGGAGCAGATCAAGTACACGACCGAGATGCCGCTCGATTACATGACCGTCGACAATCAGAAGAACAGCGACGAATAGTCAGCGCTTGAGACGGGCGAGGATCTTCTCGTCCGTCAGTTCGCGCACCGCGTCCTTGCCGATCCAGCGTGCCGTCTTGTCGCTGCTGCCGGCAAGCGTCCGCGCAAGGGCGAGGGCGAGCGCATGGCAGGCGTGGCTGCGCTTGCCGACATTGCGTAGCGCCCAGTTGACGGATTTTTTCACGAAGTTCCGGGGATCGCCGGCGTGGTCTTCGACGAGATCGAGCCAGCCGATCAGTGTGTCGTCCGGCTCCTTCTTCATATGCACCGCAGCGCTCGCGATCATGGCGAAGGCGGTGCGGCGCACGAATTCCCGCTCGTCGGCCGCGAAGGTCGGGATCAGCGAGACGAGCTTTGCTTCGATAAAAATATCCGCGGCGTTGTCGACCAATTCCCAGGAGTTGAAGTCCTCAGCAAGGCGAAGGGCTTCCTCCGGCGTCAGCTTCCCCGGCTCCAGCGTATAGAGCGCCAGCATGCGGGCCTCGCGGATATCACTGGTCCACAGGGCGAAGGCGCGGGCGTGATCCTTGCCCGTCAGGCGGGCAATTTTCTGCAAGTCGGGATTGGAGATGCCGAGCGCCGTTTCCGTGACGATGCCGAAACGCTCCATGCCGGCGACCGTTTCCTCCGATCGCAGCGACCGGAGGTGTTCGATGATCTCGCCGGCGGTGGAGGCCTTGCCGATCATTTCCGCTCGAGACGGGCGAGAAGCGAGGACGTGTCCCAGCGGTTGCCGCCCATGTCCTGCACGTCGCCGTAGAACTGGTCGATGAGGGCGGTGGTGGGCAGCTTGGCGCCGTTGCGGCGGGCTTCGGACAGGACGATGTCGAGGTCCTTGCGCATCCAGTCGATGGCGAAGCCGAAATCGTATTTGCCCGCGATCATCGTCTTGTGGCGGTTGTCCATCTGCCAGGAACCGGCCGCACCCTTGGAGATGACCTCGATGACCGCCTCCATGTCGAGGCCCGACTTCTTGCCGAAATGAATGGCCTCGGCGAGGCCCTGCACGACGCCGGCCACGCAGATCTGGTTGACCATCTTGGCGAGCTGGCCGCTGCCGGCCGGGCCCATCAGGCCGACCATGCGGGCATAGGCGTCGATGACGGGCCTGGCTTTTTCAAAAACCGCTTCCTCACCGCCGCACATGACGGTCAGGACGCCGTTTTCGGCGCCGGCCTGGCCGCCGGAGACGGGAGCGTCGATGAAATGCAGGCCCTTGGCCTTCGTCGCGGCATCGAGTTCGCGGGCGACTTCGGCGGATGCGGTGGTGTTGTCGATGAGGGTCGCGCCCGGCTTCATGCCTTCGATCACGCCATCCTTGGCGATGGTGACGGAACGAAGGTCATCGTCATTGCCGACGCAGGTGAAGACGAAGTCGGCTTCCTTTGCTGCCTCGGCCGGGGTGCGGAACGCCGTGCCGCCGAATTCGGCCGCCCATTTTTCCGCCTTGGCGAAGGTGCGGTTATAGACCGCGACCTCGTGGCCGCCCTTGACCTTCAGGTGGCCGGCCATGGGATAGCCCATGACACCGAGACCGATGAACGCAACCTTTGCCATGCCGTAACCTCCTGCAATCGCTGGCAGGAGGTTTAGCGGATCATCGTTTCCGGCGAAAGTGTTTCTCTTGTGTCAGGGGCAATGCGCCGCGCTCGTCAGCCGCGATATTTCGCCAGCACGAGATGGCCGGCGATTGGTTCGCCTTCTTCCATGCGGACGGTGATGTCGGTGATTTCGACGAGGTCGAAACCGGTCTCGTCGAGGCGCTGGCGGACATAGTCGGGCGAATGGGCAAAGCGCTGGTGCGCGCCGACCATGAAGGGGCGGCCGGCGAAGGTGTCGGCCGGCAGCGTTTCGGAGGAGAAGATGAAATGTCCGCCGGCCACGAGGTTTTCGGCGGCGCCGAAGAACAGCGGCTCCAGCGCGCCGAGATAGGGCAGTACGTCGGTCGCGGTGATCAGGTCGAAGGGCTCGTCGTCATTATCGTCGAGGAAATCGACGGCCTCGGCGACGTAGAGCGTCTCGTAGAGGTCCTTCTCATGGGCGACTTCCACCATGTTTTCCGACAGGTCGACGCCGGTGATGTCCTCCGCCATGTCGCGCAACGCGCCGCCGGTCAGGCCCGTGCCGCAGCCGAGGTCGAGCACGCGCTGGAACGGACCCATCTTGAGGTCCTGGAAGCGATGGCGCACCAGAAGCGGCACGCAATAGCCGAGCTGTTCGACCAGCACATCCTCGAACACTTCGGCGTGTTGATCGAACAGGGTGGCGACATAGGCGTCCGGCGCCTTTTCCGGCGTGTCGCCGCGGCCCATAGAGGCGAGGCGCACGGCCGCACCGCCATGGTCTTCCGGGTCGAGCGCCAGCACCTCGGCATAGGCTTTGGCGGCGGCATCGAAATCGCCGGACTTTTCCAGCGAAAGGGCGCGGTTATAGGCTTCCGCGAGCGCGTCTTCATCAATCTTCTTCATGGGGCGTCTCATACGGTCCGGCTGCGGTTTTGGCAATGGAGGCGGATGCGCGCAAACGGTCCATCGAGATGGGCGCTTTCGCCCTCTAAGTGCAAATAGGCATTTATCAATTGGCGAAAGAGGCGCATGATCTTCCCAAGACCAAAAAGACAGTTGGAGGAAAGACATGCCCGCCGATATGTCCCCCTTGTCGCTTTCCGACGCGAAGCGCACAGGCAGCCCCGCCTTGCCGGCGACGCCGATGGAAACGATCAACACCATGGTGCATTATTATCGCGGCGAGCTTGGCCGAATGGCCGGCTGGCGCGACCGGATCGACCGAACGTCGAACTGGGCGATCACCGTGGTGGCGGCGCTGCTCTCCGTCTCGCTCTCGACGCCGACCTCGCATCACGGCGTGTTGCTCTTCGCCATGCTGCTCGTCTCGCTGCTCCTGATGATCGAGGCGCGGCGCTACCGGTTCTTCGACGTGTATCGGGCACGCGTGCGCCAGCTGGAGCGTTTCTATTTCGCCGAAATCCTTAATCCGCGCGCCGCCCTCGACCTCGACTGGGCCGCGCCCATCGCGAAAAGCCTGCGCAAGCCGGAATTCCTGATCAGCTACCGCGACGCCACCTGTCGGCGACTCCGGCGGAACTATTGCTGGCTCTATCTCATCCTGCTGCTCGCCTGGGCGCTGAAGATCTCCTCCTCGATGATGCAGAAGCCGGCGACGGCTGGCCGCGACATGACGCTCGCGGTCGAGCATGTGGTGGCGAATGCGGCACTCGGGCCGGTTCCGGGCCTGGTGGTGATCGGCCTCGTCGCAGTGTTCTATGCCGTCATCGCCTATTTCTCGCTGAAGGTGGACATGTCCGACACCGAACTCGCGCATGGGTCGGTACACGTCTAATCGTTCCGCGCTGCTCAGTTGATGATGAACTCGCCCTTCAGCGCCCGCCACTCCGTCGCCGAGATCAGGCGATGGTGGATGTAGCGGACGGAGTGGATCGGACCGTCGAGTTTTTCCTGCCAGAATTTCAGGAAACTCTTCATCTCCGGAAAATCCGGGGCGAGGTCGTAGTGCTGCCAGATATAGGTCTGCAGGAACTGCTGGTGATCCGGCATGCGGTAGAGGATCTGGGCCGTGGTCATGCCGTAGCCCTTGAGCTGCATTGCCATGTCGTTCGTCATGGGGACCTCATCGCGAGATGAATGATGGTCCCTAAGATTGAGCGCCCGCAAGGTTAACAAGACCTTAAAGTCTCGTAGCGTAAGGAAAGATTTCTTATGAAATCAACGCCTTGGCAGCACTCTGCGTCGAGTGCTGCCAAGGGATGTCAGCGCTTCAGGTGGCGGGTCAGGCGGGTTTCGAGCCAGGCCCAGATGTTGCGCAGCAGCTCCACCATGAGGAGATACATCAGTGCGGCCCAGAGATAGGCCTGATAGTCGAATGTGCGCGAGAAGGCGAGGCGGGTCTGGCCCATCAGATCGAGGACCGTGACGATGGCGACGATGGCCGAGCCCTTGATCATCAGGATGATCTCGTTGCCGTAGGGGCGCAGCGCCACGATGAGCGCCTGTGGCAGGATGACCTTGAAGAAGGCGACCTTCTTCGGCAGGCCGAGCGCGTCGGCGCCCTCAAGCTGGCCGCGCGGCACGCTCTGGATGGCGCCGCGCAGGATTTCCGCCTGGTAGGCGGCGGTGTTGAGCGTGAAGGCGAGCAGCGCGCAGTTCCAGGCATCGCGGAAGAACCACCAGACGCCCATGGCCTTCAGCTCGGCGGAGAAGCTGCCGAGGCCGTAATAGATGAGGAAGAGCTGGGTCAGCAGCGGCGTGCCGCGGAAGAAGTAGACATAGCCATAGGCGATCCACGACAGGACCGGGTTCTTCGACATGCGCGCAAAAGCGACTGGCAGCGAGATGAGGCCGCCGAGCACGACCGAGCAGACGACCAGGAGCAGCGTGACACCCAGGCCGGACAGGTAGTTCGGACCGTATTTCGCGAATTTTTCCGGATCCCAGCCGCCGGCGATCATCATGAAGATGCCAATGGCAAGCGCAAGCCAGACGCCGAGGAAGGCATTGCCGAAGAAGCGGCCGGCGGTGAAGGCCTTTACCGGGGCCGGTGGCGGGGCCTGTGGTTCGATCAGGGTGGTGACGAAGCTCATCGTGCGGCCTCCGAACGCTTGGCCCAGCCCTCGATGCCGGAGAAGACCAGCGAGGAGAGGAAGGCGAGGACAAGGAAAAGCACACAGGCGATGACGTAGAACTCGAAGGCTTCCTTGGTGACGCGCGCCGCAATACTTGTCTGGCGCAGGATATCCGGCAGGCCGACGACGGAGACGAGGGCGGTGTCCTTCAACAGCGCCATCCACAGATTGCCGAGGCCGGGCAGGGCGACGCGGATGAGTTGCGGCAGGATGATGAGCTGCATGGTGCGGCCGTGATGCAGGCCGAGCGCGTAGCCCGCCTCGTACTGGCCGCGCGGAATAGCCTTGAAGGCCGACAGCAGCACTTCCGAGCAATAGGCGGAAAACACCATGGCGAGCGCGATCATGCCGGCGAAGAAGGCGTTGATCTCGACCGTGCCGTCATAGCCGACGGCGGTCATGAGGTTCTGCACAACGATCTGCAGGCCGTAATAGATGATGAAGAGCGTCAGAAGCTCCGGCAGGCCGCGGAAGAGCGTGGTGTAGATATTGGCCGAGAGCCTGAGCGACTTTTCTTCCGACTGTTTTGCCAGCGCGATGAAGAAGCCCAGGAACAGGCCGATGGGCAGCGTCGCGATGGCGAGACTGGCCGTGACCAGGAAGCCGAAAGCAATCTCGTCGCCCCAGCCCGCGGCACCGCAGGCGAGCAGCGTATTGCCCGCGAAAAGATTGAAGATGCCGACCGGACCGCAGAGGGGATCGATGATCCCCAGAAATGCGGATACCGCTTCGACGATGGCGGTGAAGAACCCGCTCATGCCAGAATTACCCCCGATGCGCGTTTTTCGCTTCTTGTTAAGGCGCTTGCTGCGCTCTCTTTCTTATGACCAACTTCTCAAACAAAAGGAGCGGGAGAGCAAGCCCTCCCGCCCGTGCATTCTGGTGATGGGGTCAGAAAAAACCCGCATGAGCCGGATGCGTCGTGTCTTACTCGCCGTAGACGTCGAACGGGAAGTACTTGGCGTTGATTTCCTGGTACTTGCCGTTGGCGCGGATCGCCGCGATCGCTGCGGTGAACTTGTCGGCCAGCGCGTCGCCCTTGCGCACCGCGATGCCGGCGCCTTCACCGTTGATGACGGGGTCGATCGGCAGCGTGCCGAGCAGCTTGCAGCAGGCGCCGGCGTCGGTCTTCAGCCATTCGGAGAGCACCACGACGTCGTCGATGGCGGCATCGATGCGGCCGTTGGCGATGTCGAGCTTGTACTCGTCCGAGGTCGGGTACATCTTGATGTCGGCATCCTTCATATGCGCCTGGGCATAGTTGGAATGGGTCGTGGAACCCTGGGCGCCGAGCGCCTTGCCGGCGAGCGCCTCAGGCGTCGCTTCCTTGATGTCGGAATCCTTCGGCACGATGATGGCCGGCGGCGTGTTGTAGTACTTCTTGGAGAAGTCGACCTTCTCCTTGCGCTCGGCGGTGATCGACATGGACGCGACGATGGCGTCGAACTTCTTGGCGATGAGCGCCGGAATGATGCCGTCCCAGTCCTGCGTCACGAAGGTGCATTCGGCCTTCATTTCCTCGCAGAGCGCCTTGGCGATGTCGATGTCGAAACCGGTCAGCGTGCCGTCGGCCTCGAGATTGTTGAAGGGCGGGTAGGCGCCTTCCGTGCCGATCACGATCTTCTCGCCTTCAGCCATCGCGGAGGTCGCGAAGAGGGCGATGACCGCAGCCGAGGCTGCGAGCGTGAAACGTTTGGAAATACGCATTGTGATCCTCTCTGTTGAAGGCTCTCGGGTTTTTCTTGTTGTCCGGGCCTTGAATGGAAGCGGGCAGGTCTGCCCGCTTGGGTTGGATAATCGAACTGTTTCTCATAAAAAATCAACTGCTTTTCCGTCGCGCTTCCGCCGCGTTTCCCCGACCATTTCATGGCCGTCACTGGTCTTGGCGCCGGCGCGACCTATCTCGCCGGTCGATGAGGTCGTTCAGGCGCGGTTCACACCCGCCTGACTAGGCCTGAACAGGAAACGGGTGTTGCCGGCCGGCCGAAAGAGCCGGGAGGCAGCGCTCCAGACAGACAGACGGGACACCGTGAGGACAGAACGATGACTTTCCGCTCCAAACTTTTTGCCACCGTGGCTCTGCCCCTGCTTTCAGCCTCGCTGATCGCGACGCCGTCGCTGGCCGATGCGCTCATGAAACCCTTCGACGTGGCCCAGGCGAGCGACGAGGGACAGCCGAGCGAGGAAGAACTGCTGAAACAGCAGCAGGAAGAACAGCAGCGCGCCGAGCAGGAAGACCAGCAGCGGCAGGCGGACGAACAGAAGGCCGCAGAGGACCAGCAGCGTCAGGCCGATGAGCAGAAGGCTGCCGAGGAAGACCAGCAGCGTCAGGCCGATGAACAGAAAGCCGCCGAGGACCAGCAGCGGCAGGCCGACGAGCTGAAGGCTGCTGAAGACCAGCAGCGTCAGGCCGATGAACAGAAGGCTGCCGAGGACCAGCAGCAGGCCGACGAACAGAAGGCTGCCGAAGACCAGCAGCGTCAGGCCGATGAACAGAAGGCTGCCGAGGACCAGCAGCGGCAGGCCGATGAACAGAAGGCTGCCGAGGACCAGCAGCAGGCCGACGAACAGAAGGCTGCCGAAGACCAGCAGCGTCAGGCCGATGAGCAGAAGGCTGCCGAGGACCAGCAGCGTCAGGCCGATGAGCAGAAGGCTGCCGAGGACCAGCAGCGGCAGGCCGACGAGCAGAAGGCTGCCGAGGACCAGCAGCCTCAGGCCGACGAGCAGAAGGCCGCTGATGAGCAGCAATCCGAGCAGCCTGCCACCGAACAGAGCCAGCAGGCCGGCGAGGAAACACCTGCCACCGAGCCGGTGCCGGAGGTGGTTGAAACGTTGACGGAAGAGCAGAAGCAGGAGATCGCTGAGGATCCCGGCAAGACCGACGAGACGGTGGTCCTGCCTGTCGAAAATGGCGCGGCCGTGCTCGACAGTGACAAGGACGCCGACAATGCCGGCGGCCAGAAGAGCCGCGACAATCGTCGCAAGCAGCGTGAGGAACAGCGCGCGCAGGAAGAGGACGTGCCGGTTCCCGACACGGACGACAGCGCGCAGGCAGCGATTTCCGAAGAGGTGCGCGATGCGGTGCCCGGGCGTATCGAGGCGGCCATCAAGGAAGAAGGCAAGCGCGTCGACGAGGCACCGGAATTCCTCGTTCCCGAGACCACCAACATCGTCAACAACACGGTCATCAACAACACGACGATCGTCAACAACGACAACAAGACGATCGACAACAGCGTCACGCAGGTCAATGTCATCGAGCGCTTCGAGAATCGCACGGTTCTGGAAGTGGGCGAGCAGCTGATCGTGCGCGGTGACGATCGTCCGCGCCTGCGCCGTGATTCCGAGGATGTCTTTTACGACAACCTGGCGCGCGGTCGCGTGCGCGAAACGATCCAGCGTCCCGGCGGCGTGCGCATCGTGACGATCTACAATCGTTACGGCGATATCATCCAGCGCTCGCGCGTCGGGGATGACGGCCGCGAATATATTCTCGTCTATGCGCCGGAACTGGAGGATGACGCGCCGCGTCCCGGCCTCGTCGATGTCGGTTACGAGCTGCCGCCGATGCGCCTGCGCATTCCCGTCAGCGACTATATCATCGACACCTCGAGCGATCCGGACCGCGATTACTACGCCTTCCTTGCCGAGCCGCCGGTCGAGCGCGTCGAGCGCGTCTATACGATCGACGAGGTGAAACAGTCGGCGCGTCTGCGGGACAAGGTGCGCCGCATCGACCTCGATACGATCACCTTCGCGACGGCGAGCGCCGAGGTGCCTATGTCGCAGGCCCGTACGCTGCGCAGCGTGGCCGACGCGATGCAGAAGGTGCTGGACAAGGACCCGGGCGAGACCTTCCTGATCGAGGGGCATACGGATGCCGTCGGCTCGGACAAGTCGAACCTGGTGCTTTCCGATGAGCGCGCCGAATCGGTCGCCAGCCTGTTGACGGAGGTTTACGGCATTCCGCCGGAGAACCTGCAGACGCAGGGTTACGGCGAGCGCTTCCTGAAGGTTCGCACCGAGGTGGCCGAACAGCAGAACCGCCGCGTCACCATCCGCCGCGTCACGACGCTGGTGCGCCCGCTCGCCAAGGCGAACTGATCGGGATTTCGTGCGTTTTGACAGAGCCGCCGGTCAATGCGCCGGCGGCTCTGTCGCATTCAGCGCGGATTCATGTGAGATGGTCTAGCGTCTGTTTTACGAGGGGCGAATATGTGGAAACACGAATTTGCCTCAAACGATTGATCCATTGCCTGCAAAACCGGCAAAAGAGGAAACGCTATGGGTAAGAGAACGACACTTCTGGCAACGGTGGCTTTGCCCATCGTTTCGCTGGTCTGGCAGCCGGTTCAGGCCGCGATGATCCGTCCGCCTGTCATCGACAGCCGCATGCCCAACGTCATCACCGTGCAGGAGAGCGACGGTTCCGAGGAAGAGCGCAAGCCGCGCAAGAAGCGGGAACGGCAGGAAGACGGCGAGCAGCAGGGCGAGCGCCGCAAGCCGCGCAAGGAACAGAGCGACGAAAGCGCCGGCGAACAGCAGCAGCAAGAACGCCAGGAGCGGCGCAAGAAGCGCGAGTCTGCTGAAGGTGATGACCAGCAGCAGCAGCAGGAACGCCAAGAGCGCCGCAAAAAGCAGCGCGAGGCCGCTGAAGGCGATGACCAGCAGCAGCAGGATCGCCAGAAGGCGCGCGAGGAACGCAAGAAGCAGCGCGAGGCCGCTGAAGGCGACGATCAGCAACAGCAGGATCGCCAGAAGGCGCGTGAAGAGCGCAAGAAGCAGCGTGAGGCCGCTGAGGGCGATGACCAGCAGCAGGATCGCCAGAAGGCGCGCGAGGAACGCAAGAAGCAGCGTGAGGCCGCTGAGGGCGACGATCAGCAACAGCGGGATCGCCAGAAGGCGCGCGAGGAACGCAAGAAGCAGCGTGAGGCCGCTGAGGGCGACGATCAGCAACAGCAGGATCGCCAGAAGGCGCGCGAGGAACGCAAGAAGCAGCGCGAGGCCGCTGAAGGCGACGATCAGCAACAGCAGGACCGCCAGAAGGCGCGTGAAGAGCGCAAGAAGCAGCGCGAGGCCGCTGAAGGCGACGATCAGCAACAGCAGGATCGCCAGAAAGCCCGCGAAGAGCGTCGCAAGAAGCAGCGTGAGGCTGCGGAGGACCAGCAGCGCGAAGAGCAGACAAACGAGCGGCCCCGCCGCAAGCGCGATGAAGATCGTGAGCGCATTGCCCGAGACCCGTCCAAGACGAACGAGACGATCGAACTGCCGTTCCTCGACGGTGCGGCCGTGCTCGACAGCGACAAGGATTTCGACAACCGCAAAGGATCCAGCCGTGACGAGCGTCGCCGCAAGCGCGCTGAAGAGCGGGAAAACGTCAAGATCCGTATCCCTGAGTCGGATCGCGACGCACAGGTCGGCTGGAAGGATCGTGATCGCGTCCGCTACGAATCGGGCGAGAGCGAGCGTGGCGAACGCCGTGACCGCCGTCCGCGCTATGAGGAGCGTGATGGCTGGCGTGTCGAGCGCGAAGTCGATGATCGCGCCGTGATCAATTTCGGCGACCGGATCATCGTCCGCTCGGACGACGGCCGCCGCCTGTCGCGCCGGGCAACCGAGACCTATTACGAGGACCTGCCGCATGGCCGTGTCCGCGAGGTCATCGTGCGTCCGAACGGCGACCGGGTCGTCACGATCCGCAGCCGCTACGGCGACGTCATCCAGCGCTCGCGCATCGATCGCTCGGGTCGTGAATATGTCATGTTCTATGCCCCGGAAATCGATCGTGACGCCCGGCCGACCTTCGTCGATCCCGGCGAGCGTCTGCCGCCGATGCGCCTGACGGTGCCGCTCGACGACTATATCATCGACACGTCGTCCGAGGGCTCGCATGATTATCGCGAATTCCTCGACCGGCCGCCGGTGGAGCCCGTCGAGCGTGTCTATACGCTGGATGAGGTGAAGTACTCGGCCCGTATCCGCGACAAGGTGCGCCGTATCGACCTCGATACGATCACGTTTGCGACCGGTTCATCGGAGATTTCGATGAACCAGGCGACGACCCTGCGCAAGGTGGCGGATGCGATGAACGAGATCCTCGACAAGGATGCCGGCGAGACCTTCCTGATCGAAGGCCACACCGATGCCGTCGGCTCGGACGAATCGAACCTCGTGCTTTCGGACGAACGGGCCGAGGCCGTCGCCAACATCCTGACGGACGTCTATGACATCCCGCCGGAAAACCTGGCCACCCAGGGCTATGGCGAGCGGTTCTTGAAGATCGATACGGATGGGCCCGAACAGCTCAACCGTCGCGTCACAATCCGTCGCGTGACCGCGCTGGTGAAGCCGGTCGCCATGGCCGAGTAATCGGTCGATACAGGATAGAAAGAAGGCCGCGGAATTCGTTCCGCGGCCTTTTCCGTTTTATGGTGATCAGGCGGGGGCGGGTACCGGGAGACCGGTGATCTCTATGACGAAATCCGCGATGGCAGCGGTGTCGTCGAGGTCGAAGACGGGAAGGGCGGTATCCGTGACCGCGTGGTCGGCGGCGATGGCGGCGATATGGGGGTCTTCGGGGGCGAGCGGAACGCGGTTGGCGGATTCCAGGCGTCGTGCCTCGATCTTCGGAATCGGCTCGCGCTTGTAGCCCTCGATAAGCACGAGATCGCAGGGCGCGAGGCGGGCGAGGATTTCTTCGAAACTGGGCTCAGGTGCACCGCGCAGCTCGTGCATGATGGCATAGCGCGTGCCGGAGACGATGGTCACTTCATGCGCGCCGGCCTGGCGATGGCGGTAACTGTCGGCGCCGACCTTGTCGATATCGAAATCATGGTGCGCGTGTTTGATGGTCGAGACGCGGTAGCCGCGGGCGACGAGCTCCGTGACCAGACGCACGGCAAGCCCGGTCTTGCCGGAATTCTTCCATCCGGCGATGCCGAAGATTTTGGGACGCGTCATCTCTCCAGCACCCAGAGCCAGTTTTCCGCCTGATCGAGATCGTCGGGCGTGTTGATGTTGAAGAACGGATCGAATTCGCCGCGCGACGTCTCGATCGGCGGGAAGGTGATTTCACGCGCCTGGTGGCGTTCGAGATAGCTGCGCACACGCAACGCCCCGCCGCCGGAAAGCCAAGCACTGAGATCGTCGGCCAGCGCCACCGGCCAGAGCGCGAAGACCGGGTGGAGGCCACCTGCCGAGCGCGCGACGGCGATCCTGTCCGGCGTATCGATGACCTTGCCCAGCCGGCTGACGAGATCGGTCGGGAAGAAGGGGCTGTCGGTCGGCACGGTCGCGACGTGGCTCGCCTCGGGATGGTTGCGCCTGACATGGTCGAGGGCGGCGAGCACGCCACCGAGCGGCCCTGCGCGCGCGGCGCCGAGATCGGCGAAGACCGGAAACTCCTCGCCGCGCTCGAAGAGCATGGGACCGTTGGCATTGACGGCGACGGACGAGACCTGCGGCCGCAACCGCCGTGCGGCGCGGTCGATAAGGGCTGCGCCGCCGAGACGGATGCGCGTCTTGTCCTGCCCCATCCGCGAGGACAGGCCGCCGGCCAGGATCACACCCGGTATCGCTTGCGAGAGTGCCATCGTGCTCCCATCGTGTTGGCTCTCACACCGGTCTAGTCGGTGCAAGGCCTGGTCGCAAGTCTCTGCGATGTCACGGCGATTCCGGCGTGGACTGCTGGGCGATGGGGGCCGCCCGGCGACGGTTTTCGCGGTAGAAGGTGTAGAGGCCCGAGGCGATGACGATGAAGGCGCCCACGGTCATCCAGAGATCGGGTAATTCGCCGAAGAACAGGAAGCCGATCGCGATCGCCCAGAGGAGGCTCATGTAGCGGAACGGCGCGACGAAGGAGATTTCGCCGACACGCATGGCGTTGACGATCGTCTGGTAGCCGATGAGCAGCAGAACGCTGGCCGCGGCCAGCCGCTCGACGACCGCCGCCGACATCGGCTGCCAGCCGCCCATCGGCACGATCAGTGCACCGCCGACAAGCGTGATGACGATCGCGGTGATGACGCTGATGAACAGGGTGGAGACGTCGCTGCGGATGCGCCGCGTGGCGAGATCGCGTGTCGCCGCACCGATCATCGAAGCGATGGCATAGATGGCGGCGAGCGAAAAGCCCTCCGGCCCGGGCCGGATGACGATGAGCACGCCGATGAAGCCGACGATGATGGCGAGCCAGCGCCGCCAGCCGACCTGTTCGCCCAGGAAGAGGGCGGCCCCGAGCGTCACGGCCAGCGGCAGCGACTGGAGGATGGCCGAGATATTGGCGAGCGGCATGACGCTGAGGGCGGAAATGAAGGTGAGCGAGGCAAAAATTTCCGCCGCGAGCCGCAGGGCGACCGGCGGCTGCAACAGGATGCGCCAGGAGCCGAGTGCGCCCATCCGCCAGGCGATGACCAGCACGAGCGCGCTTGTCATCAGCCCGCGCACAAACAGGATCTGGCCGGTGTTCATCGCATGCGTGACGGATTTCACGAGCGCATCGTTGCAGGTGAAGGCCGCCATGGCGATGGCCATGAACAGGGCGCCCCTGGCATTTCCGGTGGAGTTCATAGGGAGTGATTCCGCGCGTTGGTCTCTCCCTCATATGCCGAACGGGCGTGGCCTGCCATCATCCTCAAGGCTGGAACAAACGGGGTGATTGGCGAAAGAAACGGCGATTGAAATGATTTTGAGCAGAAGACGCGATCATTTCGGCGCAAACCCTTGAGTTTCTGCCGGTTTCTCGAAGGCATTCATTAAGCTTCCCCACCTATCGTTGCGTCATCCCAAATGCGTGTTCGCATGATGCGACGGGTGAGGGCTGGCCGTCTGATGCAAGACCGGTGCAGTCCCTTCAGCAGTTTTCGGCCGCACTCCCCCTGGTCTCCAGAGCGGCCGTTTCGGCTTTGAAAGCGCCCGACGGGACATGGTCGTCATAAGAAACGCCGGGGAAACCATGTCCTTCATCGACCGCCTGCTCCAGCAGCGCCGCATCGTCACCAAGGTATTGCTGTTCGTCATTCCGCTCGTCGCGCTCATCGCCGGCATCGGCCTTGTCGGTTATTTTACCGCGAGCACCCTGAACGGCCACATGACGGTCACGCGCGAGACGATCAACAGCCTGTCGCATTTCCAGAACCTGCGCACGAGCCTGCAGGATTTCGCCGACAAACCGGGACAGGACACGCGCGACGCACTCTCCGCCCGCATCGACGAGCAGGAGGCCGGCATCCGCGATCTCGACGCGCTGCTGCCGAATGCGGCGGAAAAGGCCAAGATCGCCTCCGTCGTCGCCCTTGCCGGTACGATGCGCGGCCAGACCGAGGCGCTGTGGTCGATCGATCAGGAGCGCAACGCCGTCACGACCAGCCTAGAAAGCGCGCTTGCCGCGATGGCCAGGGACGGCGACTTTGCCGAAAAACAGATCGCGGTCATCCGCAACGAATCGGGTGAGAAGGAAGCCTTCGCCAAGGCGTTGCTGTTCGACGCCGCTGCCTATCAGGGCCTGGCCGAACGCATCGGCAAGTTCCGCAAGCCGGTCGCGCTGGCCATGAAGCCGGAAGACAAGGTGAAGGCGGCCGAGACCTATCTGCCGCAGCTTTTGAAGCAGCTTGCCGAATCCAAGGCGATCGCCTCGCCGAAGGCGCTGGAGCAGATCAAGCCGCTGGAGGTCGAAATCGCCGCGGTGCAGGGCATCCTCGCCGGCACTGACGATGCCGAGGGCAAGAAGGCGAAATTCATTCCGGTTCTTACCAAGCTTTCCAAATTCGATGCCGACTTCCTGAAGGAGGCCGGCAAGAATTCCGATACGGCCGCCAAGCGCTTCGTCGGCATGGATGCCGAGATCGCGCTGCTCAAGACGCTGATCACGCTGATGGGCGACACGTTCAAGGGCATCGACCAGACGCGCCTGCATATCAGCGAGCTGCATCGCAAGCTCGACCAGCCCAGCCGCGACGCGGTTCTCGCCGACGTGAAGGCCGTTGCCGCCAGCGCCGCCGAGCTTGCCAAGCTCGGCGCCAAGAATGCCGCACTGCGCGATCTCTCGCAGAAGCTGGCGCCTTCGCTCGCCAGCATCGAGAAGGGCACGCAGGACCTGATCGCCGTCGGCGAAAAGTGGCAGGCGGCGCGTGTTGCCGCCTATGCCGCAGTCGCCGATGCCAGCCAGACGCTCGAGCAGTTCGTGTCGAGTGCGCAGGAGGCCGGCAAGCAGGATAGCCAGCGCTCGGCCAATGTCTCGATCATCGCCATGGTCGCCGGCACGCTGCTCGCCATCATCGGCGGCCTGATGCTGGTCGAAACCCTGCGCGGCCCGCTGAAGCGCGTCACCGAATCGATGGCGCGCCTCGCCAGCGGCGATCTGGAAATCAGCATCGACGGCCGCAACCGTGGCGACGAGATCGGCGACATGGTGCGTTCGGTCGCCGTCTTCCGCGATGCCGCCCGCGAAAACGTAAGGCTTGAGCAGGAGGCGGAAGCCCAGCGCCAGCTGACGGCCGAGGAGCAGGCCCGCCGTACCAGCGAGCGCGCCCGCATCGAGGCCGAGCAGACCGAGGCGCTGACCGCGCTCTCCGATGTGCTCGGCCAGCTTGCCGCCGGCAATCTCGAAGAGAGCATGACGGAGGCGCTGGCCGCCGAATATGTCGCCATGGCCCGCACCTACAACAATGCCGTCGAGGCGCTGCGCCACACGCTGTCCGACGTTCGTGCGACGACGATGGAAATCAACGGCGGCACCGGCAACCTTGCCGCCTCCGCCGACGATCTCGCCCGCCGCACCGAACAGCAGGCGGCTGCCCTCGAGGAAAGCTCGCGGGCGCTGCGCCAGCTTACCGACATCGTCCGTTCGACGGCCGAAAGCGCCCAGAAGACCGCCGTTTCGGTCGATGAGACGCATAGCTACGCCCAGCGCTCCGGCGAGGTCGTGGCCAAGGCCGTCACCGCCATGGGCGAGATCAACCGCTCCTCGGAGAAGATCAGCACGATCATCGGCGTCATCGACGAGATCGCTTTCCAGACGAACCTTCTGGCGCTCAATGCCGGTGTCGAGGCGGCGCGTGCCGGCGAGGCCGGTCGTGGTTTCGCCGTCGTCGCGCAGGAAGTCCGTGAGCTTGCCCAGCGCTGCGCCGGTGCCGCCCGCGAGATCAAGGGCCTCATCTCGGAAAGTTCCGCCCAGGTGCGCAACGGCGTTTCGCTGGTGACGGAGACGGGCGAGGCGCTCTCGGTGATCAACGACCACATCTCCTCGATCCACACGCTCGTCGGCAAGATCGAGGCGGCTGCGGCGGCCCAGTATCAGGGCATCAACGAGGTGAACCAGGCTGTGCACCAGGTCGAGCTCATCACCCAGCAGAATGCCGCGATGGTGGAAGAGAACACCGCCGAAATCCACGGCCTGCGCCGCCGGGTGCAGACGCTCAACCAGAAGATCGACCACTTCAAGACACGCGATCTCGATACGCGGGAAGACAACGGTTATGGCCGGCACTATGCGGCGTAAGCGATCGTGACGGATCAAATAAAACGGCCGGGCGAAAGCCCGGCCGTTTTATTTGAAGGGCTTTCAACCGCCCGTAACGCTCATATGCCGGGCGACGGCCGGGCGGTTGCGGCGGTCGATGATGAAATCGTGGCCCTTGGGCTTGCGGCCGATCGCTTCGTCGATGGCCTGCGAGAGCAGGGCGTCGTCATCGGAGGCGCGCAGCGGCAGGCGCAGGTCGGCGGCGTCGTTCTGGCCGAGGCACATATAGAGCGTGCCGGTGCAGGTGAGGCGCACGCGGTTGCAGCTCTCGCAGAAATTATGCGTCATCGGTGTGATCAGGCCGAGACGACCGCCGGTCTCCTCGACCGTCACGTAACGCGCCGGGCCGCCGGTGCGGTAGGCGTTTTCGGTCAGTGTGAATTCTTCGGCGAGGCGGGCGCGCATTTCCGACAGCGGCAGATAGCGGTCGGTGCGGTCTTCCTCGATTTCGCCCATCGGCATGGTCTCGATGAGCGTCAGGTCCATGCCGCGGCCGTGCGCCCAGCGCATCAGCTCGGGGATTTCGCGGTCGTTGAAATCCTTCAGGGCAACGGCGTTGATCTTGATTTTCAGGCCGGCGGCCTGCGCGGCGTCGATACCTTCGATGACCTTCGAAAGCTCGCCCCAGCGGGTGATGGTCTTGAACTTTTCCACGTCGAGCGTGTCGAGCGAGACATTGATGCGGCGCACGCCGCAATCGGCAAGCTCGGCGGCGTGTTTGGCAAGCTGCGATCCGTTGGTCGTCAGCGTCAGTTCGTCGAGGCGGCCGTCACGAACCTGTTTGCCGAGTTCGCGCACGAGATGCATGATGTTCTTGCGCACCAGCGGCTCGCCGCCGGTGAGCCTGAGCTTGCGCACGCCCTTGGCGATGAAGGCGGAACAGAGCCGGTTCAGCTCTTCGAGCGTGAGCAGGTCCTTCTTCGGCAGGAAGGTCATGTTTTCCGCCATGCAATAGGTGCAGCGGAAATCGCAGCGGTCCGTCACGGAGACGCGCAGATAGGTGACCGCCCGCCCGAAGGGGTCGATCATCGGGGCTGCGGATTGCGCGACGGGGTCGGCGCCGTTCCAAGGTCCTGCATAGGAATTCAAAACATGTCCTCCATTATCGACATGTCGTGCGCGCGAGGCGTAGCGTCAAGCCGATGCGGCGATTATGACAGTATTTTCCGCCTTGCACATCCCCGGCTTGCGGCATAGTCCTTCGCGAAATCGAATAGGAAAGGGCATGGACATGAGCGATCTCTGGCCGACCGAACTGCGCGTTTCCAAGGACCGCCAGCGCCTCGTCGTCACGTTCAACGACGGTGCTAGCTTCGACCTTTCCGCCGAGATGCTGCGCGTTCTTTCGCCCTCGGCGGAAGTGCAGGGCCATGGGCCGGGCCAGAAGGTAACCGTGCCGGGCAAGCGCAATGTCGCGATCATCGCCATGACGCCGACGGGCAATTATGCCGTGCGCATCGGTTTCGACGACTTTCATGATACCGGCATCTTCACGTGGTCCTATCTCAGGGAACTCGGGGAAAAGGGCGAAACGCTCTTTGCCGAATACGAGCGCGACCTTGCAGAGAAGGGCATGAGCCGCGATATGTCGGAAAAGCCGCGATAATTTCCGGACTGCCAAAGGGCGCGTCCACCGCAAACGAACGGAGAGACCCTTGGCAGCAGAAGCGAACGCAAACGATCTCACCCAGGTTGTCGTGCTCCTGGCGGCAGGCGTCGCCGCCGTGCCGGTCTTCAAGAAGATCGGGCTCGGCTCGGTGCTCGGTTATCTCGCGGCCGGCCTTGCCATCGGCCCCTTCGGCCTCGGCTTCTTTGCCGATCCGCAGGCGATCATCCATGTCGCCGAACTCGGCGTGGTGATGTTCCTCTTCATCATCGGCCTGGAAATGCAGCCGTCGCGGCTCTGGGGAATGCGCAAGGACATTTTCGGCCTCGGCGCGGTGCAGGTCATGGGCGCCATGGCGGCACTCACCTGTATCGGGCTTTCCTTCGGCTTCCCGCTCATTCCCTCCTTTGTCGCCGGCACCGGCTTCGTTCTGACCTCGACCGCCATCGTCATGCAGATGCTGCAGGAGCGCGGCACCCTGTCGACGCTGAAGGGGCAACGCATCATCGCGATCCTGCTCTTCGAAGACCTTGCCATCGTGCCGCTGCTCGCCATTGTCGCACTGCTTGGCACGGGCGCGGCCGCGACGGATGCGTCCGATCGCTGGCTCTCCGTCGGCATCGCCATCGGCGCCATCGTGGCGCTGGTTCTGGCTGGACGATACCTGCTCAATCCGTTGTTTCGGGTGCTTGCCGCCTCCGGTGCGCGTGAGGTGATGACGGCGGCGGCGCTGCTCGTGGTGCTGGGGTCGGCGCTCGCCATGCAGGTCTCGGGCCTCTCCATGGCGATGGGGGCCTTCCTTGCCGGCGTGCTGCTGTCCGAATCGGCTTTTCGCCATCAGCTTGAAGCCGATATCGAGCCGTTCCGCGGCATCCTGCTCGGGCTGTTCTTCCTCGGCGTCGGCATGGCGATCGATCTCTCGGTCATCGCCGCCAACTGGCAGCTCGTGGTGGCGAGCGTCATCGGCTACATGGTGGCGAAGACGCTGCTGATCTATCTCGTCGCGCGTCTGCTCGGCACCTGCCATAGCGAGAGCCTGGAGCGCGCCGTGCTGATGGCGCAGGGCGGCGAATTCGCCTTCGTGCTCTATGCCGCAGCCGTTGCCGCCGGCATTCTCAACGGCGAGGAAAACGCCATCCTGACGGCGACGATCATCATCTCGATGATCCTGACGCCGCTGATGGTCATCCTGCATGACCGCTTCGTGCCGAAGCAGCAGCCCTCCACCGAGGGCCTGACGCTGCCGGAGAATGTCGAGGGCACCGTATTGATGATCGGCTTCGGCCGCTTTGGCCAGATCGTCAGCCAGCCGCTGCTCGCAAGAGGCTACACGCTCTCCCTCATCGACAAGGATGCGGAATTCGTGCGCGACGCCTCGGATTTCGGCTTCAAGGTCTATTACGGCGACGGCTCGCGCATCGATATCCTGCATGCGGCCGGCGCTTCGACGGCCAAGGCGATCCTCATCTGCCTCGACGACAAGGAAGCCGCGGTGAAGATCGCCGAGATTGTCCGTGAAGAATTTCCGCTCGTGCCGATCCTGGCACGCGCCTATGACCGTGGCCACGCGCTCGATCTCATCCATGCCGGCGTGGATTTCCAGATCCGCGAGACCTTCGAGTCGGCCATGATCTTCAGCCGCGAGACGCTGAAGGCGCTCGGCGAGGACGAGGATCTGGCGGCCGAGGTGGTCGAGGAGTTCCGCGATGTCGATCGCCAGCGGCTGGAGCTGGAAACCGTCGGCGGAATCTATGCCGGACGCCAGCTCATCCGCGGCAATGCCTCGCCCGCCGATCTCGTCGCCGCCCGTACGGGGCGTCAGCGTGCGGCGGCGGAAGAGGAGCGCCACCGCCACGAGGAGGAACCGGCAGACTGACGTTACGCAATCTGCTGTAGCGACTCAGCGCAACATGCGTCATGTCTAATGAAAATGGACATGAGGTGGCTATGAACAAGGGACGGCTCGAAGCCTTCAGCGATGGTGTGATCGCCATCATTATCACGATCATGGTATTGCAGCTGGCGGTACCGAAGGAGCCGACCTTCACGGCGCTGGTTCCCATGCTGCCGATATTCCTCGGCTATCTCCTGAGCTTCGTCTATGTGGCGATCTACTGGAACAACCATCACCATTTGCTGACCATCTGCGGCAATGCCAGCGGCGGCGTGCTGTGGGCGAACATGCATCTCCTGTTCTGGATGTCGCTCATTCCCTTTGCCACCGCCTGGATGGGCAACAATCCGTCGGATGCGCTCCCGACGGCGCTCTACGGCGTGATCCTGCTTCTGACGGCCGTTGCCTATGAAATCCTGCAGATCCGCATCGTCGCGGTGCATCCCGACGCCGCGCGCGTGCGCAGCGCGCTTGGAAGCGATTTCAAGGGGCGGTTCTCGCCTGTTTTCTATCTCGCCGCGATTGGGCTTGCCTTTGTCTCGCCGGTGATTTCCCATGTGCTCTATGCGGCGGTAGCGCTTCTCTGGATCGTGCCCGACCAGCGCCTGGAACAGCTTTATAAAAAGGATGCGCCATGACGGCGACGAATGACGAACGTTTTGCCACTTCCGCCTGCCTGCGTGCCCGCGGCACTGCCAAGGAAGGCAAGGTGGCCTTTGCCGAGCTTTTCTTCGACCTCATCTTCGTGCTGACGATCATCCAGCTCTCGCATTCGCTGGCCGCGCACTATTCCCCCCTTGGCCTCGTCGAGGCCGCACTGCTGATGCTGGCAATCTGGTGGGTGTGGATCTACACGACCTGGGCGACGAACTGGCTCGATCCGGAAAAGTCGCCGGTGCGCATCCTGCTCTTCGTTCTGATGTTCCTGGGGCTGATGCTGTCCATCGCCATTCCCACCGCCTTCGAGGCGGGCGGACTTCTGTTCGCGATTACCTACGTCGCCATGCAGACCGGCCGCTCGGCCTTCACCGCCTATGTCATGCGGCGCGACTGGCCGGAAAACAGCCTCAACTTCACGCGTATCACGGTCTGGACGCTGTTTTCGGCCGTGTTCTGGATCGGCGGCGCTTTCGTCGAGCATGAGGCACGTCTCGCGATGTGGATCATCGCGCTCGGTCTCGAATATGCCTCGCCGGCACTCGGTTTTGCCGTTCCGGGGCTTGGCCGCTCGACGGTCAGCGACTGGCAGGTCTCGGGAGAGCACATGGCGGAGCGTTGCGCGCTCTTCGTCATCATCTGCCTTGGCGAAACGATCCTTGTCACCGGCCGCACGGTCGCCGGCATGGAACTGCTCGACGGCTTCACCATCTTCATGCTGATGACTGCGTTCCTCTCGACCGCCACCATGTGGTGGATCTATTTCCGCTTCGGCCATGGCGAGGCGGCGCATCTCATCGAGCATTCGGCGACACCCGGCCGCATCGCCCGCATGGCCTTCACCTATGCGCATATTCCCATCGTCGCCGGCATCATCCTGTCGGCCGTGGCGGAGGAATTCGCGCTCGCCCATCCGCACGGCCATGTCGATGCCAAGACGGCGAGCGCCATTCTCGGCGGGCCGATCGTCTTCCTGCTGGGCAATATCTGGTTCAAGGCGGCAATCCGCGGCCGCTCGCCGCTGTCGCATATCGTCGGCATCGCGGCATTGCTCGCATTGTCGGTGCTGGTGCCATTCGTCGAGCCGTACCAGCTCTTCATGGCCGCTGCCGCCGTGCTGTTTGGTGTGGCGCTCTGGGAATTCCAGTCGTTGAAGTCGACGCGGGCGGATGCGGTCGCGAAAGCCTAGCCTTCCTCTTCGTCATCCGCAGTCTCCAGCGTCTGGAGAATGCGGATGATGTCTTCCATGGCGTCCGCCACCTGAAGGCAGCGGTCTTCCGGCGTCTGGGATAGGATGCGCTCGATGAGGCCGGTCTGGATGGTCATGGCCTCTTCTGTCAGCGTCCGGCCGGTTGGGGTCAATGACAGGCGCAGCACGCGTTTGTCCTTGGCGTCGGGATTGCGCTCGATCAGGCCGCGCTTTTCGAGCTGCGGCAGGAGCATGCTCATGTTGGAACGACCCACCAGCAGCTTGCGGGCCAGCTCCTGCTGCGAAATGCCCTGGAAACGGTAGAGATTGACGAGAATGTCGAGATGCGGCGGCTTGATGCCGAGATCCGCGATCGCCCGCGTCACCGCCTGCTGCATCAGCTGGCAGGCGCGCGCCACCCCGATCCAGCTGCGAAAGCGCGGATGGTCCCAGGGGAAGGCTTGATTTTTGTTCATCGTTGTACTTTATTGTTCATCATTGAACATTTTTGATGGATTCCCACTATGGCATCCTTTGGCTTGAAGGTCATCCGCTTCGCGCTCTCCGGCGTCGCCGCGGTTTCTCCCGCTGCGGCCGGCCGGGCCGCGTTCCGCCTCTTTGCGACCACGCCGGGTCGCCGCCCGCGCACGGCCAAGGAGAAGGAGCTTTTTGTGCGCTCCGAGCGCTGGATGCGACAGGCGCAACGCGTGACGCTGGACTTTACCGGCGGCACGGCGGTGGCCCATCGTTTCGCCGCGCGTCCCTGTGAAAACTTTGCCGGCCGCGTGCTGGTCGTACACGGCTGGGGCTCGCGGGCGGCCTACCTCTCAGCCTTGACGGAGGGGCTGGTGGCTGCGGGCCATGAGGTCGTGGCGCTCGACTTGCCGGGCCATGGCTCTTCACGCGGGCGAACGCTGACGCTGCCGATGGCAGTGCGCGCCATCGATGCGGCCTGGCAGCGCTTCGGCGGCTTCGATTATTTCTGCGGCCATTCTTTCGGCGGTGCGTCGCTTGCCTGCGCGGCGAGCGGCCTCGTGCCCTCGGTGCCCGCGCACCGGCCGCGACGGCTCGTCACCATCGGCTCGCCGAGCGAGATGGCCTGGCTGTTCAAGGATCTCGGCCGCTACTTGAAGCTCGGTCCCAGAACGCAGGTGGCGCTGGAAGATCATGTCGAGCGCATTGCCGGCGCGCCGCTTTCGGCCTTCGATGCGGCCAGCGGGGCAGGGCGGCTCAGCACGCCGATGCTCGTTCTCCATGCCGAGGACGACAAGGAGGTGCCGGCCCATCATGCCCGGCGTTACGCCGCCTCCGGCCCCAATGTGACGCTGGAATGGGCCAACGGCTTCGGCCATCGCCGCATCGTTTCCGCCGAGCCCGTCATCGACCGGATCGTCGGTTTCTTCGCGGAGGACGGGCAGCGTATCGCCGCCTGATCGCTTTCCGTCACGCGCCTGTCATGCAAGGGTGCGATGCGCCGCGAAGGTGCTAAGCACAGGAGAGCAGCATGACGGTGGTCACGTCGGTCGAGCAGTTGAACGAACTTTACGGCGCGCCGGGCGAAGCCTCGCTCGTCAAGGTGACGGATTTTCTGCTGCCGGAATACCGCACGATGATCGAGGCGTCCCCGTTCGTGGCGCTGGCCACGGTGGGACCGGAAGGGCTCGACTGCTCGCCACGCGGCGATGCCGGCGCGGTCATTCATATCGAGGACGAGCGCACACTGATGCTGCCGGACTGGCGCGGCAACAACCGGATCGATTCGCTCTCTAACATCGTGCGCGATCCGCGCGTCGCCTTGATGTTCCTCATTCCCGGCTCCAGCACGACCATGCGTCTCAACGGCCGCGCCGTCGTGCGCATCGATGACGCGATCACGCAGCGTTTCGTCATGGACGGCAAACATCCGCGCTCGGTCGTCGTCATCACGATCGAGGAAGTCTATTCGCAATGCGCCCGCGCCGTGCTGCGCGCCGATCTCTGGAACCCGGAAAAATTCCGCGATGCGGCCTGCCTGCCGACCGTCGGGCAGATGCTGGCATCCGCCAAGAAGGGTTTCGACGGAATAGCCTACGACAAGGAATGGCCGGGCCGTGCGGCAAAGACCATGTGGTAGGTGGGGGCGAATATCCCGCCTTCCCGAACCGTCTTGTTCTTGGTTATGAATGGCTTTTGCCGAATTTGGAGTTTGAGATGCGGACAGGACTTTTTGCGGCGGCTTTCGCCGGCATGCTTGCGGCCTCGATGGGCGCTGCCAAGGCAGACGAATTGATCGAGAGCTACGGCGCCTATATCGGCCAGGATGATCTCTACAATTCCAACAACGAGCGCCTGACCCAGCCCTGGCAGGTCATCCGCCAGGATCGCGCCAATGTACATCGCTTCGGCGTCAGCCAGCCTGGCGACGACACCGACAGCTTCTTCGCCTCCGCGCGCAACCGCGAGCTTGCCGAACGCATGATCAGCCACGGCCGCATCGAGCGCAGCGCCGCGCGCCGCCTGTTGCAGGGCGATGTGCGCATCGAGGTCGAGATCTGGCGCGGTGCGGATGGCGACTATATCAACATCAATGTCGATTAAGCCTCTTTTCGCGGGCATTGCCGCGCTCCTTATCGCCATGCCCGCGGTGCGGGCAGCGGAGCCCGATCTTGCGGCCCGTCTCAAGCTGCTGCTGGAGGCCTATCCGGAAAGCCTTTCCGGCGTCGAGGGCAACAGGCTGCTGTTCAAGGATGGCGGCCCGGCGCTCTATATCGACGACGGCAAGGTCAAGGATCACCAGACGGCACTGGCCTCCGGCGATGTCGAGGACAGCCTGCGGCAGGTCTATCCGCTCGGCGCCTGCGAGAAAAAGCCGGAGGTCGATTTCGATCCCGGCCGCATTCGCAGCGATGCCTTGATGATGCGGCTCTATGGTGCGTCGGCGAGGGCCGTCGGGGCCGATCTCGTTCCCGTCAAATGGTTCGGCGAAACGTTGCGCGTGACGAAGCGGCAGGGTGCCGCCGCGGCGCTGGAGAAGGTGCGCGATGAACTTGAGGCAAAACCGGAGCTGAAGCGCTACCTCAGCCCCTCGGCCGGCGTGTTCAACTGGCGCAAGGTTTCCGGCGCGAAAAACATGTCGGTGCACAGTTTTGGCGCGGCCGTCGATCTCAACACGAAGTTTGCGGATTACTGGATCTGGTCGGGCGGAAAGCCGGGCAAGGTGCCGAAATACGCCAACAAATATCCGCTCGAGATCGTCGAGATTTTCGAGCGGTATGGCTTCATCTGGGGCGGGCGCTGGTATCACTACGACACCATGCATTTCGAATACCGCCCGGAACTCATTGCCATCGCAAAAGCGGCAGACGTTTCCGCCTGCCGCTGATCGCTTAGTTACGAACGATGACCGTTACGCCTGCCGTGACCTGCGCATAGAGGTGCTCGACGTCTTCGTTCGCCATGCGGATGCAGCCGGAGGACTGCGCCTTGCCGAGCGATGACGGCTGGTTGGTGCCGTGGATGCGGTAGACGGTCGAACCGAGGTAGATGGCGCGCGAGCCGAGCGGGTTGTCGAGGCCGCCCTTCATCGAGACCGGCAGGATCTTGCCCTTCTTGGCTTCGCGGGCGCGCATGTCTTCCGGCGGCGTCCAGGTCGGCCATTCTGTCTTGCGCGTCACCTTTTCCGTGCCGGTCCAAATGAAGCCTTCGCGGCCGACGCTGACGGCGTATTTCATGGCGAGGCCGGAGCCGAGCACGTGGTAGAGGCGCCGCTCGGAGTTGTCGACGATGATCGTGCCGGGGGCGACGTCCTCGGTGAAGGCGACGAGTTCGCGGGCGATCGGGGCGCGGGAAACGGCGGCGATCTTCTTTTCCGACTTCATCGGCTTGCCGCCTGAGAGAACCTGCAGCCAACCCGTCTTCTGCGAGGAGGACGAGAGCGAGGCGACCTCGATCGGGTCGATGGTCTTGTCGGCGGCCGATGCGGCGCCGGTGGAAAGAAGGCCTGCGATAAGGGCGAGTGCGAGCTTGTTCATGGTCCTGGTCCCTGTCTGGAGTGCCGGTGCGGTTCGTGCCCGGCGTCGTGTTCTCATGGGGACGTTTTAGGACGTTGCCGGTTGTCGCGATGTTCCGGCGGGAACAGCCTCAGAAAGGCTGGATCCAGACGAGGCTGCTCAGCATCAGGGCTACGATCATGGTGATTTCGACAAATCCGGTTTGCATGGTGCGATCCTCCCGTTGCCGCGAAAACGCTTTCGTGTCGCCGCGGTTCCGCCGGATTTCAAAAAATGCCCGAAACGCAAAACGGCGCCCGAAGGCGCCGTTTCGAAAGGTATGCCTGGAGGCCTATTTTCGGTAGATAAGCCAGCTCTTGGCAAAATCCTTCTTCATGCCGTCCTCATAGGCCATGGTGCGGTTGCGGCCGCCGTTCTTGGCGCAATAGAGAGCGATGTCGGCCTTCGAATAGAGTTCGCCGGGGCCTTCCGCCCAGGAGGCCATGCAGAAGCCGAGCGAGATGGTGATCGGGCCGTAGTTGACGCCTGTCTTGGAGTTCTTGAAGGGCGTGTGCTCAAGCGCGGTGCGGATGCGCTCGGCGATCGCCATCGCCTCTTCTTCGGTATTGCCTTCCACGATCATCGCGAATTCCTCGCCGCCGGTGCGCGCAACGAGGATGTCCTTGCGCACATTGGCGCGGATGAGGCTGCCGATGGAGGCGAGGATCTTGTCGCCGACGGGATGGCCGTAGGTGTCGTTGATCTTCTTGAAGTGGTCGATGTCGGCGATGATCAGCGCCGTGACATGGCGCGTCATCGTCGAATTGTAGATGGCGGAGAGCTTGTCGTCGAAGGCGCGGCGGTTGGAAAGCTGCGTCAGCGAATCCGTGTTGGCGATGCGCTTGTACTCGTCGAGCTCCTTGCGCACATTGTCCATCTCGACGGACCGCTGTACGACATTCTCGACCATCACCTTGCCCTGGCTGATCGTGTCGCCAGTGGCCTGGGTGAGTACCCCGATCACGCCCTTGATGATATCGACGCTGGCGGAGCTCTTGTTGTTGATGCGAACGAAGGTTTCGTCGAGCAGCTTGTTGTAGCTTTCGAGCGAGGTCTGCTCCTGCTTGAGCAGGCGCAGCAGGCCTTCGAGTTCGCCGACGATCTTGGTGTGTGCGCCATCGATAGCCGGCACGCCGTGGTGGTGGCCGAAATACTGCATGCCGATTTCGTCGAGCTCTTCCTGCGAGGCCTTGCTGCCGAGGGCTGCGAGTTCGCGCGTCAGCTTTGGGTTCGAGCCGATATAGGCCTCGTAGAACAGCTCGTAATTGCGGGGAATGGGAGACACACCCATTATGCGCATGGCATAGGTCACCTGGGCCGCGATATCGGGCACCTGGACCTTTTGCGCAACTGCCGTGTTCATGTCGGCTGCTCCTGGCTCATTCGTTAGCTCCCGCAAAATACTGCGCAAATGCTTTGCGAAGGATTAACGTTTGTGGATTCCGTAACGGCAGGCTGCAAAGAAAAAAAGCCGCAAATCCGGGGATTTGCGGCCTTTCCAGTAGAATATGAGGGATTTCTTCCTCAACCCGGCATAATCATTTTTTCGGGACGTACAACTTCGTCAAACTCTTCATTGGTGACGTAACCGCCGCCGACGGCTTCCTCACGCAGCGTCGTGCCGTTCTTGTGCGCCGTCTTGGCGATCTTGGCGGCGTTGTCGTAGCCGATCTTCGGGGCGAGTGCGGTGACGAGCATCAGCGAACGGTCGAGCGCCGCCTTGATGTTGTCTTCGCGGGCTTCGATGCCGACGACGCAATTGTCGGTGAAGGAAATCGCCGCGTCCGAGAGAAGCTGGACGGACTGCAGGAAGTTGTAGGCCATCAGCGGGTTGAAGACGTTGAGCTCGAAATGGCCCTGGCTGCCGGCGAAGGTGAGCGAGGCATGATTGCCGAACACCTGGGCGCAGACCTGGGTGAGGGCTTCGCACTGGGTCGGGTTGACCTTGCCGGGCATGATCGACGAGCCGGGTTCGTTTTCCGGCAGCGCCAGTTCGCCGAGGCCCGAGCGCGGGCCGGAACCGAGGAAGCGGATGTCGTTGGCGATCTTGAAGAGCGCGGCGGCGGCGGCATTGATCGCGCCATGTGAGAAGACCATGGAATCGTGGGCGGCCAGCGCCTCGAACTTGTTCGGCGCGGTCTTGAAGGCGATGCCGGTGATCGAGGCGATGTGCTCGGCGACCTTTTCGGCAAAGCCGATCGGGGCGTTGAGGCCCGTGCCGACGGCGGTGCCGCCCTGTGCGAGTTCGCACAGGCCCGGCAGCGTCAGCTCGATGCGCTTGATCGAGGAGGCGACCTGTGCGGCATAGCCGGAGAATTCCTGGCCGAGCGTGAGCGGCGTCGCGTCCTGCGTGTGCGTGCGGCCGATCTTGATGATGTGATCGAAAGCCTTGACCTTGGCTTCGAGCGCGGCGTGCAGGTGCTTCAGCGCCGGCAGCAGATCGTGCACGATGCGCTCGGCGCAGGCGATGTGCATGGCCGTCGGATAGGTGTCGTTCGACGACTGGCTCATGTTGACGTGGTCGTTCGGATGCACCGGCTTCTTGGAGCCCATGACGCCGCCGAGCATTTCGATCGCCCGGTTGGAGATCACTTCATTGGCGTTCATGTTGGACTGGGTGCCCGAGCCGGTCTGCCACACGACGAGCGGGAAGTGATCGTTGAGCTTGCCGTCGATGACTTCCTGCGCGGCTTCGGTGATGGCCATGGCGAGAGCCGGATCGAGGCGGCCGAGTTCGGCATTGGCGCGGGCGGCGGCCTGCTTGACGATGCCGAGCGCACGCACGACCGACAGCGGCTGCTTTTCCCAGCCGATCTTGAAGTTGCCGAGGGAGCGCTGCGCTTGCGCGCCCCAATAGCGGCTGTTGTCCACTTCGATGGGGCCGAATGTATCCGTTTCCGTGCGCGTCGATGTCATAGTGCTTCCCGCTTCTCCGAGCCCATGCGTTACGGTCTGCCGCCGGCCTCGCCGCCGCATGGGACGCGGCAGGCCGGGCGAGCGCGGCCGTTTGGGAAGGCCGTGCTGAAAAATCGCGCAAATCTCTGGCCTATCTGCGACCCGCTTGCAAGGGCGGAATGGCGGAAGAAGACGAGACTTTCGGTTAAAATCGATTAGGCGGAAAACGGGCCGGGAAGGTATGCGGGAGGCGATGCGGGCTGTGCCTTTTCCATCACAATCGCCGGCTTGTTTTTTCGGCGACTTCCGGCAGGCGGACGGAATTTTTCGCCTCCTGCGCGAAATTTCGCCACCAATTCAAATTTTTACGCAGGCTCGTCCGTTTGCTTTTCCAGGTGTCGGCGTCACGGATAAGTGAGGTTTTGCAGGGCTGGCGGGAAGGGGCGTTTCCTTTTCATTCACCATCCTTTCCTATAACTTACCGGCCTGCTGGTTCGGGCGCCGCCAGAGACCGCGCGTTGCGGTTCATACGGGGAATGGATTATTTATGAAGCTGACAAAGACTGCCGTGCTGGCCGCCGCGCTGGCTCTTTCCTGCGCCACCATCACGCTCCACGCTGCACCGGCCAACGCCCTGACGCTGTTCGACATCTTCCGCGGCAAGAAGAAGGAGCCGGTGCGCGAAGACTTGCCGGGTGTGACCACGGGTGCCGCCCTTCCGGGCGCTGAGACGAAGCAGGCGGCCAAGCCGCTGCCGCGCGTCACCGGCCCGCGCTACTACACCTACAAGGCTGACGGCCTGAAGCGCGTCGCCGTCGAGAAGCTCGCCGACCCGGTCGTGACGAGCTCGATCACCGTTGACATCCCGGCCGCCGGTGACGCGGGCGTGCGCGCGGCCTTCGCCAATGTGAACGTGCGCACGACGCCCGATGCCGCCAAGGCGGTGGAGGCATTCTACGCCACGCAAAAGAAATTTGTCTGGATCGACGGCACCGGCATCAACGAAAAGGCGAAGAGCGCGATTGCTGTTCTCGCCGATGCCACCTCCGTCGGCCTCGACCCCTGGGACTACGCGGTCAAGATTCCGTCTGATAGCTTCGACAGCGCCGACATCAACAAGCGGTACGACGAGCTTGCGACCTTCGAGATCGCGCTGTCGTCGGCTGTCGCCACCTATGTGCAGGACGCGGTGCGCGGCCGCATCGATCCCAATCGCATTTCCGGCTATCACGACTTCAAGCGCAAGGACGTCAACATCGTCGCCGCGCTGAAGAACGTCGCGATGAGCAGCAACGTCAAGGGCTATCTGGAAAGCCGCTCGCCCGCGAGCGCCGACTTCCAGGCCCTGAAGGCCGAGCTTGCAAAGCTCAAGGCCGAGAGCAATGCGGAAGACCGCGTCGTCATCGCCGACGGTACGCTGCTGAAGCCTGGCCAGAGCAATCCGGAACTCGCCAACATCGTCAAGGGCATTGTCAAGCACGGTTCCGATGCGCTGAAGACCGAGCATTCGCTCACGATCGCCGGCTACAAGGACACGCCGGAATATACGCCGGAACTGGTTTCCCTCGTCGAGGCCTTCCAGAAGGAAAACGGCCTGAAGCCGGATGGCGTCGTCGGCAAAGCCTCAATCCGCAAGATGGTCGGCGGCGACAGCGCGGCCGACAAGATCGCCAAGCTGGAAGTGGCGCTGGAACAGGCGCGCTGGCTGCCGGTCGATCTGGGTGCCCGCCACGTCTTCATCAACCAGCCGGCCTTCCAGGTCTATTACTACCAGGACGGCCACGAAAAATTCTCGATGCGCACGGTCGTCGGCTCGAAGTCGAACCAGACCTATTTCTTCGAGGACCGCATCCAGACCGTCGAAGTGAATCCTTATTGGGGCGTGCCGCAGTCGATCATCATCAACGAGATGCTGCCGAAGCTGCGCAACGACCCGAATTATCTTGACCGCATGGGCTATGAAGTGGCCGTGGGTGGCAGGGCGGTTCCGTCGTCCTCCGTCAACTGGTATGGCTCGACATCGGGCATTTCCGTTCGCCAGCCGCCGAGTGGCGACAATGCGCTGGGCGAATTGAAGATACTCTTCCCCAACAGCCATGCCATCTACATGCATGACACGCCGTCGAAGAGCTTCTTCAAGAAGGATATGCGGGCGCTGAGCCATGGCTGCGTGCGCCTTGCCGAGCCGCGCAAGATGGCTGCCGCCGTGCTTGGCGTGACGGAAGCCGATGTCGCCAAGGAAATTGCCGGCGGCAAGAACAAGGGCATCAACGTCAAAGCCGATATCCCGATCTACGTTGCCTATTTCACGGCCTGGCCGAACAAGGACGGCGCGGTTGAATATTTCGACGACGTCTATGGTCGCGACGACTATATGCGCAAGGCTTTCGCCGCCACGCAGAAGGCGCGGCAAGTCCAGGGCTGATAGCGTCAAAGGGCAAGTGTATCGAAGGCGCCGTGTCCGGAAGGATACGGCGCCTTTTTCCTGTCACCGCGCGAGCAGGCGCTCGATGAGATCGGGCGTCAGTTCGTCGAAATGCGTGACGACATGGCTGGGCTCGAGTTCTGCGACCGGCACGTCGGAATAGCCGAAGGGTACGCCGATGGAGGGCACGCCGGCATTGCGGGCGACCAGGATGTCGTTGAGGCTGTCGCCGACCATCACCGTGCGCTTCGGATCGCCCTCCGCAAGGCGGACCGTGCCGAGCAGGTGTTCGGCATCGGGCTTGCGGACCGCGAAGGTGTCGCCGCCGGTGATTGCGGCAAAGCGGGCGGTCAAGCCAAGACCGTCGATCAGGCGGCGGGCAAGGCCCTCCATCTTGTTGGTGCAGACGGCAAGGCGGTAGCCGGAACCGGACAGGCGATCCATGGCCTCGACGAGACCGGGATAGGGCACGGACACGCCCGGCATCGCAGCGGCATAGTGCTCGACGAAGACATCAAGCATGCGCTCCAGGTCGCCATCCGTGATGTCTCGGCCGCGCAGCGAAAAGGCGCGCTTGATCATGACCTGTCCGCCATGGCCGACGAGATAGGTGAGATCGCCATAACCGACGGGATCGAGGCCTTCGAGGCCGATCGTGTGGTTGAGGCTCGCCACGAGGTCGTGTGCGGTGTCGATGAGCGTACCGTCGAGATCGAAGACAACGAGAGAAGCGGACATGGGAAACCTTGTCGAAAAGATGGGAGGCGGGTCTCTCCGGTAGGCGATGGAGGCGGCATTTGCAATTCCCTTGTGCCGACGCCTTTGAACGGCGCGCGTACCCGCCGGCTTTGCCGCGATTTTGGCTTTCGTTTGCCGGGCGGGGCGTGTAAGTGTCTCACCGGAATTTCCGGCCGCTTCGTGCGAAGGGCCGACAGGTTGGTTTTAGGGAGTGCGTGGCGGATGGACGCCAGGGAAATGAAGATCAAGGCTGCGGAAGCCGCTCTTGCCCATGTGGAAGACGGCATGCGGCTCGGTATCGGCACCGGCTCGACGGCGGAGGAATTCGTCCGGCTTCTGGCGGAAAAGGTCGCCGGCGGCCTCAAGGTCGAGGGCGTGCCCACCTCCGAGCGCACGGCGCGGCTCTGCGTCGAACTCGGCGTGCCCCTGAAGTCGCTCGACGAACTGCCGGAACTCGACCTGACGATCGACGGCGCCGACGAAGTCGATGGCCAGCTTCGCCTCGTCAAGGGCGGCGGCGGCGCGTTGCTGCGTGAGAAGATCGTGGCGGCAGCCTCGGCCCGCATGATCGTGATTGCCGACGAGACCAAGGTGGTGGAAACGCTCGGCGCCTTCAAGCTGCCGATCGAGGTCAACCCGTTCGGTCTCGTCTCCACGCGCATCGCCATCGAGAAGGCGGCCGCGCGGCTTGGCCTTTCCGGCCCGCTCACGCTGCGCGCCTCCGGCGACGGCACCTTCAAGACGGATGGTGGGCACTATATTCTCGACGCATCTTTTGGCCGCATTCCTGATGCAGATGCGCTCGCAAGCAGCCTCAATGACATACCCGGTGTCGTCGAACACGGACTCTTCATCAATATGGCGTCGCTTGCCATCATCGCCGGTCCGGCTGGTGCGCGCACGCTGACGGCAAAAGCATAGACAGGAGCACAGACCGACATGATCAACTTTGCTGGTTTCGGCCGGACCCTCGCGGTAACCCTCATCGTTTCGGCAAGCCTCGTCGGCGCCGCCAAGGCGCAGGAGGTCACGGAAGAGCAGTTGAAGACCGCGCGCGCCGCCATCGACGCCATCGCGGCGACCGCAGGCTTCGACAACATCCTGCCGAGCCTTGCCATGCGCGCCAAGGCAGCGCTCATCCAGGCTTCGCCGAACCATGAGGCGGAAATCAACGCGACCGTCGACGAGCAGGCGCTGGCACTTGCACCGCGCCGCGCCGATCTCGAGAAGGAAGCCGCGTCGATCTACGCCAAGACCTTCACGCAGGACGAGCTGAAGGCGATCGCCGACTTCTACTCCTCGCCGGTCGGCAAGAAGCTCCTGACGGACGGTCCGATCGCCACGCGTAGCCTGATGAAGGCCGCCGAGATCTGGGCCGCCGGCATCGGCCGCGACCTGCAGGTCGAAAGCGGCAAGAAGCTCCAGAATATCTTGGGCGCTCCCGCCACAGCCGAAGGCGGCGAAGCGAAGCCGCAGCCGTAAGCGAACAAAAAAGGCAGCCTTCGGCCGCCTTTTTCATATCCGTTGCATGACGCGGGCCGCCCTATCAGGGGCGGCCCGTTTTTATTCGTGGATCGTATATTCGCCGAGTTCGCAGAGGTTCTGCGTGTCGGTGGTCGTGTCGAGGTCGGAGTCTTCGGCGAACTCGAAGCGCATGTCGTAGTTGCAGACATCACGGCCGTCGGCGATCGTGATTTCGATCGTCTCGCCGGGGTTAAGGACCTGCTCGCCGAAGACATCGTCTTCCCACTTGTCGACGCCGACGGGCGAGGTGTGGAAACGGGTCAGGACGGAGTTGGTGCCGTTCTTCAGCTGGAAGACGAGGTCTTCCGCGAGAGCGGGGCCTGCAAGCATGGCGAGTGCCAGTGCCGATGCTGCGAAAACTTTAGATTTAGACATATCTATCATCCGGTTAGCCCACAATCGGGCGCTCATTTCCTACGGTGCCTTTGTTTCGCCGTAAATGGGATACGCCTGCTTTTTTAGAAAAAACTGTTGGGCGGCGCGCCTTGGTCACGCTCCGATTTGCAGATCGTTGCGGCGTGCTCTTTTCCTTTTTGTTGCGGCGTTCCTATATGGAGAAAACCGGGCGGCGGATTCGCGCCGCTGCATCCCATACGGCCGTCCGGCCAGCCTTGCCCGCAGGAGATCACCATGCCGACATTCGACTACGACCTCTTCGTCATCGGTGGAGGCTCCGGCGGCGTGCGCAGCGCGCGTCTCGCCGCAAGCATGGGCAAGAAGGTGGCGATCGCCGAGGAGTTCCGCTTCGGCGGCACCTGCGTCATCCGTGGCTGCGTGCCGAAGAAGCTCTATGTCTATGCCTCGCAGTTTCCCGAGCATTTCGAGGACGCCGCTGGCTTCGGCTGGACGGTCGGCGAAAGCACCTTCGACTGGCAGGCGCTCGTTGCTGCCAAGGAGAATGAGATCTCCCGTCTCGAAGGCCTCTATCGCAAGGGCCTCGACAATGCGGCTGCGACCATTCTGGCGACCCGCGCCGTGCTGGTCGGTCCGAATACCCTTCGCCTGACGGCGACCGACGAACTGGTGACGGCCGAGCGCATCCTGATCGCCGTCGGCGGTCATCCAACGCCGCATCCTGATCTGCCGGGCCACGAGCTCTGCATATCCTCAAACGAGGCCTTCGACCTGCCGGAGATGCCTGAAGCCATCGTCATCTCGGGCGGCGGCTATATCGCGGTGGAATTCGCCAATATCTTCCACGGCCTCGGCGTCGAGACGACGCTGATCTATCGCGGCAAGCAGATCCTCTCGCGCTTCGACCACGACATGCGCCAGGGCGTGCAGGCGGCGATGATCGCCAAGGGCATCCGCGTGATCTGCGAAGACATCATCACCAGCGTTTCGGAAACAGCAGATGGCAAGCGGTCCGTCGCCACCAAGGCCGGCGAGACGCTTGTCGTCGACCAGGTCATGCTGGCGCTCGGCCGGGTGCCGAACACCGGCAGCCTCGGGCTGGAGACGGCAGGGGTTAAGATGAATGAGCGCGGCGCCATCATCGTCGACGATTTTTCGCGCACCAATGTACCCGGCATTTTCGCGCTCGGCGATGTGACGGATCGCGTGCAACTGACGCCGGTCGCCATCCACGAGGCGATGTGCTTCATCGAGACGGAGTTCCGCGGCAATCCGGTCTCGCCGGATCACGACCTCATCGCCACCGCCGTCTTCTCGCAGCCGGAGATCGGTACGGTCGGCCTCAGTGAGGAAGATGCGGCGAAAAAGTTCGACGATCTTGAAATCTACCGCGCCGAATTCCGCCCGATGAAGGCGACGCTGTCGGGCCGGCAGGAAAAGACGATCATGAAGCTCGTCGTCAATGCGGCGGACCGCAAGGTGGTGGGGGCCCATATTCTCGGCCATGAGGCCGGCGAGATGGCGCAGCTGCTCGGCATTTCGCTGAAGGCCGGCGTCACCAAGGACGATTTCGACCGAACCATGGCGGTGCATCCGACGGCGTCCGAAGAACTCGTGACGATGTACCAGCCGAGCTATCGCATCAAGAACGGCCAGCGGCTCTAAGCGGCGCAATCCTTTCCGGCGGAAGGCGGCCGGCGAAACGATCCTCGTGGCGCTTGAAGAGCGCGGCGAGGCGGTCGAGCGCGAGGCGCATTTCCGGCCGGTGGCGATCGTCGTCGTTGACGGCGAGCCACAGCGGGTGGGTGAGGGCCTCGATCGGTTCGCCCTCGCGCACCAGCCCCGGTATCGTGTCTCCGACGAAGGTCGGCAGCACGCCACGCCCCGCACCGCCGGCAATCAGCCGGGCAAGGATGTCGGGCGCGTTGGTCCAGGTATGGATCTGGTTTTCGTGATGGCGGAAAACCCATTTTTCCGGCTCGGAGACAGCGACTTCCGTGCCGATCGATACCCAGGGCAGATCCCCTTCGAAAGCGCGGCCCGCTGCTCGGTAAACCGCATAGGCGACGTCCACCGACTTGCGCACGGCGAGATTACCGGTTTTCGGCGCCGCATGAAGGAGGAAGATCATGCCGTGGCGATAGGTGAGGTCGTCGCCGGGCGGGAGCCGCTTGCAGCAGAGGCGGAAACTGTCTTCAGCGCCGCGTAGCGCGCCGGTGTTGTCGGCCACGAAACCCGTCAGCCAGATATCACCGGCAACGGAAACGATGGGCAGCGCGAAGGCATCGCCATGCCAGCGCGTGATGTCGGCTGTCGTGCGGCGGATCGTCTGCACATGCTCGAACAGCACCACGCCGTCGGGCGCCAGCCGATACCCCTGCTGGCTGCGAACGAAGAGCGTGCGGCCCATGGCGCGTTCCAGCGCGAGCATGCGGCGGCCGATCGTCGGCGCGCTGATGCCCGTCATGCTCGCCGCGCCGGCAAGCCCGCCCTCGGCGGCGACGTGGAAGAAAAGCTGCAGGTCGCTCCAATCGACTTCCGACATGTCCGGTTCCTCGTTTGCCTCGCCTTTCATAGCGCAAAAGCCGCCGCCGGTATCGCTCACCGGTGAAACGGGCGTTTCATTTCCGCATCTACGAAGACCGCAAACCGGTCGCTACTTCCATGACGGACACCGCCAACAAGGAGTTTCGTCATGAGCCCGGAATGGATGATTGCCCTCGATCGACAGACGACCGCGATGCAACGGTCAAAACGCAGCGCTTTTACCGACCCGCTGGAGCGGGCGGAATGGCGCGGCCTGCAAGGCGTGAACACACTGTTCAAGCGATGGCTGGAAAGCGCCCGGCCACAGCCGCAAAAGACGCCGCAAAAGCCTGTTTCCAGCTGGATATTCGCATCCGGAGCGGCTTCGCGTCGCTCCCGGGCCTGATCGCCGACCTTTGGGCTGTCACATGAAAACACCGCCGTCGCAATTGCCTCGGTGACCGCTGGAAGTTCGGCTATGCAAGAACCATCTAACGGTTTATAAGCCCGCATCTTCAAAAAGGAGGGGCGCCCGCAGGCTTTCGCGAGCGCTTCAGGACAGGTGAGTATCATGGCACAGAATTGGACCCCGACCAGCTGGCGGCACAAGCCCATCCAGCAGGTTCCGGATTATCCGGATCTCGCCGCATTGGCGGCGACTGAAGAGCGCCTCGCGAAGTTTCCGCCGCTCGTCTTCGCCGGCGAAGCCCGCCGCCTGAAGGCCTCGCTCGCCAATGTCGCAGAAGGCAAGGGCTTCCTGCTGCAGGGCGGCGATTGCGCCGAGAGCTTCGCCGAACACGGCGCCGATACGATCCGCGACTTCTTCCGCGCTTTCCTCCAAATGGCCGTGGTCCTGACGTTTGGCGCCCAGCAGCCGGTTGTGAAGGTTGGCCGTATTGCCGGCCAGTTCGCCAAGCCGCGCTCCTCGGGCATCGAGAAGCAGGGTGACGTGTCGCTGCCGTCCTACCGCGGCGATATCATCAACGGCATCGAATTCACCGAGGAAGCCCGCATTCCGAACCCGGAACGCCAGATCATGGCCTACCGTCAGTCGGCTGCGACGCTGAACCTGCTGCGCGCCTTCGCAATGGGCGGTTATGCCAATCTCGACAACGTGCACCAGTGGATGCTCGGCTTCGTCAAGGACAGCCCGCAGGCCGAGCGTTACCGCAAGCTCGCCGACCGGATTTCCGAAACGATGGACTTCATGAAGGCCATCGGCATCACGCCGGAAACCAACCCGAACCTGCGCGAGACCGATTTCTTCACGAGCCACGAGGCGCTGCTGCTCGGCTACGAGCAGGCGCTGACCCGCGTCGATTCGACCTCCGGCGACTGGTACGCCACCTCCGGCCATATGATCTGGATCGGCGACCGCACGCGCCAGGCCGACCATGCGCATATCGAATATTGCCGCGGCATCAAGAACCCGCTCGGCCTCAAGTGCGGCCCGTCGCTGACCGGCGACGGCCTGCTGGAGCTCATCGATCTGCTGAACCCGCAGAACGAGGCCGGCCGCCTGACGCTGATCTGCCGTTTCGGCCACGACAAGGTCGCCGACAACCTGCCGAAGCTCATCCGTGCCGTCGAGCGCGAGGGCAAGAAGGTCGTCTGGTCCTGCGATCCGATGCATGGCAACACGATCACGCTCAACAACTACAAGACCCGTCCGTTCGAGCGGATCCTGTCGGAAGTCGAAAGCTTCTTCCAGATCCACCGCGCGGAAGGCACGCATCCGGGCGGTATCCATATCGAGATGACCGGCAACGACGTGACGGAATGCACGGGTGGCGCACGCGCGCTGTCGGGCGACGACCTAGCCGACCGCTACCACACCCATTGCGATCCACGCCTCAACGCCGACCAGGCGCTCGAACTCGCCTTCCTTCTTGCCGAGCGCATGAAGGGCGGCCGCGATGAAAAGCGGATGGTTGTGAACGCCTGATCTCCATCCGTTCATGCTTTGGCTCCGTAAATTAGCGGCGCTGATGCAAGCATTCAGGAATGTGAATTTGACAGGACCGGGCCGGCTGACAAAGCTGGCCCGGTTTTCGTTTGCGCACCTGCGCATACAATAAAAGGGGGAGACATGAGCGATACGCATTCGGGACATTGCCTGTGCGGCGCGGTGCGGTTTCGCACATCCGGCAAGCTGCGCGAGGTGATCGCCTGCCATTGCAGCCAGTGCCGCCGGCAGACGGGGCATTTTTATGCGGCGACAAATGTGCAGGACGACGGGCTGGCGGTGGAGGGCGCCGACAGCGTCACCTGGTACCGGGCCAGCGAGACGGCGAGCCGCGGCTTCTGCCGCACCTGCGGCTCGGCGCTGTTCTGGAAGGGCGACGGCTCGGACTATACTTCGATCATGGCCGGCTCGTTCGAGCAGCCGACGGGGTTGAAGATCGGCATGCATATCTTCTGCGCCGACAAGGGCGACTACTACGAGATCGTCGATGACGCGCCCCAATATGCTCAAGGCGGATGAGGCGCGCCGTCGTCTTCACTGCACAAGGGCTGGGCGCTGGCAGCGCACGCCGGTGACGCGGATATCCGCTTCCCCGACCCGGACGCCGACGACCAGCAGCAGATTGTAGAGCAGCTCATCGATCGGCGCCGTTACCGTTGCCAGCGTGGAGGCGAGCGCAGCTGTTACCGCCTTCGGCGTGCCGAGCGTCAGGAAGAGGATTTGGATGTCGAGATCGAGGTTCTGAAGCAGCGTCGTCGTCGCGGAGGTCAGCGTGTGGCGTGTTGAGACGGTCTTGACGGCGCGGGAGGCAATGTCCGTCGGCGAGAAGGCGAGGCGGGTGCGGCCGAGGTTTTTTGCCTCGACATGAGCGATGGCATCGATGCGGACGAGACCGGAGTCGAGGATGCGGGCCTTTTGTACGCGCGCCTCGTCGGAAAAATCCGAGAGCACGGCGGGATTGACTTTGCCGAGCGCGATTTCCGCCACACCCGGTACGGCATCGACCGAGACATTGGCGTTTTCCGCCTTGCCGCCGAGGCAGCGGATATCGGCAAGTTTGGCCTCCGATGCCGCGACCTCGACATAGAGCGGCAGTTTTATGCGCAGGCCGGCGAGTGCCGCCAGGCCGTCGAAACTCACCTCTACGGCAAGCCGCGTCTGGGCGCTGCGCACGGCAACGCCGGGTTCCCCCAAGCGATGGGCGGGCGTTTCGACCGGCGGTTCGCCGATGGCGAGGCGGACGGTGACGGCGGCGAGGCCGGGCAGCGAGGTGCCCAGATCGAGCGCCACCTGGTTCTTGCCATTGGCCAGGGCCGCGGCAGCCGAGACCATCTGCAGCGCGTTGACTGCCATCTTCCAGTCTCCGCCAGTGGCGACGGCGAGGCCTTTCTTCGGATCGATATTGAGGATGCGCGACAGTGGCAACTTGACCTTGCTGCTTGCCGTTGCCTGTTCGATCATCCTGAGCGCTGATTTGGTGGTGGCGGAAAGGCCTTCGACGGCGCGCATCGAGGCGAGAAGCTGCGGCATGGTGATGCCGGCATTCAGCACGTCCTCATAAGTGGCCGCCGTAAGGTTGAGCTGTGTCGCGACGGCCTTGAGAAAGGGATTGACGGCAATGTCGGTATCGACGAGTGCGCGATAGTCCATCACTTTCAACGAGAGCTTGGTGCCCAGCAATTGGCCGAGCAGTGCATTGAGAATACCGTCATTGAGGCTGGCAAGCCGTGTGCCGACCGAAAAGGCGGCGATCTTGTTGCGGGCCGCGGAACCGACGGCCGACAAAACCGGCGGCTCGGGCATGAAGATCGACGCGATGAAAAGATCTGCGGGACGGGTGAGCGTGACGCGTGCGGCATCGGCATCGGCGTCGGCGCTGGCTGGCTTGAAGCGTGCTTCCGGGGTGATATCGGGATCGGCGCTATAGCGGCCGCGCTCGATCTTCGCCGCGGCGAGCGTTCTCTTGGTGCCGGCCGGCAGGGTGATCGGCTGGATGAGGTTGCCGCCGTCCTTGTCCGTCACGGTGACGGGCATGCCGTTCAATGCGAAATAACTGGCCGCCGATTTCTCCGCCTCGCCGACATTGGCGGCGGCGGCGATGGCGGCGAGATCGGCGGAAGCCTGCAACTGACGCTGCTGCACGGTGAGATAGCCGAAGTCGACACCGAGCGCGATGGAGAAGACCAGCAGCGGCAGGCTGAGGGCGGCGAGCGTACCGATATTGCCGGAGTGATCAGTGAGGAGGGTGGACGGGCGTTTCGTCATCACAGGCCTCCCACACGCACGGTGGCGTAGCGCTCGATCTTTTCCTGCGGCAGGGCGAAGGTGAACATCTTCCAGATCGGCAGGTCGCTGGAATCGTAGGAGATGGTCACCGTGAATTGATCCGGATTGCCGGGGTCGTCGGCCACCAGCACATTCATCTTCTTCCGGTTGATGAAGGAGTAATTGAAGCGCGAGGCATCGAGATAGTGATTGACCAATGTCACGCGTTCTGCCGGGTTGAGACCGGCGACCGCCGTGCGGGCGGCGTCCGCCGCGATCTGCTGCACCGAATGGGTGACGGAGAGGTAGATGCCGTAGGCGATCAACGTGAAGAGGACCAGGAAGAACAAGGGCGCGATGATCGCGAATTCCAGGGCCGATGTGCCGGCGCGATCCTTCGCCAAGCGGGACAGAGCGTGCATGACATCTCCTCCTTGAGACTGTCTGACGACTTGGTATTCCCGCATCCGGAAGTGGATGCACGCTTATAGTGCAACCTGAATCTTAATTTCTCCTATAGATTGGGCGGCTGGATTTATGTAGTCGAAAAGTTGCATCTGCACGTCACTCTTTATCGCGCAGAACATCATGCAATCGCAGCACTTCCATTTTCAGGGCGGCGATCTCGTTGAGAAAATGCGTGTCGATCTTATGGTGCAGCGCGATCAGCTCGATCTCGGCCTTGAGGTTCACCTCGTAATCCTTGGACGCCTCGAAACGGTCTCGCGCGGCCTGCCGGTTCTGCGACATCATGATGATCGGCGCCTGCAGGGCGGCGATCATCGACAGCAGAAGATTGAGGAAGATGAAGGGGTAGGGGTCGAAGGCGTCCTTCGTCAGCAGGATCGTGTTGGCGACGGTCCAGCCGGCGAGAAAGACGAGGAAACCCACGATGAAGGCCCAGGAGCCGCCGACGCGGGCGATGGCATCGGCGACGCGGTCGCCGGGCGCCTGCTTCGACTGGTAGGCGACGTTCCTGTCTTCCGACAGGATACGACCCTCGCGGGAATGGAGCAACACCTCGCGCTCGGTCTCGTCGAGCTCATCGGAGGTTTTGCCGAAGAGGATTTGGGCGGCGTCGTCGAAGGGTTTCATGGCGGAGCTCCGCAAGAGAATCGGAGCCCTAGCCTAGCCTCGTTTTGTGCGGGAAATCAGTACGCCGCGCTCATCAGTTCCGCATGGGAGTTGAAGAAGCGTTCGAGACCGTACTGCTTGCCGAACATGATGTCGTGCTGCAGGAAGCGGAAGTCGCGCACCAGCGGATCGACGGTCTTCTTGCGCGCCCAGTCCGGCGTGCCGTTGCCTTTAGCGTCGATCAGCATGTAGCGGTCGATGACGCGCAGCTTGTCATGCACGGCGCCAAGGAAGCCCGTGTAGTAGGGGTGCTCGAAGCCGGCTTCCTTGAGGATGTAGTAGGAGAGGAAGGCCGGGCTGATCGTGCCGACATCCTTTTCCGCACCGGTCTTGTTCGACCAGATGACGAGCGGGGTCTCGTGCTCCTTCTTCATCTGCTCGGTCGAGCCCTTGCGCGAGGCGGTGATGCCCTTCATGTAGCCGGAATTCTGGTAGACCGTGTTGAGCGGCGGCAGGTGATCGCCGAACACGACGATGATCGTCTCGCGGTCGCGCTCCTTGGCCCAGTCCATCAGCATCTTGAGGCTCTGATCGGCTTCCTTCACACCCTGCGCATAGCTTGCCAGCATGCGGTTGTCGCGCGCGTCCAGCTTGCCTTCGGGGGTGATGTCCGTCTTCGTGTAGCGGCCGTCGTCATAGGGGCCGTGGCCCTGCAGGGTCACGGTGAAGAAGAAGAACGGATCTTCCTGCAGATCGGCCTGGCGGATGATTTCCTTGGTTAGCGCCTCATCGGAGGTGAAGTTGCCACGCTTTGCGAGCGGCGGCATCTTGTCGACGTCCTTGAAGGTCTCGAAGCCGAACGCCTTGTAAACGCTCGAACGGTTCCAGAACCAGCCGGAGAACGGATGGATGGCGCGCGCCGTATAGCCTTCCGCACGGAAGAACGTGGCAAGCGAGGGGATCGGCTTGCGGATATATTGCTGGTAGGGAATGCTGCCGGTCGGCAGGAAGGCGTTGGAGAAGCCCGTCAGCGCCTCGAATTCGATATTGGCCGTCAGGCCGCCGAATTCCGGCGAAAAGACGTGGCCGCCCTGGCTTTCGCGGATGACCGGCATCGGATCCTGCGAGAGCTTCACGCTGTCGATGCGCGTCGGATCCCACAGCGATTCACTCATCACGACGATGACGTCGGGCTTGGAGCGGTGCGTGGTGCCGAAGGGCAGCGGCTTGGAGGGGATTTTGTCGATGGCATCGACCATATAGCCGGCGGGCGCCTGAACATTGGCCATCGGCAGGTTGATGGCAAAGGCCATGACGAAGCCGTTGTGGCGATAGTTCTCCGCCTGGTCCCACATGATCGGGAAGACCTTCAGACGGTCGCGTACCCAGGAGAAGTCGTTATAGTCCATGATGGAGGCAAAGCCGGCGAGCAGCGGCAGCGCGACGGCAAGGCGTGCAAGGCGTTCCTTGCGTGTCAGCGGCCGGAAGCGGCGCCAAGCGAAAACCCAGAGGCTGACGAGACCGACGACGGCGGCGACGATGGCGAGGGCGAGACCTGCGGCCGTCCAGGGACGATCCTGCACGAGGACCGGCATCAGTTCCATGATCTGGCGGCCGAACAGCAGGTCCGTCGGGTAGAGCGGGTCGGTCAGGAAGACCTGCTTCTGCTGCGAGATGACGCCCATCAGCACGACGAGCGGCGCGATGAACAACACGCCCTTGTGCTGGCGGCCGATCAGCGCATCGAGCGCGAGATAGGTCAGGAAGAACACGCCCGTCGTGGTCCAGGCCGGCTGTTCGAGATTGGTGAAATAAATCCAGGTCTGCTCGAGCGAGCCGCGCGTGATGAGTTCGACGACGACGACGGTCAGCAGTGCCAGAAGGCCGGAAACGGCAAGCGAACGCAGGACGGCAAGCGCCTTTGCATGGCGCGCAAAGAAGCCTGCCTCAGCGGCAAGTCCTTCGGTGGCATCCATTGCCACGGCTGCGGGAGTGAACAGGGCCAAGGCCGTCTCCAAACTTCATGAAACTTTCGTGTATCTGTCATACGGACGTCATCTTGAACAGGAGATGAACGGTTTCTGCAACGTTCTCCCTGTGCTTTGGTTCCACCTGTTGCATCGTCGCAATGGCGGCGGGAACCCGCTGAAAACAGGGGCTTGGCGGGAAAGCGCGTGCAATCGTCAGGCTTTTCATTCCCAAAGCCTCTGTCATGCTCTAAACAGCTTCTCGACCGTTCGAGAGTGCGGGCTGCGCAGGATCGGACACCATGCAAAGACGGGTCTGCAGATATGACTTCCGAGACTGAAAAGGCGACGCTCCGCATCGCGGTTGCGCAATTGAACCCTGTCGTCGGTGACATCACCGGCAACCTCGCCAAGGCGCGTGCGGCCCGCGAGGATGCGGCACGGCAGGGTGCCGATCTGCTGCTGCTCACGGAACTCTTCATCTCCGGCTATCCGCCCGAGGATCTCGTGCTGAAGCCCGCCTTCCTGAAGGCCTGCCGCCGCGCCATCGACGATCTGGCCGCCGACACCGCACAGGGCGGCCCCGGCGTCATCATCGGCTTTCCCCGGCAGGACGAGACCGGCCGCTTCAACGCCGTCGCCATAATCGATGCCGGCAAGGTGATTGCCGTCAGGGACAAGGTGGACCTGCCGAACTACGGCGAATTCGATGAAAAACGCGTCTTCGACCAGGGCGCCATGCCGGGTCCGGTGAATTTCCGGGGCGTGCGGCTCGGCATCCCGATCTGCGAGGACATCTGGGGCGAGCTCGGCGTCTGCGAGACGCTGGCCGAAAGCGGCGCAGAAATCCTGCTCTCGCCGAACGGCTCGCCCTATTATCGCGGCAAGGTCGATATCCGCCATCAGGTCGTGCTGAAGCAGGTCATCGAGACCGGACTGCCGCTCGTCTATGCCAACCAGCTCGGCGGCCAGGACGAACTGGTCTTCGACGGCGCGAGCTTCGCCTTCAATGCCGACAAGACGCTCGCCTTCCAGATGAGCCAGTTCGAGGAGACCGTCGCGCTCGTCACCTTCAAGAAGGAAGGGGACGGCTGGATCTGCGACGGCGGGCCGATGTCGCGCATCCCCGAAAAGGAGGAGGCGGATTACCGCGCCTGCCTGCTCGGCTTCCGCGATTACGTCAACAAGAACGGCTTCAAGAATGTCGTGCTGGGCCTTTCCGGCGGCATCGACTCGGCCATCTGCGCCGCCATCGCCGTCGATGCACTGGGTGAGGAGCGGGTGCGTTGCATCATGCTGCCCTATCGCTACACCTCGCAGGATTCGCTCAAGGATGCCGCCGATTGCGCCAAGATGCTCGGCTGCCGTTATGACATCGTGCCGATCGAGGCGCCGGTGACCGGCTTTCTCGCCGCCTTGTCGGAGACCTTCGAGGGCACGGAAGAGGGCATCACCGAAGAAAACCTGCAAAGCCGCACGCGCGGCACGATCCTGATGGCGATCTCCAACAAGTTCGGCTCGATGGTCGTGACGACCGGCAACAAGTCGGAAATGTCGGTCGGTTATGCCACGCTCTATGGCGACATGAACGGCGGCTTCAATCCGATCAAGGACCTCTACAAGATGCAGGTCTACGCGCTCTCCAGCTGGCGCAACGCCCATCTGCCGCCGGGCGCGCTTGGGCCGACGGGCGAGGTGATCCCGAAGAACATCATCGACAAGGCGCCCTCCGCCGAGCTTCGCCCGAACCAGACCGACCAGGATTCGTTGCCGCCCTATCCCGTCCTCGACGACATCCTCGAATGCCTCGTCGAGATGGAGATGAGCACGGAGGACATCGTCGCGCGGGGCCATGATGTGAAGACGGTGCACCGCATCGAACACCTGCTCTACATCGCCGAATACAAGCGCCGCCAGTCGGCGCCGGGCGTGAAGATTACCAAGAAGAATTTCGGCCGCGACCGCCGCTATCCGATCACCAACCGGTATCGCGACCGGGGGTAGGCGATGCGCAGCTCGGTCGAAATCCACAACATCGTCTCCGGCGAAACACGTGTCGTCTGGCAGACCGAGCAACTGGTCGAGGCGCCGAATTTTTCGCGGGACGGGCGGTTTCTCGTTATCAATGGCGATGGGCTGCTCTATCGGCTGGCGCTCGATGGCGTTGCGCCGCAACGGATCGACACCGGCTTTGCGGTGCAGTGCAACAACGACCATGGGCTTTCGCCCGACGGACTTATGTTGGCGATCAGCGACAAGGTGGAGTTCGGCAAGTCTGCGATCTATGTGCTGCCGGTCGAGGGCGGCGTTCCGAGGCTGGTGACGCCGAACCTGCCGTCCTATTGGCACGGCTGGTCGCCGGATGGTGCGGCGCTCGCCTATTGCGGCATTCGCGACGATGTCTTCGATATCTACACGATTCCTGTGTCGGGGGGTGAGGAAAAGCGGCTGACTTTTGGAGAAGGGCGCAATGACGGGCCGGATTATTCGGCGGATGGGGAATGGATCTATTTCAATTCCAGCCGCACCGGCCACATGCAGATCTGGCGGGTGCGTCCCGACGGTTCCGAGCCGACCCGCATCACCGACAGCCCCTATGGCGACTGGTTTCCGCATCCGTCGCCTGATGGGAAACACCTGCTTGTGCTGTCCTATGACGGCGATGTCTTCGATCATCCGCGCGATCTCGATGTGCGGCTGCGCCTTATGGACGTGGACGGCGGCAACGCACGGATTCTGTTCGATCTTTTCGGTGGGCAGGGCACGATGAACGTGCCGAACTGGTCGCCGGACGGCAGCGAATTCGCCTTTGTGCGTTACGCGCCGGTCTGATCACAATTTGTGGTGCATATGCGTTAAGTTTTCGCTCACCAGCCTGTTTAAGTGAATTTTGCGGTCTGCCAATTAGCCTCTGTTCAACAATGCCCGGAACCGGGCGGGGGCAGGCAGGGGTGACGATGACGGGCAGGACGGAAGAAGGCCGGACGGGAAAACGGCGAAGGGTGAGTTTCGCAATTCGCGCTGCGGCCGTGATGATCGTCGGGCTTTTCGGCGCGGCGAATTTCTTCGTCCTCGACTATGCCATCGAACGCGCCGACAGTTTTGTCGCCGAGACCGAGCGCACGCTGGTCCGCAACGAATTCAGCCACCAGATCGACCAGGTGGTGCAGTACCAGAGCCAGCTGTCCTTCTGGGACAAGAGTTTCAACGCGCTTGCCCACGGTATGCCGGACGACGATTTCGTGCGCGACCAGATGCGCGACTGGATGTGGTCCGACTTCGGCTTTTCCTGGATGATCCTGACATCGCCGGATGGTGAGAAAATCCTCGGCGTGCATCGAGGCGAAAAGGTTTCCGACCGCAAGGCGCGTGAAAAGCTGCAATGGATGAGCGATCTCACCCGCCGCGCCGAGCGGGCCTATCGCGAGGCGCTGTCGCCCGATCGGGGTGGCTGGCAGGTGGCGCGCGCCAAGGAGGACCCCGATCTCCTGACCCCGGCACTGCCGGAAATACATGTCTCGGGCATGCGGCTCATCGACCGCGTCATGAGCATCGTCGTCGTGCAGGCCGTCGTTCCGAAATCGCTCTATATTCCCGCAAGCCGTCTGGAGCCGACCCTGCTCATCACCGTCAAGCCGGTGTCGCAGAAGATGCTGTCCAATGCCGAGCGGCGGCTCGGCGTGCACGATCTCGGCTTCACGCCCATCGTCACCGAGGAGCCGGGCCTCGTGATGACGCCGGTCGGCGGCGATGCTTACAATCCGATGGTCGCCTCCTGGCGGCCCAACATGCCGGGCTCCTTCGTCTGGCGCTCGGCCCTGCCGCAGATCGCGATTTTCGTGCTGGTCTTTGCCGGCGTCATGCTCTTCGTGACCCTGCGCTTTTCCGCGCTGGTCAGGGCGCTCCAGCGCAGCGAGGCGAAAAACGCCTTCCTCGCCCGGCACGATCCGCTGACGGGGCTGAAAAACCGTAGCGGCTTCGACGAGGAGGTCCGCCGCACCATCGCCAAGGGCAACGGCAAGCCCTTCGCGATCCTCGCGCTCGACCTCGACAGGTTCAAGGCGGTCAACGACCGCCATGGCCACGCGGCGGGCGATATCGTGCTGCAGGCGGTTGCCCGCCGCTTCTCCGATCGTGTAGGCAAGCAGGGTTCGGTGGCGCGTCTCGGCGGCGACGAATTCTCCATTCTTCTCAATGGCGATTTTTCCCGCGAAAACCTCGTGGCGCTTGCCGAGGCGCTGGTCCTCGATGCGCAGGTGCCGATCGCCTATGACGGCCAGCTTCTGCTCATTGGCGGCAGCGCGGGCATTGCCCAGTTCCCCGATCACGGCGGCAGCCTACACGACGTCATGGTGATGGCCGATGCCGCGCTCTATGCGGCCAAACATGCCGGCCGCAACCGCGCTGTTCACGCCGGCGATATCGATGCCGGCACGGTGGCCGAAGCGGGTGCGGCGCGCGCTGCCTGATGCTTGTGAGGCGCTCTGAGACAGGTGCGCGGCGCGGGCGGGCTTGATCGTGCCCGAAAGCCGTGCGCATATCCTTTTCAGTCAGGTGCCCGCGACATGCGGGAGAATCGGGAATCCGGTGCGGGTGCAATATCCAGGTCCGGAACGTGCCCAACGCTGTGACGGGGATGGCGTGCATTCCAAAGCTTGAATCGATTCAAGCTTTTGCCACTGGTTCTTGAACCGGGAAGGCAGGTGCGGGCCGCGTGAACCGAAGTCAGAAGACCGGCCTGGCGAGATAGACCGAACCGCGCGGACGGCGGCAGGTTGGACGCATTGTTGGGGAGAAGACGATGCGAACAGAACTCTCGGACGATCTCGTCCGGGCGGGCGCCTTTCCATGTGAGGACAGGCAGGCCGTCTATCGTGCCATTGAAACGCGCCGCGACGTGCGTGACCAGTTCTTGCCCGATGCCTTGCCCGACGATCTCGTCGGCCGCCTGCTGCATGCCGCGCACAGCGCGCCGTCCGTCGGCTTCATGCAGCCGTGGAATTTCCTGCTGGTACGCGGCGAGGAAACGCGCCGTGCAGTGCATGGCGCCTTCCTCAAGGCCAATGCCGAGGCGGCGGATATGTTTTCAGGCGAGCGGCAGGCGCAATACCGCGCGCTGAAGCTCGAAGGCATCCTGAAGGCGCCGCTGTCGATCTGTGTGACCTGCGATCCGACGCGGGGCGGCACGGTGGTGCTCGGCCGCACGCACAATCCACGCATGGACGTCTATTCCACGGTCTGCGCCGTGCAGAACCTCTGGCTCGCGGCGCGGGCGGAAGGGGTCGGCGTCGGCTGGGTCAGCATCTTCCATGACAGCGATATCCGCGACATTCTCGGCATTCCCGCGCATGTCGAAATCGTTGCCTGGCTCTGCGTCGGCTTCGTGGATCAGCTGTATGCGGAGCCGGAACTGGCGGTGAAGGGATGGCGGCAGCGCCTGCCGCTGGAAGAGTTGGTGTTCGAGGAGCGTTGGCCGGCGACTGCATAAAGCAGGTCAGTTGACGCCGGCATCGGCCGGGCGGCCGAGATCGATGGCGGACTCGTTTTCCGGCAGGAAGGCGGGGCCGACGGTGCGCACCTTGCTATGCGTGGGATCGTAGTCACGGTCCTCGATCTTGGCAGGGGTTTTTGCTGTTTCCTGCTTGTCATGCCGGGTTGTGATCGTCGTGATGGAGCCGGTTTCCGGCAGGGCTTCCTCTGTCGTGCCCCCGCTCGTACTAACGGTCTCGCCCTTCATCGCCTTCTGGCGCTTGATCATCTCCTGGTAATAGGCGGAGAGATTGCAGCCGCAGGTGCCAGCTTTGGAGAGATCGCGGGTCCGGTAGCTGAAGGCGTGCTCGAGATCGCGATAGGGCCGGCCGGTGACGGTCGACGTCATCTGTTCGGTTTCCTGGCCCGGTGTCATCGACTGGTAGAAGAGCTGCGTCTCGGTTTCCGGGCACATCATCGCGCAGACCTTCTGGTCGCGGCGGAAATCGAGCGGGGTCGCGCCCGACGAGATCGGGAAGAAGCCGCCGTCGCAGGTGCGCACGCAGACGGTGCGCAGATTGCCATGGCCGGCGCTGCCACCGAGCGAGCGCAGCTGCAATCGCCCGCTGTCTTCAGGCATGGTGCCCAGCGGCAGGGTGCGCGTATCGTCCTGCAAGGTGCGCAGGGTTTCGGTCGCGGCGATCGGCATCACCTTCGCGTCGTCGTTGCAGCCGTTCGTTTCCAGCGCGGCGAGAAGGCGGTTCCGCGACCCTTGCGAGGATGTGCCGCCGGCAAATTCGCGGCGCTTGCGGTCGAGGATATAGAGATTGCGCTCCATCTTGCCGATGACCGTTTCCAGCGTATCGCAGGCCGCTTCGTTCTCACCGCCGAAGACGGTGATGCTGCCGGACGAGCAGCCGAGGCGGCGCTGATCGCTCTTGGCCTTGCGCAGCTGGATATTCTGGCGGGCGATGGCGCCGGCATATTTGCGCGCGCTTGTGGTGTCGACCACGACCCGAGGGAGGTTTGCCAGTTCCGCCTGAATCCGTTCGCAGACATCGGAGGCCGTCGCACCGCCCGAAACGAGGAGCGGCAAGCCGGTTGCGAGCGCAAACAAAAGGCGGAGGCGTCCTTTCACGTCCTGATATCCCGTAAGAGAGCTTGGAAGGCGGCCCGAGGCGCACCTTGATCATGTCCCTATCATAAGCCACTGCGCGCGCCGTGCAACGCGCTCCCGGATTTGTGATTAACGGCCGAAGAGATAATATGAATTACCTAGTCAGCTTTGCGCGGACGGCGCAATTGATCTCACGGGGGCCTTGGTGTAGCACTCTCGGCATATGCAACAGCCGGTTACGGCACGGTCGCCGTCCGGCGGCGCAATCATCCCGCAGGCAGGTGACCATGAAGATATCGTCAGTCTTGTTGAGCCCTCTTTATGCGCTGCAACTCGCATCGGGTGCAAAATCCTTTGCCGATAACCCTGTTATCGGCAGCAAGTGGCTCAACAAAAAGGGCCTGCATGAGAAGCGTGTGTCGCTGGCAATGCGCATGGCCGCCTGGCGCCGCAGGAAGCTGGAAAACCTCGTCGCGCCGGACCATCGCCGGCAATATGCCGAGACCGGTTTCGTCAAGATCGAGAATTTTTTGTCGCCGGAAGTGTTCGCCGCCGTCACGCGTGAACTGGCCGAGCGCGATTTCGAGCGCCACGACATGAAGCAGGGCGCGACGGTCACGCGCCGCGCGATCATCGATGACAGCGACCTCGAAACCCTGCCAGGCTTCAAGGCCGCGCGCAACGATCCGCGCCTGACCAACCTGCTGCGCTACGTCTCTTCCCATGCCGGCCAGCCCTTGCTGGTGGTTCAGATCGTCATGGCCCTGCCGTCCGTCGTTGCGGCCGGTTCGACCGATCCGCAGACGGCGCTGCACAGCGATACGTTCCAGCCGACGGCGAAGGCCTGGCTGTTCCTGCGCGATGTCGGTGAAGAGGACGGTCCGTTCGCCTATGTGCCGGGCTCGCACGAAATGACGCCGCAGCGCCTCGCCTGGGAGCGCGGCATCAGTGAAAACGCCGATGCGATCGAAAACATCTATTCCGCCCGCGGCTCGCTGCGCATCATGCCGGACGAGCTCGGTGCGCTCGGATACGGTCAGCCGGTGAAGATGACCGTGAAGGCCAATACGCTCGTCGTTGCCGATACGCATGGTTTTCACGCCCGCAGCCCGAGCTACAAAACGACGACGCGCATCGAGATCTACGGCTCGCTGCGCCGCAATCCGTTCCTGCCGTTCACCGGCTTGCACATCGCCTCGTTGCCGTTCATCGCCTCGGGCATGAACCGCTGGATCATCTCTGGCATGCGCCTGCGCAGCAAGCTCGGCATCAAGGGCTCGCCCTGGCGCGATGCCGGCCTTGGCAAGGCCGATGAATGGTCCAAGCGTCTCGACAAGCCGCCGGTGGCCTGACGGCTTCGAATACCCGATTGGCGGCTTGCCCTTGCAAGGCCGCCGGTCGGGCTCTACATAAAGCCCGTCGTCAACACCGACCGGATGGTGCAGCATGAATTTCAACCCGACCACAAATCGACGTCGTTTTGTCCTCGGGGAAATTCGTATCCATGCCTTCCATCACCCTCTCGAAAATTTCGTGGTCCACGCCTGACGGCCACGCGCTTCTCTCCCATCTCGATCTGAGCTTCGGCCGCGAACGCGCCGGCCTTGTCGGACGCAACGGCGTCGGCAAGACGACCTTGCTCAAGCTGATCACCGGCGATCTGCAGCCGCTTTCCGGCACCGTGTCCGTCGATGGTTCCATCGGCGTGCTGCGCCAGAGCGTGCAGGTCGGGGCGGAGGAAACGGTCGCCAGCCTGTTCGGCATTCAAGACGCGCTCGACATTCTCCGCCGCGCCGAATGCGGCGAAGCGGAAGCCGATGCCCTGGCGGATGCGGACTGGACGCTGGAAACGCGCCTTGCCGCTGCGCTCGCTCGCGTCGGGCTGGATGCAACGGCCGAGACCCGTCTTGCCGCCCTTTCAGGCGGCCAGCGCACGCGCGCAGCCCTTGCGGCCCTTCTCTTTCACGAGCCGGATTTTTTGCTGCTGGACGAGCCGACCAACAATCTCGACCGGGAGGGCCGGCAGGCCGTCCTCGACATGCTTTCCGGCTGGCGTGCCGGTGCGGTGGTCGTCAGCCATGACCGCGAATTGCTGGAATGCATGGATGCGATCGTGGAACTCACCTCGCTCTGCGCCACGCGCTACGGTGGCAACTGGAGCGCCTACCGCGAGCGCAAGGCGCTGGAGCTGGCGGCTGCGCAGCGGCAGTTGTCCGATGCGGAACGGCATGCGGCAGATCTCGCGCGCTCGGTGCAGGCCGTCGCCGAGCGCAAGGCGCGCAAGGATGGCGCCGGCAAGCGCAAGAGGGCGAAGGGCGATATTCCCCGCATCATGCTCGGTGCCATGAAAGAGCGCAGCGAGGTAACAGGCGGTGTGCAGGCACGTCTTGCCGAAAGCCGGCAGGCGCAAGCGGCGGAGGCCATGGCGACCGCACGGGAACGGATCGAGGTTCTGCAACCGCTCACCGTTGCCGTGCCGCCGACGCATCTCGCCGCCGGCAAGACGGTGCTGAAGCTCGACGGCGTGACGGCCGGTTATGAACCGGAACGCCCGATCCTTCGAGGGTTTTCCGTCACCATCACCGGGCCGGAGCGCATTGCGGTGACCGGGCCGAACGGGTCCGGCAAGACGATGCTGCTCAGCCTCATCACGGGGCAATTGCTGCCCTCCGAAGGAAGCGTGCGCGTCTTCACGGAGTTCGCCATGCTCGACCAGCGCGTCAGCCTGCTCGATGCCGGCCTCTCCATTCGTGACAATTTTCGCCGTCTCCATCCCGAGGCCAACGAGAATGCCTGCCGGGCGGCGCTGGCGCGGTTCATGTTCCGCGCGGATGCGGCTTTGCAGAGTGCAGGGAGCCTCAGCGGCGGCCAGCTTCTGCGCGCCGGCCTTGCCTGTGTGCTGGGTGGTGCCGTACCGCCGCCGCTGCTCATCCTGGACGAGCCGACCAATCATCTCGACATCGATTCCATCGAGGCGGTGGAGGCGGGGCTTCGGGCTTATGACGGCGCGTTGCTCGTCGTGAGCCACGATGAGGCCTTTCTGCAGGCGATCGGCATAACGCGGGGGCTGGAACTGTCCGGGACCTAAAAACGCAAAC
>NZ_JBLZPK010000059.1:57910-99304 GCF_049199905.1 Shinella sp. M27
ACTGCAAGCGCCGCCATGTTCACCACGCCGCGCGAGGTTGCCGACGGCGACAGGATGTGGGCGGGCAGGGCGGCACCGAGCAGGATCGGGCCGACATGCAGGCTGTCCGTCATGGTCTTGACGACGCCGAGGGTGATGTTGGCGGCGTCGAGGTTCGGGAAGACCAGCAGGTTGGCTTCGCCCGTCAGCGTCGAGTTCGGCATGACGCGCTGGCGCAACACCTCGGAAATGGCCGCGTCGCCGTGCATTTCGCCGTCGGCTTCCAGATCCGGGTCCTGCTCGCGCACAAGCTCCATCGCCCGGCGCATCTTGAGCGCGCTGTCCGATTCGCGCGAACCGAAGTTCGAATGGGAGACGAGGGCTGCGCGCGGTGTGATGCCGAAGCGGCGGATTTCCTGCGCGGCCATGATGGTCATCTCGGCCACTTCCTCGGCCGTCGGCTCCATCGTCACATAGGTGTCGGTGAAGAAGGTCGCACCACGCTGCGAGATCAGCAGGCTGAGACCTGAGAAATCGAGCACGCCGGGCTTCTTGCCGATGATCTGGCTGACATCGCGCAGGTGGCGCGCATAACGGCCTTCGACACCGCAGATCAGGGCATCGGCGTCGCCGCGCTTGACGGCCAGGGCGCCGATGACCGTCTGGTTCGTGCGCACGATGGTGCGGGCGGCTTCTGGGTTGACGCCCTTGCGGCCGACGAGGCTCAGGTACTCTTCGACATAGTCGCGGTAGCGCGGATCGTCTTCCGGGTTGACCAGTTCGAAATCGACATTCGGGCGCACGCGAAGGCCGTAGCGCTTGAGGCGCGTTTCGATGATCTGCGGACGGCCGATAAGGATCGGCTGGGCCGTATTCTCCTCCAGCAGAATCTGGGCGGCGCGCAGCACGCGCTCGTCCTCGCCTTCGGCAAAGATCACGCGCTTCTTCTCGGCCTTCTTCGCGGCGGCGAAGATCGGCTTCATGATGAAGCCGGAGCGCCAGACGAAACGGTTGAGCTGGTCGAGATAGGCGTCGAAATCGGTGATCGGGCGCAACGCCACCCCGGTCTCGGCCGCCGCGCGGGCAACGGCCGGCGCGATGCGCAGGATGAGGCGCTGGTCGAAGGGTGAGGGGATCAGGTAGTTCGGCCCGAAGCTCGGCGTATCGCCGGAATAGGCGCGGGCGGCGACGTCGGAGACTTCTTCACGGGCAAGCGCCGCGATGGCGCGCACGGCGGCCATCTTCATCTCTTCATTGATCGTGCGCGCGCCGCAATCGAGCGCGCCGCGGAAGATGTAGGGGAAGCAGAGGACGTTGTTGACCTGGTTCGGGAAGTCCGAACGGCCGGTGCAGATCATGGCATCCGGGCGTATGGCCCGCGCCTCCTCGGGCATGATTTCCGGCGTCGGATTGGCAAGCGCCATGATCAGCGGATTTTCCGCCATGCGGGTCAAAAGTTCCGGCTTCAGCACGCCAGCGGCGGAGAGGCCGAGGAAGACGTCGGCGCCGTCGATGCTTTCGGACAGCGCGCGCTTGTCGGTCTCCTGTGCATAGACGGCCTTCCACTGGTCCATGAGGACTTCGCGGCCCTTGTAGACGAGGCCTTCGAGGTCGTGCACCCAGATGTTTTCGACCTTTGCGCCGAGCGAGACGAGCTGATTGAGACAGGCGAGTGCGGCAGCGCCGGCGCCGGACGCGACGATCTTGGCCTCGCCGAGCGCCTTGCCGGCCAATTCCAGGCCGTTCAGGACGGCGGCTGCGACGATGATGGCCGTACCGTGCTGGTCGTCGTGGAAGACGGGTATGTCCATCTTCTCGCGCAGCTGGCGTTCGACCTCAAAGCACTCCGGCGCCTTGATGTCTTCAAGGTTGATGCCGCCGAAGGTCGGCTCCAGCGCGGAGACGACATTGACCATCTCATCGACGGTCGGGGCGTCGATTTCGATGTCGAAAACGTCGATGCCGGCGAATTTCTTGAAGAGGACGGCCTTGCCTTCCATAACCGGCTTGGAAGCGAGCGGGCCGATATTGCCGAGGCCGAGAACTGCCGTACCGTTCGAGACGACGGCGACGAGGTTGGCGCGGGCCGTGTAGTCGGCGGCCGTCTCGGGATTGTCGCGGATTGCAAGGCAGGGGGCGGCAACACCGGGCGAATAGGCAAGGGCGAGATCGCGCTGGTTGCCGAGCGGCTTGGTTGCGGTGATCTCGAGCTTGCCGGGGCGGGGATAGCGGTGGAAGAAGAGGGCCTGCTGGTCGATGTCGCCACTGACTGGGCCGTTCTGCGTCCTCGGTTTGTCACCCGTGCTCATGATGTTTCCTGCCATATGCTGTTTTGGTTGCGGCTCCACATGCCACGAACACGTCGCGACGTGAAGTTTCCGGAACCTTCCATAAAGCCGCATTCGCCGGCCTGTGCAATGCCTATTTGCGGACGGAAAAGGCATAGGTGTGTCATCAATTTGAAACAGGAGTCTGGTTTTCAACGGGACGAAAGCCGCCGGTTCCAGATGGAACGCGGCGGCCGGCCACCCGGAGACGAACGCGATGAGCCCGACGCCTGCCGACCCCAATGTCCGCCACTTCCGCACACTCTTCATCTCGGATGTGCATCTGGGATCGAAGGCGGCCAAGGCGGATTTCCTGATCGACTTCCTGCGCCACCACGAGGCCGAAACGATCGTGCTGGTCGGCGATATCGTCGATGGCTGGCGGCTAAAGCGCAACTGGTACTGGCCGCAGTCCTTCAACGACGTCACGCAGAAAATCCTGCGCAAGGCGCGCAAGGGCACGCGCATCATCTACATCCCCGGCAATCACGACGAGTTCCTGCGGGACTTCCCCGGCACGCATTTCGGCGGTGTCGAAGTGGCCGAGCGCATGATCCACGAGGCCGCCGACGGTAAGCGTTACCTGGTGCTGCATGGCGACGAATTCGATGTCGTGGTGCGCCATGCCCGCGTCGTCGCCTATCTCGGCGACTGGGCCTATGATGCGGCGATTGCCATCAATGTCGTCTTCGCCGCGATCCGCCGCCGCCTCGGGCTGCCGTACTGGTCGTTCTCGTCCTGGGCCAAGCAGCAGGTGAAGAGCGCCGTAAATTTCATCGGCGAGTTCCAGAAAGTGGTTGTGGAAGAAGCCCGCCGCAACGATGCCGACGGCGTCATCTGCGGCCATATCCACCATGCCGTCATCACCGAGATCGACGGTATCCGCTACATCAACAGCGGCGACTGGGTGGAAAGCTGCACGGCGATTGCCGAGCATCACGACGGCGAGATGGAGCTGATCACCTGGCAGACGCTGACGGCGGTGCCCGAACCCGTGTCGATTGCAAGCCGCAGCCTCGGCGTGGTGGCGACGTCTGGTGCCGAAGCCGCCTGACGCATTCCGTTGCAGACGAGATCGGAACGCAACCGGCAGAAATAGCGGATTGGCGTACGTACATCGGCGTGCTAGAGCGAGGTCGTTCCAATACAGGTTCCCCGCCATGACCGCCCCTTCCGGGTTCACCGTGACATCAGGCGCGCCGCCGTTCTTCGTCGCGCGCATCGCCCTCGTTTTCAGCGCCCCGATGATGGTGAACGGCATTGCGCTGCCGTTTTTCCCCGTCTGGCTGGAAACGCTATCGATGAGCGATTTCCAGATCGGCATCATTCTGGCCGTGCCGATGTTCGTGCGCGTCTTCACCGCGCCGGTGGCCGGCGTCATCGCCGACCGGATCGGCGAACGCTCGATCATGCTGGCCTGGTCGGCCGTGCTGTCGCTCATGACGGCGATTGCGCTCTTTGCGACGGGATCGTTCTGGCCGGTGCTGTTGCTCTACACGCTGCAAGGCGCGGTCTATTCGCCCTATGTGCCGATCACCGAGGCGATCATGCTGTCGGGCGTGCGGCGCTGGAATTTCGATTATGGCCGGATGCGCCTCTGGGGTTCGCTCGCCTTCATCGTCGCGACGATGATCGGCGGCTGGCTTGCCGGCCTTTATGGCGGCGCCATGGTGCTGCCAGCGATGGCGGTGGGTTTCGTCTTGACCGTGCTTGGCGCGGTGATCGCGCCGAGGGTCGGCAAGCCGCGCCGGCCGTCGCCGATCTCGGCGATCGCGACGATGCCGACGAAAAGCACGCTGCGGCAGGCGGATGTGCAGTTCATGCTGATCGGCGTCGCGCTGGTGAACTCGAGCCATGCCATGCTCTTCGCCTTTTCGGCGATCTACTGGCAGAAGATGGGTTTCAGCGGCGTGGATGTCGGCATCCTCTGGAGTGCCGGCGTGATGGCCGAGGTGATTTTCTTCCTCTTCGCCGTCCAACTCCGCCGCCGCTTCAATCTGTGGTCGATGATGATCGTCGGCAGCAGCGTCGCCGTCCTGCGATGGATCATCTTCCCGATGGATATGTCCTTTGCCGGCTATTTCGTGCTGCAATGCCTGCACGCCTTTACCTATGCCATCATCCATATGAGCGTGCAGAGCCGCCTCGTGGAGCGCGTGGCGGAAGAGCAGGAAGCCTCGGCGCAGGGGCTCTATTACTTCTACACCGGCATCTTCACGGCGTTCGCGACCTTCCTGTCGGGCTATGCCTTCAACTGGTATGGCGTTCACGGCTTCTACCTGATGTCCTGCATCGCCGCTGCCGGCCTCGCCTGCGTCGTCGCCGGCAGGGTCTTTGCAGTGCGTCTTCAGCCCCAGAGCGCCGCTTCGGGCGGATAGACCGACGATCCCTCGTAATGCAGGCCGGGCACCCGGTCGCGGGCCAGCAGCAGGGGGCCGTCGAGATCGACGAAATCGGCACCCTGCGCCAGAAGCACCGCCGGCGCCATGCCGAGCGAGGTGCCGACCATGCAGCCGACCATGATCTTCAGCCCGTGTTCGCGGGCGGCTTCGCGCAGCGCGAGCGCTTCCGTCAGACCGCCGGCCTTGTCGAGCTTGATGTTGATCGCGTCATAGCGGTCGATGAGCTTTGCGACATCCTCCGTGCGATGCACGCTCTCGTCCGCGCAGACCGGGATCGGCCGCGCATGACCGGCAAGCGCGGAATCGTTTCCGGCCGGCAGCGGCTGTTCGACGAGCGCGATGCGCGTCTCGGCGCAAATGGCGAAATGATAGGCGAGGTTTTCGGGCATCCAGCCCTCGTTGGCGTCGAGGATGATCGCGCTGTCGGGCGCACCGGCGCGCACGGCCCTGATGCGCGCGGCGTCGTCTGCCGTGCCGACTTTCACCTTGAGCAGGGCGCGGCCGGCATGCTCAGCGGCCTGGCGCTGCATAGCCTCGGGCTCTCCGAGCGAGAGCGTGTAGGCGGTGACGAGTTTCTGCGGGGCGGCGGCGTTGATGACCTGCCAGGTCGGCACGCCGGAAAGTTTCGCCTCGAGGTCCCACAGGGCGCAATCGATGGCGTTGCGCGCCGCGCCGGCCGGCATGATGCGGGCAAGGTCCTCGCGGCCGATGCTGTCCTCGACGGCGCCGCGCATCTCCTCGATCGCAGCCAGCACGCCGGGCACCGATTCGCCGTAGCGGGCATAGGGCACGCATTCGCCCCGACCGATCTGGCCGGAGGATTCGATTTCGCAGATGACCACCTCTGCCGTCGTCTTGGCGCCACGGGAAATCGTGAAGGCCCCGGCAATCGGGAAGGTTTCGGCGGTCGCGCGCAGTCTACGGTGCATCGGGCGGGATCCTGGCTGGCCCCGAAATATTCGAGGCGGAAACGGGGTTTTGCCGGTTCGTTCGGTGACAGATGGCCGGCGAGCCGATAAGACAGGCGCATGTTGTGCCCCAAGCACGGGAAGATGCAAGAGACTTGACCACAGCCGCCAGCCCATCAGCCGACATCGTGAGCGAAAGCCTGCCGGACAATGGCGGGGAGGTCTGGCGCTTGTCCGGCCACTGGGTGAACACAACCGCCGTTGCGGGTGCCAAGCGTCTGGCGGAGATGGCAGGCGGCAAGGGCGGTGCGCTGGAGATCGATCTCAGCGGCGTCTCGGAAATGGACACGGCCGGCGCCTGGCTGTTGCGCCGTGCGATCACCGAGCGGCAATCCGGCGGTGCCGAAGTGCATCTGAGGGATGGCGACGGTGAGCGTTATGCCGATCTCGTCTCCGCCCTGCCCGAAAAGCTTGCTCAGCCGCGTGCGGAAAAAGCGGCGCGCGTCACGCTGTTCGAGCGTGTGTTTTCACCCGTCGGCCGCGTCATCATGGACGCCTGGGAGGATATGGTCGCCGCCATGTTCATCCTCGGCTCGGCGGTGCGCGGGGCGCAGCTGAAACTTGGCCGCAGGAGCGGGCTTTCCCCGGCCGCTATCGTGCACCAGATCGACCATATGGGCGTTCGCGCCGTGCCGATCATCCTTCTGATGTCGTTCCTCATCGGCGCCATCATCGCCCAGCAGGGCGCCTTCCAGCTGCGGTATTTCGGGGCGGAGGTCTTTGTCGTCGATCTCGTCGGCATCCTGCAGCTGCGCGAAATCGGCGTGCTGCTCACCGCCATCATGATCGCCGGCCGCTCCGGCAGTGCCATCACCGCCGAAATCGGCTCGATGAAAATGCGCGAGGAGATCGATGCGCTGAAGGTCATGGGTCTCAGCCCCGTCGGCGTGCTCGTCTTCCCGCGGCTCGTGGCGCTGACCGTTGCGCTGCCGCTGCTCACCATCATCGCCAATTTCGCCGCGCTGTTCGGTGCGGCCTGCGTCGCCTGGGCCTATTCCGGCATCACCTTCGACACGTTCCTGTCGCGCCTGCGCGAAGCCATCGACCTTTCGACCATTGTTTCCGGCATGATCAAGGCGCCGTTCATGGCGCTGATCATCGGCATCGTCGCTTCGGTGGAAGGGCTGAAGGTCGGCGGCAGCGCCGAATCGCTCGGGCGTCACGTCACGGCCGCCGTGGTGAAGTCGATCTTCGTCGTCATCCTCGTCGACGGTCTCTTCGCCATGTTCTACGCAGCCATCGATTTTTAGGAAGGCGAATGGATCAGGCTCCCGAAAAACAGGACAATGTCGTGCTCTCGGTCAAGGACCTGACCGTGGGCTTCGGCAACAATGTCGTGCTCGACCGGCTGAACCTCGATATCTATCGCGGCGAAATCCTGGGCTTCGTCGGCGCGTCCGGCACCGGAAAATCCGTGCTGATGCGCACAGTCCTGCGCCTGCTGCCGCGCCGCTCCGGCAATATCCGCATCTTCGGCACGGATTTCGATAAGGCGAGCGAGGCCCAGCGCCTGGCGCTCGACATGAAGCTTGGCGTGCTCTTCCAGCACGGCGCCCTGTTCTCCTCTCTAACGGTCAAGGAGAACATCCAGGTGCCGATGCGCGAATATCTCGACCTGCCGCAGGCGATGATGGACGAGTTCGCGAAATTGAAGATCGAGCTTGTGGGCCTCGCACCCGAGGCCGCCGATAAATATCCCTCAGAACTTTCCGGCGGCATGATCAAGCGCGCGGCGCTGGCGCGTGCGCTCGCGCTCGATCCGGCGCTGGTCTTTCTCGACGAACCGACCTCCGGCCTCGATCCGATCGGTGCGGCCGAATTCGATGAGCTGATCGCCAAACTGCGCGACACCCTGGGATTGACCGTGTATATGGTGACTCACGACCTCGACAGCCTGTTTTCGGTCTGCGACCGGATTGCAGTGCTCGGAAAGAAGAAGGTCATGGTCGAAGGCACGATCGAGGACATGCTGGCCTTTGACGATGCGTGGGTGCAGTCCTATTTCAAGGGCAAACGCGCGCGCTCCATTGTGCGGAAAGCGTGAAGAAGTGTCCGGGAGCGTCGCTGCCCCGGAATAGGAACTGCGAGCGGGATAGCCTGAAGCATGGAAACGAAAGCCAATTACGCCATTGTCGGTTTCTTCACCGTGCTCGTGATGGCCGCCGCCTTCGGCTTCGTCTACTGGATGTCGCAATACGGTCGCAGCGGCGACATGGCACAGCTCGCCATCCGCATTCCGGGCTCCGCCAACGGTCTGAGCATCGGTTCGCCCGTGCGCTTTAACGGCATTCCTGTCGGCTCCGTGCGCAGCCTTGCCATCGATGCCGACGATCCCCGCTTTTCCGTCGCCATGACGGAAGTGGCGACAAGTGCGCCGGTCAAGCAGTCGACCACGGCCGTGCTCGAGGTGCAGGGTCTTACCGGCGCGGCCTATATCGAATTGTCCGGTGGTACCTCCGGCGATCCGAACATTCTTCAGAAGGCTTTCGACACGGAGACGGCAGCCGTGCTCGAGGCCGAGCAGTCGAGTGTCACCAATATCCTGTCGACCGCCGACAAGATCCTGAAGCGCGCCGATGCCGCCATCACCGACATCCAGGGGTTTGTCGCCGATGCGCGCGGGCCGCTGACCAAGACGATCAACAATGCCGAGCAGTTCTCCGATTCGCTCGCCCGCAACGGCAAGAATATTGACGAGTTCCTGAAGAGCGTCGGCGGCCTTTCGGAAACCTTCCGAAATCTCTCCGGCCGGCTGGATTCGACGCTTGCGTCGGTCGACGGTCTTATCAAGGCGGTCGATCCCAAGAAGGTCGAGGACTTCGTCGGCAATGTCGACAAGATCAGCAAGGACATCGCGGCCGCCTCGGGTGACGTGAAGACGACCGTCGAGGGCTTCCGTAAGACGGCCGAGACCTTCGATACCTTCGGCAAGAATGCCAATGCGGCGCTCGACAAGGTCGATACGCTGATTGCCGCCGTCGACACACAGAAGGTCTCTGGCGCGATCGACAATATCTCGGTGGCGAGTGCGGATGCCCGCAAGGCGATCGCCTCGGTCACGGGCGTTGCCAATCGTATCGGCGAGCGTCAGGGGGATATCGACCAGATCATCACCGACGTGAAACAGATGACCAACAAGCTGAACGCCGCCTCCACGCGCGTCGATGGCGTGCTCGCCAAGCTCGACGGCTTCCTGGGCGAGGGCGATTCCGAATCGCTCTTTGCCGAGGCCAAGGCGACGTTGCAGTCGATCAAGCAGGCTGCCGATACGCTGAACGGCCGCATCGGACCAATTGCCGATGGCCTCCAGCGCTTCTCCGGATCGGGTTTGCGCGATGTGGAAACGCTGGTGCAGGATACGCGCCGCACGATCCAGAACCTCGACAGCGCGATCTCGGGCTTTGAGCGTGATCCGCAGCGCCTGCTGTTCGGCGGCGAGACGGTGAAGCAGTACGATGGCCGCACGCGGCGCTAAACCAAAGGTGTGGCGCTATACCCACAATGGCTGTCTGGATGTTTCGGACGCGAATTTGTCCGGTATCGCAGCCGTGACTTGTTGTTGTGCCACTGCTAGACATTGAGTCTGTGGCTTTGAGGACGAGATGACAGTACCGGGTAATGAGTTGTTGCGGAACGGAACGGCGGCGCGCGCTGCCCTGATCGCCGTTCTGGCGGCAACGCTTGTCGCCTGCGGCAGCAAGGCAGCGAACAACGATACGTTCAGCCTTTCGGCACTCAGTTCCGTCGAAGGTCCTTCAGCGAAGAGCCGCCAGCTTCTCGTGCCGCAGCCTTCCGCGTTGAAAGCGCTGGACAGCGAGCAGATCATCATCCGCCCGACGCCGTCCGAAATCCAGTACCTCGCCAAGGCGCAGTGGAGCGACAGCCTGAGCAAGATGGTGCAGGCCAAGCTCGTGCAGGCCTTCGAGAACACCGGCCGTCTCGGCGGCGTGGGCATGCCGGGGCAGGGGCTTGCGATCGACTATCAGCTCGTCACCGACATCCGGTCGTTCGAGGTGCAGGCGTCGGGCGCCGACACGGCCGTCGTGGAGATTTCGGCCAAGCTGCTGAATGATCGCAATGGCACGGTACGAGCACAAAAAGTGTTCCGTGCGGCGGTACCGGTCAGCGGCGCGGGCAATCCGGCCTTCGTGAAGGCGCTCGATGCGGCCTTCGCCCGTGTGACCGCCGACATCGTCGGCTGGACGCTCTCCACGATCTAATCAGCCTTTTGCCCGCGTTGGCATCGGTGCAAAGCCCCTCATCCGGCCTGCCGGCCACCTTCTGCTCGCAAGCGGGGCGAACGCGGATGAGAGCGGGCCGCCTTCATGACCTATCGAATGCAGGAAGATCGAGCATCCTTTCACCCCGCTTGCGGTGAGAAGGTCGCGGCAGCTTGATGAGGGGCATACGCCACACCTGGCGGCACATGCCGTATCGCATCAGGCGTCGGCGACGCCCTGGATGGCCGAGACCTTCCACTCGCCGCCGTTGCGGCGCAGGAACGTCCAGATTTCGACGGCTTCCGTCAGATTGTCGGGATCGCCCGAAACCAGGCGGCCGGTCGCGCGGTCGCGCATCACGTCGATGCTCTCGTAGCGCATGGCGACGGTCGCATATTCATCCGAGCCTTCGCGCCAAGCTTCGGCCACGTCGCCCTGCACGAGGTGGATATCCTTGACCTCGTTCTTCAGGCCCTGGGTGGCATTGTCGCTCAGCTCCTCGGCGAGATAGGACATGGCTTCCGGCGTCGTGATCTGGCGCAGCGTGCGGAAGTCTTCCGCCGCATAGGCAGCCTGCAATTCCTTCAGCATGCTTTCGAACTGTTCGAGGTCCGCCTGCTGGATACCGATCTCGTCGCTGTTTTTCGGCTGGACGGGCGCTGCCTGCCGGCTGCCGCCGCCGACGCGCGGGATTTCGAAATCGGAGGCGCCGCCCTGATAGGCGCTGCGGGCCTGGCCGTTGCCGGCATAGGCGGGCGCGTTGCGCTGCGCGAACATGCGCCGCAGGAAGAAGAACAGGCCGGCGATCAGCGCCACCTGCAGGATAAGGCCGAGGAAGCCGATGCCGCCGCCGAGACCGGAGCCAAGCAGCATGCCGACGAGGCCGCCGAGCATCAGGCCACCGAGCAGCCTGCCGCCAAAACCGCCAAACAGGCCGGGGCGCGGGTTGGTTGCGGTCGTGGTGTTGCGGCCGGCCGAAGGCTGCGCCGACTGCTGGCGGGTCATGGTGCGGTCGATCGGCTGGGCTTCCGACGGCGAAGTGCGCGTCGTCGAAGGCGTGGAGAACGTCCGTGTGCCGCGGCTGCCGAAGCCACCGCCGGCGCGGCGCGCTTCGGCGACGTCAACGACCGTGACGATCGTCATTAGCGCAATCGCAAGCGTTGCCAGCACACGTCCAAATCCCTGTATCAAAATCATATTTCGTCTCTCTTCCCCTTGGCACTTTCAAAGTGCGTCGAGACGCATATAGAGGCCGGGCGCGCGGATTATAAGGTTTTGGCGAGGGGAAACGGCGTGAAGACCTCACATCTGCGTTATCGGCGCGTTATCAAAACAAAACGGCCGCCCCGAGGGACGGCCGTCGCTATTTTCGATCTTTATTCCGCTTAGCTGAAGCGGCCTGCCGCATGGGCCAGCATGGTATAGACCTTGCCGGTATCCGAGGTGAGGTAGGTCTGCGTCATCACCTTGTCGCGGTCGTTGCGGGCGACATCGGCGAGCAGCTTTTCGAAGTCCGAGATGTAGCGGTCGACCGCGGTGCGGAATTCCGGCTCGCGCTCATACTTGCGCTTGATCTCGTCGAACGTCTGCTGGCCCTTCAGCGTGTACAGGCGGCGTGTGAAGACGTCGCGCTCGCCGCGCTGGTAGCGGCGCCACAGATCGACCGAGGCATCGTGATCGATGGCGCGGGCGATATCGACGGAGAGCGAGTTCAGCGATTCCACGACATGGCGCGGGTTGCGCGTATCGGCCGGGCGGGCGGCCTGGGCCTCGCCGCGCGGCTGGGCGAATTGCGCTTCCTCGCGCGAAACAGCGCCGCGCAGCAGGTCTCGCATCCAGCCGCCTTCGCCTGAAGTCTTGGCATCGGCATCAGTGGGCAGGGGCTGGGCACGCTGCGGTACGGTTGCGTTGGCCGCACGCTCGAGGCCGAGGCTACCGCGCAGCTGGGCCGGCTCTTCGCGGCGGGGCTCGACGGCGCGGGTTTCCTGCACCGGCTGCTGCTGCTGTACCACGGGCTGCTGGACGGCCGGGCGGGAGACTTCGAGCGCCGAGGATGACTTGCCGATGATATCGGAAAGATCCTGCAGCGCCTTGATCTGCTCGCTGACGGCGCGGCGCATCTGTGCGGCGTTTTCCTTGGCTTCTTCCGGAAGGTCGAAGGCACCGCGCTTCAGTTCGCCACGGGTCTGGTCGAGTTCCTTGCGAATTTCGGAGGCCGCACGGCGGATTTCTTCGGTCGCGCCGGAGAACTTGCCGATGGCTTCCTCGACGGCCTCGCGCATGGATTCCCGCATGACGGTCGTGGCGGCCTCGGATTTCTTGCCGGATTCGGTAAGAAGGCGATCGACATCGGAGAGCGAGGCGCCGACGCTGCCGCGCAGGCGGTTCGCCACCTCCTTGGTCCGTTCCTCGGCGCGCACGAAGGCGCCTTCGACGGACTGGCCTGCCTCTTCACCGGCCTTGACCAACGAATCACGCAGGGTGCTGGCGGCTGCTTCGGCGCGCTTCTCGGTCTCGCCGAGAATGCGGCCGACTTCAGCAAACGAGCTCTGGATGCCGCCGCGCAGGTTGCCGGCGATCAGGCTGGAGCGTTCCTCGGCGCGGCTGAAGACGCCCTCGACCATGCCTTCGAGTGATTGCATGGTCTTCTCGATCTCTTCCGAGCGCTGGACGAGGCCGATGGAGAGCGAGCGCAGTGCGTCCTGGCGCTCTTCCAGCGTCGAGACGAGGTTCGATTGGGCGGCGGCGAGCAGGTCGGATGCCTGCGACAGGATCTTGGAGTGATCCTCGAAGCGGCCGACGATGCCGCCGATCTGCGAGAGCGTGCCGGCCGAAATGTCGGACAGGCGATCGACCTTGCCTTCGAGCAGGCGCGACGTGGTGGCGACCATGTCGGCGGCGCGTTCGGCCGAGGTGGTGAAGCGCTCCGATGTGCTGGTGAGACGGCCGTCGATGGCACCGAGCGTCTGGCTTGCCGAATCGACGAGCCCGGCAATCGCGCCATTGCTCTCGGAGAGGCGGGCGATCAGGCCTTCGACATTGGCGGCAAGGCCGTTTTCGATATCGCGCATCGCGCCGGCCGCTTCTTCGGTGCGGCTTGAGATCGCGGCAAGCGTATCGGCCGTGCGGGCGGAGATGGCGTTGATCAACGCGGCATTCTCGTTGCGCAGACGGTCGGCGCTGTCACGGGCGACGCTGCTGATGCTTTCCGCGGTCTCGCGGCCGACACCGGCCATCCGTTCGACGGCCTCGCGGCCGACGGCAGCATAGTCGTCGATAACGGGACGGGCTTCCTCGTTGATGAGGCGCGACAGTTCTTCCGTGCGGCTTGCCAGCATGGAGTTGAGTTCACGCGTGCGGTCGTCGAGCGTCGAGCGGATGGAGGCGCCGCGCGCTTCCAGCGCCTTCTCGACATCACCAAGACCGGTGCGCAGCGACTGCGCCTGGCTTGCAAGACGGTTTTCCGTTTCGGCGAAGCGGGCGGCGGCCGCCGTCGTGGTCTCGTCGACCGCGCGCGTGAAGGCTTCGTTTCGGGCGGAAAGGTTTTCGGCGAATTCATCGCCGGTCTTGGCGATGTTTTCCGCAACGCGCTGGGCTTCGACGCCCATTTCCTGTGCCGCACGAGAAACCGCGCCGCGCAGCGAACTCGACAGATGGGCGAATTCCTCGCCGGTCTTGGCAAGCGACTGGGCCGAACGGATGGCTTCGGCATCCATATCCTGGGCAGCCTGGGAGACGGCTTCGCGCAGTGTCTGGGCAAGGCCGGCCGCCTTGCCGTCGATCGTGCGGTTGACGCCATCAAGACCGATGGTGAGGGCCCGGTCCATCGTGCCGAGACGTTCCTCGATACGGCCGGTCTTCTCGTCGATGGTCGCAGCGATACGTTCGGAGGCTTCGGTCGAGACCCGCTCGATATCGTTGGTGCGCTGCGTGAGCGTACCGTCGATCTTGTCCGTCGCTTCGCCGGTCACGCGGGCGATTTCGCTCGCGCGTTCGGCAAGCGCACCTTCGAGGCGCGTCGCGGCGGCACCGGCAATGCGTTCGATCTCGGATGCGCGGCCGGAGAGCACATTCTCGATACGCTCAGCGGTGTCGCCGGCAACACGTTCCAGCTCGGAGGTCCGGCTCGACAGCGTAAGGTCGATGCGCTGGGCGGCATCACCAGCAATGCGCTCGATTTCTGAGGCGCGGCCGGAGAGAGACGCGTCGATGCGCTGGGCGGCATTTTCGGCGATCAGGTCAATTTCGAGCGCGCGGCCGGTCAGCGTGTTGTCGATGCGCTCGGCGGCTTCGGTCGTTACGCGTTCGATATCGCTGAGGCGGCCGGAAAGGGCGCCTTCGATGCGGTTGGCCGCATCAGCACTGACGCGCTCGATATCGCCGACGCGGCCGGCAAGCGCAGCCGCGATGCGGGCCGTCGTCTCGTCGCCGATGCGATCGACTTCGGCGATCGGGCGGGAGAGGGCGTTGGAGACGCGCAGCGACACGTCGCTGCCCACGCGGTCGAGATCGACCAGACGCTCGGACAGCGTGTCGGAGATACGGGCGGCGGCGGTGTCGACCGTGCCCGAGACATGATCGACGCTCTGTTCGATGCGCGCTTCCAGCTTGCCGAGGTTTTCCTCCAGACGGCTGCCGGTGGCGTCGAAACGGTTCGCGACGCCGTCGACCGTCGTTTCCATACGGGCGCCAAAGGCATCGGCGGCCTCGGCGATCTTCGCCGTGGTTTCGCTGAGGCGTTCGGCGACCGCACCGGCGCTTTCGCGCACGCGGTGATCGAGCAGGGCGGCACTGCCGTCGATGGTGCGGCGCAGCGTTTCTTCATGCTGCTCCAGCGACATTTCCAGCATGCCGGCCGAGGTGGCGATCGAGGTGCCGATATTGGTGGCCTGCTCGTTCAGCGTTTCGGTGAGCTGGTTCTTGCCGTCGGTGATGGCGACATTGATCGCGTTGATGCGGTCGTCGAGCGTGGCGCGGATCTGCTCGTGGGTGTTGACGAGCGAGCCGGCGAGCTGTGAGGCGCGGCCGGAAAGGGCTTCGGCGATCTCGGCGGCGCGGCCGGAGAACGCATCGGCGAATTCCGCGGCCTGACCATGCAGGACGCCGCCAAGCTCGCGGCTGCCTTCGGTCAGCACCGTCTCGACGCGGTTTGCGGCGGCATCGATCGACGACTGCATGGCGCCGGCGCTGTTGGACAGAACCGAGGCGAGGTTGGCCGTGCGGCCGGTGATGACTTCATCGATCTGGCGGGCAGCACCCGTCAGCGCGTTTTCGACGCGGCCGGCGGCGGAGCCGACCGACTGCTCGAGCTGGCTTCCGGTTTCGTTCAGCATGGCCGAGAGGGCGGCCGTGCGTTCGGTGAGCGCGCTGTCCAGACGGTTGTGGCTGGCGGCGATCGTCGAAGTGATCTCGTCGGCGCGGGCGCCCAGCGCTTCTTCCATACGCGCCTGGGCGGCCTGGATGTCTGTGGCAATTGCCGTGCCGCGGTTGTCGAGCGCTTCCGTAAGGCGGCGTTCGCTGCCCGAAATGCTTTCCGCCAGCGCATCCGCGCGGGCACCAAAACCGCTTTCGATGCGATTCTGGACATCGGAAAGGCCGCCGAGCAGGGCCGCCGACTTTTCGGAGAGCACCGCGCCGACGCGCTCATGCGCACCGGTGACGGCGCTGTTGATGGCATCCGCATGGCCGGAAACGGCGCTTTCGAGCACTTCCTGGCTGGTGGCGAGCGTCGTCGCGAGAGCGAAGGACTGGTCGGTCAGCGTGTTGCCGAGGCGGTCGATGCCGGAGGTCAGCAGGCCGTCGATGGCATCGCGGCCGCTCGCAACCGTCTCGTTGATGCGGCCGAGACTTTCCATCAGCTTCGAGTCGAGCGAACCGGCGCGCTGGTCGAAGGCCTGGGCGAATTCCTCGACGCGGTTGTCGAAAGCGCCGGCGATCTGGCCGACGGTCGCCTGCATGCGCTCGTCGAAGAAGCCCGAGCGCAGGTCGAGGTCCATGACCGTATCGTCGGCGGCGTTCTTGAGGCTCTGGCGGAACTGCGCGCCCTTTTCGTCGAGTGCGGCATTCATCGACTGGAGAACCTGGTCGAGACCGTTTGTGACGGCATGCTGGCCGACGGACAGGCTTTCGCTGATCTCGCGGGTGCGGGCGATCAGCGTCTCGTTGAGCTGCTTGGCGCGCTCGTTGAGGGCGGCGTTCAGCTTTTCGGTATTGGTGTCGAGCGAGGAGGCGCGCGTCTCGAACTGCTGGAGCAGATCGCGGCCGCGGGAATCGAGGCTCTTGGTCAGATGATCGAGGCGGGTGTCGAACTCGTTGGCGAGTGCCAGGCCCGAAGAGGAGAGGGTGGAGAGCAGGCTGTCGGTGCGGGCCGAAAGCATGGCGCCGATCGTCTGCGTCGCGCTGTCGGACTTTTCCATCAGCATGGCGGCGCGGGTGTCGAGCATGGAAGCGAAGGCTTCGCCCGAGGTCGCAAGCCGATGGGTAATGTTGTCGCCGGCGCTGGCGAGCTCGTCCTTCAGCTGCTCATGCGCACCCGAAATCGAGGAGCGGATGCGCTCGGCATGACTGACGATGGCTTCGCGCTCGGAGCCAAGTTCCTGCACGAGCGTGCGCACGCGCATTTCATTATCGGTGTAGCTGCGCTCCAGTGCATTCACTTCCGAATGCACGAGGGTTTCAAGTTCGGTGGCGCGCGCGATGGTGCGCTCGATGCCTTCGTTCATCGCCGACACTTCGCGACGAACCGCCTGGCCGACTGTCATGATGCGGTCGGTGGCGACGGTTTCCGGCTCGGAAAGACGCAAGGCCACTTCGGCCATCGAGCGGGCAGCGCTGCGCAGCTCATGAGCGCGCGAGATCATGATCGCGAAGGCGAAGAACAGCATGATCGGCATGACGATGGCGACGACCATGCCGATGGCGCCGGGAAGGGCGACGAGATCGGCTACCGAGCGGATCTCCCAGATCTTCGGCGCATAAAGCAGGTTGGCAACGCCGAGGCCGCCTACGACCCAAAGGATCGAGGCGACGACGGCGGTGCGGATCGACGAGCGGCTGGAGCGCACGTCCAGCGATTTCAGGATCGCAGCCGGCGATTTGCGCGAACCGTCATTGGCGGGCGTGAAGGCGGGGGTCTTGGGTGCGGGCTCGGGCGCCAGGTTGCGGGGCGTTTCGCCCGCTGCCGGGCGGCTTGCCGGCTTTTCCTGTGTCTTGGTCGAAACACGGCTTGCAGGTTCAGACACGCGCGCCTCCGAAGTGTCCTTCTTCGCGGGCGTCTCCGGCGTCAGATCGTCGAAATCGATCTTCAACGCCTCTTCCAATGCCTGGAAAGCCTTTTCGTCGATCGTTTCGTTGGACTTGTTCGTCGCCATGCGGTTACGCCTCGTTACCATTCTCCGGGACGGGCCTCATACGCGCTGCCGCTGCTCAGGCGTCTTCGAACCGTCCGGTGGGTGGCCGGTCTTGCTGCTTACCCTCATGGCAAGCAGCGTCCAGGCCGCCGTTCATTCCAAATTCGCTCGATAAACCGAAATCGTGGCGTAAAGTATCTCCGCGCACGGCTTATCCACCGGGACTATCCCGGTCGTATCGTAGTGACACATTAGCCTGTATCACACAATTGATTGCCATCTCCCTTCGCTTGAAACTTAACAGGAAGTTAATGCGAGGGCTTTTTGTATCGCGATGGAATAATAGGAAAAATGGCGATTTTTCAGCCGTTAACCATAGTTTGCGATTCATGCCCAGATTGCGCCCTCTTTTAATCGGATAGGCGCGCCGGTCCCGCAGAATGGTGTCCCATGACTTCCACCGGATCCCGGCACAGGTTCGTGGCCGCATCCGGCTCCTGCGTGCATCACAACGAAACAAGCGTGCGTCGCATATAAAGGAAATTGGCAAATGGCAGCGCTCAACATCGCCTTCGAGGCCCCCGACAATACCGGCGGCATGGGACCTTCGAACGGACGTCCGATCGATCTGGTACACTTGGCGCGCCAGACGATGGGCGACAAGGCCCTCGAACTGGAAGTGTTGCAGATGTTTGCGCGCCAGGCGCGCGAAAGCATGAAGGAACTGGCAACGAGCGAAGGCGCTGTGCGTGCCGCCGTGGCACACCGCCTCAAGGGCTCTGCCCAGTCCGTCGGTGCGGACGCCGTTGCCAAGTCTGCCGCCGCGCTGGAGGACAACCCGGCCGATGCGATTGCGCTTGCCGGCGTCACCGCCGCCGTCGTCGAGGCGGAAAACTTCATCCTCAAACTCTGCCGCTGATCGCCGCTGCCCCGGCGCAGCGGGAAAATTCCATGGCGCGGCGGGACTGGCGCGGCCTCGCCCGGCGCGCGATGTTGACTGGAGAGGGGTTTTGTTGGAAACGTCCGGCGGAAAACCGGCGTTTCGGAAAACACCTTCGCCGGTCGTCCCTTCGCCCGCTTCGGGCAGTTCTTGAGAATCCGGAAGCCATCATGAGCAAACTCACCATCGTCGCCTTCGACGGCACGCGCCACGAACTGGATGTCGCCAACGGCTCCACAGTCATGGAAAATGCCGTGCGCAACTCCGTGCCTGGCATCGAGGCGGAATGCGGCGGCGCCTGCGCCTGCGCCACCTGTCATGTCTATGTCGACGACGCCTGGAGCGCCACCGTCGGCCCACCGGAAGCGATGGAAGAGGACATGCTGGACTTCGCCTACGAGGTGCGCCCCACCTCGCGGCTCTCCTGTCAGATCAAGATGTCGGATGCGCTCGACGGGCTCGTGGTTCACGTGCCGGAACGCCAGGCCTGACATCATCCACCCATGCCGAAGTTTAGCGGCGGCACCGTTCCGGTGTCGCCTTTTTGGCATGCGCATTTTGCTTTTCCGTGTCGGAAGAGAGGAAGACGCGGCGTTACATTTTCTCTCGCAAAGAAGAGAATCGTTCGTCTGTGTTTTCTTGAAGTATAGAAGACAAAAAAAGAGCCTCGCCGGTCGATCAAGACGAGCGAGGCCAGTAGGGCGCATCGCAGCGAGGAGAGGGAGGAGACACCTGCTGCTGAGATAAGGACGCGCCAGGAGAACCTGTTACAAACCGTTTCATGCAACTCCGGGAAGGAAATGTCTCTTCCCGTTCACTGTTGATATGAAAATACGGTGATTTGCGGAATTGCGCTATCGCTAAAACTAACCAGTCATTTCATGGATAGAACGCACACGGGGCCTTGCTCCGGTCCCGTTGCATTAAAGCTTTCTCAAGAAATACCTGTGCGGCCACGTACGCTTATTCGGCTTGGCTCTTCAGCCGGTGCGTGAGGAGCCGCATCATGCGGTCATTGAAGCTTTTCGATTCGACCCGGTCGAAACGGGCCTGGTCGGCATCGTGCTTCGAAACGGCATCCGCCGTTGCCCGGTCGACACGGGCCTGCATGCGTTCGCAGTCGCTTTCCGGCCGCAGCGTCTTCAGCGTCTTCTCCAGGGCGCGGGCATGGGTGCGGGCGATTTCCGCGTGGCGCTCCTCATGGCGCTTGATATCGGCCGAGAGCGTATCCCAGATCAGCGCGAGCGAGGCGGTGGCGCGCCTGCGGTTCTTCCATTTGGGCAGGATGATCTGGGTGGAGAGCGTCACCTTGGCATCGCCGACCGCGCATCTGCCGCCGCGGCGCACATAGGTGACCGAGCCGCCCCATTTTATGCGCGTGGCGCCAGGATGGCGCGAGCCGGAATGCTTCATGACGGGACCGCGCTTGGAAAGTTCCTCGTCCAGTTCGGCCGCCGTGCGCCCGCCGATCGAGAAATAGGCGAAGGATTTCGAGGTGATGGTCTCGGCGGCTGCGGGCTGGAGAGCGACGGAGGCGAGGGCGGCAACGGCCATCAGGCGAGCGATGGTCTTCATTCTTATCAGCATTCCTTTCGCCATCGGGCTTTTGCAATCGACGGAGCCCGACGCAGTGCCGGCCAGAGGCCGGTTGAACTTCCCTTAAGCTTGGGGCATAGGCTCGGCGAGCGCAACACCCTTTCGGGAACGCTGGTTAATCGCGAAGGAAACCGCCATGGTCTCGCCGTTCGATCCCTTTCGCTGGGCGCTCGCCCATGGCCGGCATCTGGAGCTCGGCCCGCGCGGCATCCTGATGGCGATCGTCAATGTCACGCCCGATTCCTTTTCGGACGGCGGGCAGTTCGACAGCGCCGATGCGGCGGTCGCGCAGGCGATCCTCTGTCTGGAGCAGGGCGCCGGGATCATCGATATCGGCGGCGAATCGACCCGGCCGGGTGCGGCCAGCGTCTCGGCGGCCGAGGAGCAGGAGCGTATCCTGCCCGTCATCGAGGCGCTCGCCGGCACGACGGATGCCATCATCTCCGTCGATACCTACCGCGCCGAGACCGCGCGTCTTGCCGTGGCCGCTGGCGCCCATATCGTCAATGATGTGCACGGTCTGCAACGCGAGCCTGATATTGCGCGCGTCGCGGCCGAGACCGGGGCCGGGCTCTGCATCATGCATACCGGCCGCGACCGGCAGAAAATGCCTGACGTGGTCGAGGACCAGTATCTCTTCCTCGGCCGCTCGCTGGAGATCGCCCGCGAGGCCGGTATCGCCGGCGACGCGATGGTGCTCGATCCCGGCTTCGGCTTTGCCAAGGATACGCAGGAAAATCTCGAACTGATGGCCCGCTTCGGCGAGCTTTTCGGCTTCGGCCGGCCCATCCTCGCCGGTACCTCGCGCAAACGCTTCGTCGGCGCGGTGACGGGCCGCGACGCTGCGGAGCGGGATGCCGGCACGGCCGCGACCACGGCGCTGCTGCGTGTCGCAGGTGCGGCGGTGTTTCGGGTGCACGATGTCGCAATCAACAGGGATGCGCTTGCCATGGCGGATGCTATGCTGGACGCAAAGCGCACGGTGAAGGCCCGCGAAGAACGCGCCTGACCATAGCCAGACAGGAAAAACCATGACCACCACCTACACGATCACGCTCAAGAACTGCGCCTTCTTCGCCCGCCATGGCCTGCATGATGCGGAAGAGTTTCTCGGCCAGCGCTTCTTCGTCGATGCGGAGCTCGAAGTTCGCCCCTCGCAGCCGCTCTCGGATGACGCCATCGAATCGACCGTCGACTATGGCGTGGCCTTTCAGGAGATCGAGAAGATCGTCACGGGTCAGCGCCGCTACCTCATCGAGGCACTGGCGCAGGAGATCGCCACGGTGCTCTGTGCCCGCTTTCCGCAGATTTTCCGCGCGCGCATTACGGTGCGCAAGCCGAATGCGCCGGTGCCTGGCGTGCTGGATTACGTTCAGGTGACCGTCGATCATGTCGTCTGAAATTTTCCACCGGGCCTCGCTCGGCCTCGGCGGCAATATCGGTGATCCCGTGCAATCCATGGCCGAGGCGCTGCGTGCGCTCGATGCGCGGCCGGACTGCCGCCTGACGGCCGTCTCGCGGCTCTACCGCACGCCGCCCTGGGGCAAGACCGATCAGGACTGGTTCTTCAACGCCTGTGCGCTGGTAGAGACATCACTGGCACCCGAGGCGCTGCTCGACACCTGCCTCGGCATCGAGCGCGACATGAAGCGCGAGCGCAAGGAGCGCTGGGGACCGCGCACCATCGATATCGACGTTTTGACCTATGAGGGTGTGGAGCAGTCCGGCGGGCGACTGGAATTGCCGCATCCGCGCATGACGGCTCGCGGCTTCGTGCTGATGCCGCTTTCGGATATCGCGCGCGATCTGATCGTCGCGGGACGCACGATCGGCGACTGGCTTCAGGACGCGGATGTCGCGGGCATCGAGCCGGCGAGTGCCGGCTCCGAATGGTGCCCGCTTACTTGATCGAGCCGACGGCGATGTCGTCGAGGTTGCGGTCGAGCGCGACGCCGATGACCGGAACCATCTTCTCGCCGACCTTCACCGAAATGGTGATAGCGAGCTTGTTGTCGCTTTCGAGCCGGGCGATCATCGCACCGTTCAGCTTCTGGCGGTTGATGCCGACGACGACCTTGTTGCCGGCGACCTGGCCGGAGGTGATGTCGAGGCCCTTGCCGGAGGCGCCATCGAGGAATTTGCCCTTGTAGGTGCCGCCGGCCTTGGTGATCAGCGCCGACATCGGCTGCTTGAAGACGCCGACGCGGCAGAAGCCGTCGAGCTGGATGCCGGAGCCCTTGGCGGGTGCGGTGTCGCCCGTCAGGTCGCAGGCGAATTTCGTGCCCTTGTACTTGCCGGCGACGATTTCGCCCTTGCCGGACCAGTTGCCGGTGACCTGCTCGAAGAAGGCCTTGTCACGCGTGCCGGCCGATGCCGGAATGACGAAGGTGGAGGCTGCAACGAAGGCCGCTACGGAAGCGCGGGCGATCAAAGAGGTGCGCGGGTACATGAACGATCCTTGATGGGCGACGGCCATTCGGCCTGCTTTGGTGCGACGAGATTTGCGCGAAAATGGTTAATGGACGGTTTCCGGCGCCCTTGTCGTTCATCATTTGCTAGGATTGTGCACCCGCAAAACCGGGGTGTTGCAAGACGGTCACGTCTCGTCGCGCCGGCCGTTTCCGGCGCCCGGCGTCAGGTCGCCGATGAAATCGCCGATGCCGGGGCGTTTCAGCGCGCGAAACGGCATGGGGCGGCAGAGGTCCATGGCGGCGATGCCGATCCGGGCCGTCATCAGGCCGTTGATGACGCCTTCGCCGAGGCGGGCGGAGAGTTTCGAGGCGAGCCCATGGCCGAGTACCTGCTGCACGACGCTGTCGCCCATGGCGATCGAGCCGGTGACAGCGAGATGGGCGATGACGTCGCGCATCAGCCTGAGCATGCCAAGCTTGCCCGGCCGGCCGCCGTAGAGTTCCGCCATGCGCCGCACCAGCCGGCTGCTTTCATAGATGACATAGCCGAGATCGACCAGCGCGCGTGGACTGACGGCGGTTACGATCGAGACGCGTTTCGCTGCGTCGAGGATGAGTGCGCGCGCCTCGCGGTCGAGCGGGCCCATCAGTTCGCGTTCGGCGAGATCGACGAGATGGGCCGAATCGATGATCTCGCCCTCCGTCTCGGCAAGCCGTGTGCGGCCGCGCGCCGTTTGTGGACGGGCCGAGAGGAGCGTGACGAGGCGGGCAACGATGGCGCGGCCCACAGCCGGCTTCGGCGAGGCGATGGCCTCCGTCACGTCGCGCTTCAGGTCCTGCACGGCGGCGAGGCGACGCAGGCCCCAGGCCTCGCGCAGCACGACGCCGAGAAGGGCGAGCGCCGCAATAACGGTCGCGCCGATCGCCAGATAACCCAGCCAGTCGTTGCGGCTGAAGAGGTCGCGGATCAGCGCATCGATCCAGAGGCCGACGGCGAGCGAGAGCAGCAGTCCGAGTGCGCCGATGGCGATGCGGCCGAAGGTGAGGCGGCGGGGGCGAGGTGTGGCGACCGGCGGAGCGAGATTCGGCAGGTCCGTCGTCGTCGCGATGAAGGGATCGTCGGCATCCGGCGTGAGCGTCACGGCATTGTCGAAGGCGGCCGGTTTGCGCGGCTCGCTGCGCACCGGCGGCACCGTGCTGTCCGATGGCAGCGAGAAGGCTGCGGGCTTGCGCGGGCGGTCGTTCATGCCAGCCGGTCTCCGATCAGATATTGCAGCGCGCGGTCGAGCCTTATGTGCGGCACCGACAGTTTCAGGCCGCCGCCGGTCTCCTCGATATGCGGCGGGCGGAAGCGCACGAAATTGAGAAGACCTTCGGAATGCTGTTCAAGCGCTTCGAAAAGTGAATCCGGATTCTCCGGTAAGTCACCGGGAAATATGGCGGTTTTCCTTTCGCCGTCGAAGATCTCGCCGTTGATCTTTTCGCCCGTCATCGGCACGCCGACGATGACGGGCAGCTCTTCTCCATTGTGCTTGACGGTCGCCTCGCGGGTGGCGCGCACGGAGGCGAGCGCCATGACCTCGATGCCGGCGCCGCTCATGCCGATGCGCTCGATGGCGCGCTCGACCAGCCGCCGCGTGACGGCTTCGAGCCGTGCGTGGCTCTCGTGGTGAAGGTGGTCCGCCTTGGTCGCGGCAATCACGATGCGGTCGATGCGGCGGGTGATGAAGGAGGACAGGAAGCTGTTGGTGCCGGAGCGGAAGCAATCGAGCACGTCGCCCAGCGCCCGCTCCAGATCGTGCACCGCCTCCGCGCCGCGGTTGATCGCCTGAAGCGCGTCGATCAGCACGATCTGCCGGTCGAGGCGGGCGAAGTGCTCGCGGAAGAACGGCCGCACCACATGGGTCTTGTAGGCCTCGTAGCGCCGCTCCATCATCGCCTGGAGCGAGCCCTTGGCGGGGTTCTCCTTGGTCAGGTCCGGCAAGGGTGCAAACGTCAGCGCCGGCGACCCCTCGAGATCACCCGGCATCAGGAAGCGGCCGGGCGGCAACGTGGAGAGCGAGCGCTCGTCGGATTTGCAGGCCTTCAGATAGGCGGTAAAACTTTCCGCCAGTGCCCTTGCGGTCGCTTCGGACGCCGCGGCGGTGGGATCGACCGTGCCGGACAGGGCCAACCAGTCGCGGGCAAGTTCGGCGCGGATGCCGGACCCTGCCAATGCCACGGTGTTTTCACTGAAGGTACGGAAATCCTGTCCGAGCAGCGGCAGATCGAGCAGCCATTCGCCGGGATAGTCGACGATGTCGATGGAAAGCTTTCCAGGCGAAAACAGCCGGCCCCAGCCGGAGGCGCTTTCATAATCGAGCGTGATGCGCAGCTGCGAGATGGCGCGCGTCGAGTCGGGCCAGAGGCGATCGGCGACGAGTGCGCGGATATGATCCTCGTACTGGAAGCGCGGCACGGCATCGTCGGGCTGCGGTTCCAGCCGGATCTTCGAGACGCGGCCGGAGCGACCGGCCTCGAACAGCGGCAGGCGGCCACCGTTCAACAGGTTGTGCACCAGCGAGGAGATGAACACTGTCTTGCCGGCGCGCGACAGGCCTGTCACGCCAAGCCGGATCGACGGATGGACGAGATTGGCGGCACGGCCGGTTAGCGCGTCGAGCGCGAGCAGGGCTTCATCGGTGAGATTGGTCAGGCTAGGGGGCAAGGTCTCTTTCCAGCATCGATCGCGATATAGGAACCGAAATCCGGCGAAAAAAGAGGCCGCCGTACTCTCAGCGCGTGGGGCGCGGCGTCATGAAGCCGGCAAGGCAGGCGCCGGCATAGTCCTCTTCCGTCGGCCGCTTGTCGAAATCGAGGATCGCGAGGCCAGCCGTCGGATAGCCGAAGGGGGCCGCGGTTTCCGCGATTTCCTTGCCAACGAGGCGGTGAAAGAATTCTTCTATCATCGGATTGTGGCCGACGATCATGATGGAGGTCTCCTGCCGCTCGGCGAAGGCGAGCTCGGCATAGGTATCGACCGTGCCGGAATAGAGCTGATCGACATAATCGATGGACAGTTCCTCACTGACCGTGCGCTGGAATGGCTCGGCGGTCTGGCGGCAGCGCACGGCGGTGGAGGAGAGGATCAGATCGGGTTTGTAGCCCTGGTCGGACGCCTCCTCGGCGATCACCTCGGCCTCGGCAAAACCGTCATCATCGAGCGTGCGGTCGAAATCCGTCTTGCCGGGGTCGGCCCAGGCTGCGCGGGCATGGCGGAGGAGGTAGAGCCGGAAGGCCGGTGCGCCGAAAGATGCCAAGTCTGTCCTCCATCGCCTGCGGCCGGACATCCGTGCCGCGTCCAGACTTTCATGTCTTTCCTCGCGGCAAAGATCAACCGGTTTTGCGCAGGACCGGATTGAGGATCGTCTCCGCCGTCGCCTGATAGGCGAGCGTATCCTCCAGCTTCTGCGGCCGGGCGAAGTAGTAGCCCTGCATCATGCGGCAACCGAGCGCGCGCAGCGCCGCCACCTGCTCGGCCGTCTCCATGCCCTCCACGACGCAGACACAGCCGACATTGCGCGAGAGATCGACGATGGTCTTGACGATGCTGCGGCTGAGTTCGTTCGTCGCGATATCGACGATGAAGCTGCGGTCGATCTTGATCTTGGTGAGCGGCAGCTTGTGCACATAGCTCAGGCTGGAATGACCCGTGCCGAAATCATCGAGTGCTACGCCGATGCCGCGCTCTGCAAAGCGGCGGATATTTTCGGCGGCGAGCGTGAAATTGCGCATGACGGCGGTTTCCGTCACCTCGATATCGAGGCGGGCCGGATCGATGCCGCTTTGGGCGATGATGTCGAGCAGCGCGTCGACGGTCTTGTTGGAGACGACGTCGCGCGTGGAGAGGTTGACGGAGAGGCGGATATGCTCCGGCCAGGTCTGCACCGCCTCCAGCGCCTTGCGCATCAGCACCTCGGTGAGCTTGCCGATGATGCCGGCCCGTTCTGCGGCCCGGATGAAGACGCCGGGGGCAACGGTGCCGATGGTCGGGCTCTTCCAGCGGGCCAGCGCCTCATAGGCGGAGATGCCGTTGGTATCGGCGTTTACCATGGGCTGGAAGGCAAGATACATTTCCTTATCGAAATCCGCGGCGCGCAGCGCCTGCTGGATGCGGCCCTGCTCGCTGATCTCCGCCTCGTGCTCGGCGGAGAAGACGACGGTCGTTCCACGAAAATTCTGCTTGGCGAGATAGAGGGCAAAATCTGCCCGGTCGAACAATCGGTCGGCGGTGGTGCCGGCCTCGCCGAGGATGGAAATGCCGAGCGAGCCGGAAACACGGGCCGCTTGGCCGCTGAAGACATAGGGCTCCTGCAAGGCCGTACAGATTTCCTCGCCAAGCGCATCCAGTTGATCCGGATCCAGGGTGCCCTCGAAGATGAGGCCGAATTCGTCGCCGCCGAGGCGGGCGGGGAAGATGTTGCGGTCCGCGAAGGCGGTGAGCCGCTCGCCGACTTCAATCAGAAGCCTGTCGCCGATGCTGTGGCCGAACGTATCGTTGACCGGCTTGAAGCCGTCGAGATCAATGAGGCCAAGCCCGAGGCCCGTGCCGTTCTTTTCCGCGCGGGCAAGACGTTTTTCGAGTTCAGCGCGGAACTGGCGGCGGTTCGGCAGGTTCGTCAGACTGTCGAGATTGGCCAGCCGATGGTTCTCGTCGCTGAGGCGCTGGGTTTCCGCCTGACGGGCGGTGAGTTCCTTCTGTGACTGAATGAGCGCACGGAAATCCCGGTAGTAGGTCAAGAGGATGAACACCATGGCGGCCGTGACGAGCGCGACGTTGAGCGCCAGCGCCGTGAAGACCGGATTGCCCGACGTGCCGAAGAAGATGGTGAAGGGGCCGAGTACGATAGCTGTCAGGGCCAAGGCCGCCGCCCGCAGATGCATCAGGCAGAAGATGCAGCCGATCACCGTGTTGGCGATGTAGAAGGCGACATGGGATTGCTGGTAGGCATCGCCATAGGGATAGAGGCTGAGCGACCAGGCGCAGAAACCGGCGCCGAGCAGGGCGGTGAGACGGTAGGTCGAGCGCAGGCGGCCGGTCGCCTCTTCATGCGTATAGCGCTTGTGGCGGCTGAACCACCAGTGCACCAGCCGGAAGAGGCTGACGGCATAGAGCATGGAAGGGATATAGAGCGTCAGGAGGGCAGGCGCGGCCCCGAAATGGGTCACCGTCAGCGCGACGGTGTTCGTCACCAGCATGAAATAAAGCAGCGGAACCTGCTTGGTGAAGGCGGCCAGCTGTGCCTGAACCAGATCGGGATCGCCAGCCTCGATTGTCAGAAGTGCCCTCAAATTGCGAAACATCAAAAACACGCTCCTACCCCACGCTGAAGAGAAGCATGACTTACTAAAATAAATCTGAATCCGGCCTTTCCGACAGGTTCAGGAAAGAAAACGGGCGCATCATCCGTTTAGGAACAAAGACCCTGTGCCTGAATTGAGGGCAGGGTAATGTGAAGCCCATCGCGCAGGCAAGGTTCCCGAGGGTGGGCGGCGGCCAATTTTGGCACTTCTCCGGGGCGGTTTTGCCATCCCGTTGTAATCTTGATGAAATATTAGTCTGGCAAGGTTTAAAATTAAGGCATGCGCGAAAACCGTGGGTAAGTCCCGACAGGCTTGAATCGCGTTACCCGTGGGGATATACAGCGCGCCTTGAGATGTTCTTCAGGAGAATCGCGTTGAGTGAGAAGATCGATCTTAGCAGTTTCGTCCTCGATGAGGGCGAAGAATTCATGAATGCACGCCAGCGCGCTTACTTCCGTGCGAAGCTGAACGCCTGGAAAAACGACATCCTGCGCGAAGCGCGCGAAACCCTCGATCATCTGGCGGAGGAAAGCGCCAACCACCCGGACCTCGCGGACCGGGCATCCTCGGAAACCGACCGTGCCATCGAGCTTCGGGCTCGCGACCGCCAGCGCAAACTGATCTCCAAGATCGATGCCGCGCTCCAGCGTCTCGACGAAGGCACCTACGGCTATTGCGAGGAAACCGGCGAACCGATCGGTCTCAAGCGTCTCGACGCCCGCCCGATCGCAACGCTGTCGATCGAGGCGCAGGAGCGCCATGAGCGTCGGGAAAAGGTGTATCGCGACGAGTAAGCGTTATCAGCGGATCTGAGGAGGTCCGCGGACTGCGTTTACAAGGGTCGAATACCGGATGCATCCGGTGCCGGCAGTTCTCGGACTGTGGTGCACCGTCAAAATCAAAAGCCGCTGGAAACATCTCGTTTCCTGCGGCTTTTTATTTTGAAGGATGCGGGAGGGCGCAAGGCTGTCGGACGTGTGAAATCAGCTTTTGCGGTTTGCCGCGATCTCGCCGAGCAGGCGAGCCATCTCCGCCTCGGTTTCTTCGCGGCTCTTGGCGACGGGCTGGCCTTGCGTGCCCGCCGGCGTCGCCTGTGTGGTGACGGCGGCGGTTTGCGTGGCAGGTATTTGCGTGACGGGGCGGGTAGCGGCCACCGCAGCGGCATTGCCGACCATTTCGGCTTCGAGGATCTTTTCGAATTCGCTGACCAGCGCGGCGTTGTCGGTGACGTTGGTCACCGGCTTGGCGACGGCAGCCGTCGTCACCGGCCGCTGCACCGGCCGCTGCACGGGCTGGCCGGCTGTCGCCTGCGTCGTCGTGGTCTGCGCAGTGGAGGGCTGCGTCGCCAGGACACGCTGGCGGCTCTGTTCCAACACGTCTTCGGCGCGCCGTTCCGGCGTGCGTTGCTGAGCGGTTGCCGGGATTTGCTGCTGGGTGGTGACGGGCTGCGTGACCGGGCGGGCCTGCGCCGCGCGGGCGGAGGCCTCGTCGTCGCCGGCATAAAGCACCTTGCTCATGGAGGAGACGCCCTCGGGAACGGCGGCCGGGCGACGCTCGGCCGTGCCTGACGCAGCCGATGCCGCGGCCCGAGAAACCGTAGCGGTCTCGGTGGTGCGTACAGGCGTTTCCTGAAGGACCGGCACTGGCTCGGCGCGCTCGATCTTCTGGACAGGCTTTTCAGCCGGCTGCTCGGAGGGTGCGCCCGTGCCGATGCGCGTCTCGATGACGATATCGGTCGGACCGCCGATCATGATGAGATGTTCCACGTCGTCGCGCCGCACCAAAACGAGGCGGCGGCGCGTGTCGATGGCGGCGGCATCCAGCACGGCCAGGCGCGGCGTGCGGTTGCGTCCGCCGCGGATGAAAGGCGAGGAGGGACGGCCGCGGATGATCCACAGAACGAGCGCGAGGCAGAGCAGGCCGAGCAGCACCACGATGGCGGCGATGACGAACTTCGTGCCGTTCTCCGCGAGGATCTCCTGGAACATGACGCGCGCACTCCTTGTCGGCAGATGGATCGATCAGCTCGAAGGCTGCATTTGACGGCTTTTTGCAGGCACCTACAAGCGCTTGTTGCCGCTTGTCCAGCGCCCATTTCCCCCGCCACTGTCGCGAAAATAGCGCGAGGTGCCGAAATTGCGATGGTTATGCCGGGAATATTCCCTGTGAATTCGCGCCCTTGCTTTCCCTTGGTGGCTTTTTGCGCTTCCCTCGTGCAGATAAAAATGATTCTGGCATCGGATCCGGCGGCAAGTGCTACACCGGACCTTTGCGAATGAGGGAATGATGACGACGATGAAGCGGCCTGGCGAGGACAACCTGCCGATCGTGGACCGCAATACGCGGCCGGCAGTGGCGCTGCGCGTCGTCGTGCTCGCCGTTGTGCTCGCGGCGTCCGCCGGCGCCTTCATCGTCTTCAAGAACCAGCTCGACAACGAACTCGTGCTCGGTGTGCTCGGCGTTCTCGCCATGGCCGGCATTTTCTTCGTCGTCTCGGCGCTGATCGGCTTCATCGAGATCATGCCGCAGGCGGCGGGTTCCGACGAGCTTGCGCGCGCCTTCCTCGATTCCCATCCCGACGGCACCGTCGTGACGGACCGCAAGGGCCGCATCGTCTATGCCAATGCCGCCTATGGCGCACTGACGGGCGCTTCGGGTGCCGGGGAGGTGCAGACGCTCGAAACCCTGCTGTCGCGCAACCGCGACGCCACCGAGGCCGTCTATCGCCTGACCAATGGCCTGCATGAGGGTAAGGAGGGCGCGGAGGAATTCCGGGTCCAGAAGGCGCTCAATCCGTCGTCGACAAGCGGATCGGGCGCCCACTGGTATCGCCTGAAGGCGCGCGTCCTGCCGAACCGCGACAAGGCGAAACAGCCGCTCTATATCTGGCAGATCTCCGACATTACCTCCGAGCGGGACGATCAGGAACGGTTCTTCAAGGAGTTGCAGAACGCGATCGACTATCTCGACCATGCACCGGCCGGCTTCTTTTCCGCCGGCCGCAAGGGCGAGATCGTCTATCTCAATGCGACGCTGGCCGAATGGCTCGGCATCGATCTGGCAAAATTCCATCCCGGCTCGCTGTCGATTGCCGACGTGGTGGCGGGCGAGGGGCTTGCGCTCATCCAGTCCGTGCAGGCCGAACCCGGCCTCAAGCGGACGGAGACGCTGGATCTCGATCTTCGCAAGACCAACGGCCAGAGCCTGCCCGTGCGCATCGTGCACCGGGTTTCCTCCATGCGCGACGGCGCGCCCGGTGAAAGCCGCACCATCGTTCTGGCGCGCGAAGAGGGCAGCGAGAGTGACCAGTCCGCGTCGATCGCCTCCATGCGCTTCACGCGTTTCTTCAACAACACGCCGATGGCGATCGCCTCCGTCGATGGCAGCGGCCGTATCCTGCGCACCAATGCGCCGTTCCTGAAGCTGTTCTCCGGCGTCGTCTCGCGCGACGATATCGACCGGGGGGCCAAGCTCGAAACCATCGTGCATGATGTGGATCGCCTGCGCCTGCAATCGGCGCTGGATGCCGCCAAGGACCGCCAGGGCGATATCCCGCCGCTCGATTCGCTGCATCCGGCCGACGACAGCAGGCATTTCCGCTTCTACATAAACGCCGTCATCGACCAGAGCGACGAGGCGCCCGAAGAAGCCGCCATCGTCTATGCCGTCGAGATTACCGAGCAGAAGGCGCTCGAGACCCAGATGGCGCAGACACAGAAGATGAATGCGGTCGGCACGCTCGCCGGCGGCATCGCGCACGATTTCAACAACGTGCTGACGGCAATCCTGCTCTCCTCCGACCACCTGCTGCTCTCGGCCCGCCCCTCGGATGCGAGTTTTGCCGATCTCATGGAGATCAAGCGCAATGCCAACCGCGCCGCCGTGCTGGTGCGCCAGCTGCTTGCCTTCTCGCGCAAGCAGACGATGCGCCCGACCGTCCTGAATATGACGGATGTCATCGGTGACCTGCGCATGCTCGTTGACCGCATGACGGGCACCAACGTCAAGATCGACGTCGAATACGGTCGCGACCTCTGGGCGGTGAAGACCGATCTCGGCCAGTTCGAGCAGGTACTGATCAACCTCGCCGTCAATGCGCGCGATGCCATGCCAGAGGGTGGCACGATCACCTTCCGCACCCGCAATCTGCCTGCCGACGAGGCCGCCGCCCGCAACCTTCGCGACCTGCCGCCGGGCGATTATGTTGAAGTCGACGTTGCCGACCAGGGTACCGGCATCCCGCCCGAGATCATCGATAAGATCTTCGAGCCCTTCTTCACGACGAAGGAAGTCGGCAAGGGTACCGGTCTCGGCCTCTCCATGGTCTACGGCATCGTCAAGCAGTCCGGCGGTTACATCTATCTCGATTCGGAAGTCGGCAAGGGTACGACCTTCCGCATCCTCATGCCGCGCCATATCGAGGACGTCGTGCCGGTCGAGGCCGCTGTCGCTGGCGAAGCCAGCGTGCAGCAGCCAGTCGCGGCCGTCGCCACTCCGGAAAAAGAGCCGCGCGACCTCACCGGCGGCTCGGCAGTCGTGCTTTTGGTCGAGGACGAGGAGGCGGTGCGCCGCGGCGGCAAGCGCATGCTGGAAACCCGCGGCTACACGGTGCACGAGGCCGGCTCGGGCGTCGAGGCGCTGGATATCATGGAAGAGCTGAACGGCGCCGTCGACATCGTCGTCTCCGACGTCGTCATGCCCGAAATGGACGGCCCGTCACTACTGCGCGAGCTGCGCAAGACCTATCCCGACATGAAATTCATCTTCGTCTCCGGCTACGCCGAAGACGCCTTCGCTCGCAACCTGCCGGCCGACGCCAAATTCGGCTTCCTGCCGAAGCCGTTCTCGCTGAAGCAGCTGGCCGAAGCGGTACGGGAAATGCTGGACGCGTAAGGCGTGCATCCAAAAAAATGGCCGGCTTAAAGCCGGCCATTCGCCTTTCAATCCACCAGCGCCACGGCGATTTCCGCCGCCAGCCGCGCGTTGTTTTCGACGAGCGCGATGTTCGTCTTCAGGCTCCGGCCATCGGTCAGGTGGAAGAGATTGTCGAGCAGGTAGGGTGTCACCGACTTGCCGGCGACTTCGTCGCGCTCGGCATTGTCGAGGGCACGAGCAATGTAGATTTCCATTTCCTCGCGCGGAATCTCGTCGGCTTCCGGCACGGGATTGGCGATCAGCATGCCGCCATCGACGCCGAGCTGGTCGCGCACCGTCTGGAAGTTGGCGATCGCCGCCGGGCTGTTCAGCGTCAGCGGGCTCTTCAGGCCCGAATCGCGCGACCAGAAGGCCGGGAAGACGGGGCTGTCATAGGTCACGACCGGCACACCGCGGGTTTCCAGCACTTCCAGCGTCTTCGGGATATCGAGGATCGCCTTGGCGCCGGCGCAGACGACGATGACGCCGGTGCGCGAGAGTTCGTCGAGGTCGGCGGAGATGTCGAAGGTCTCCTCGGCCTTGCGGTGCACGCCGCCGATGCCGCCGGTCGCAAAGACCCTGATGCCGGCGCGGGCCGCGCCGATCATCGTGGCCGCGACGGTGGTGGCGCCGGTGCGGCGCTCTGCGATCGCGAAGGCGAGGTCGGCGCGCGACAGCTTCATGGCGCCCTGCGTCTGGGCCAGCACTTCCAGCCGCGCCTCATCGAGGCCGATATGCAGCACGCCGTCGATGACCGCGATGGTGGCCGGCACGGCGCCCTGTTCACGGATGATGCGCTCCACGCTGCGCGCCATGTCGAGATTGCCCGGATAGGGCATGCCGTGGGTGATGATGGTCGATTCGAGCGCGACGATCGGGGCGCCGCGCGCCTTGGCGGCGGCGACTTCGTCCGAATAGTGCATCGGCAGAAGGGGGGAAACGGGTCGGGTCATGCGATGTCCTTACAAAATCCTGGGAGGAAATCCGGGCAAAAAAGTCTCATGACAGGATTTCCGCCTGCGGTACAAGCGAAAGTGCGGCGGCAAGGGCAGCCTGCGACATTTCTTCAGCGACGGCGAGCGGCGAGCGCACGGTGATGGCCGCTGCTGCGACGCCGTGGCGGAGCGCCGCCGCGATGTCTGCACCGCCAAGAACCGCGCTGAGGAAACCAGAGGCCAGCGAATCGCCTGCACCCGTGACATCGCCAAGCGCCGGTATGGCAGGCGGTATCACGATGACCGCCCGTGTTTCGTCGAAGGCGATAACCCCGTGGCCGCCCCGCGTCACCACGCCGGCGGAAAGGCCGGCGGCGTGCAGCACCTTCGGCCAGTCGGCAGGGTTTTCCGGTGCTTCACCCGTCAATGCACGCGCTTCCGCCTCGTTCATGAAGAGGAAGGCGAGGGCGGACAGGCTTTCCCGGAACCGAACGACCTTCGCCGGCGAAATGGTGATGCCGGCGATCGGTACGCCTGCCGTCCTTGCAGCCTTTGCCATGGCCGCGAGCGTTTCGGCCGGCAGATTGGCGTCCGTCAGGACGACTTCCGCCACAGCCATCGCCTCGCGCATGGCCCGCTGCTGCAATCGGCGTGACGAAAACAGCCGGTAGAGCTCCATATCGGCCAGTGCGATGACGAGGTTGCCGTCCCGCTCGATGATTGCCGTATAGCTCGGCGTCGCCCGGTCGAGGAAGACGAAGGGCGTGTCCTCGACGCCGGCGGCCTGCGCTGCCGCCGCCACGATATCGCCGTCGGCATCGCCGCCGCGCGGCGAGACCAGCCGCACGGCGTGGCCGAGCCGGGCGAGATTGCGCGCCGCGTTGAACGCGCCGCCGCCCGCTTCCACGAACCAGCTGCCGGGGTTGCTCGCCCCCGGCGCCGTCTCGCCGGCAATGCGTCCGCGCCTGTCCACATGGGCGCCGCCCATCACCAGAATCGTTTTCTCCGTCATCGTCGTCCTTCACATCCGGCAGGCCGATTCGCGCGGGTCGCGCTTCATCGGGTACCGGTTTGTTCCTGTTCCTACGTCGGCCCTATCCACCTGAAACGAAAATAGAACACGCCCCGGATTCACAAAAATATTCAAATGGATGAATGTTTCTTGCAAAACGAGAACAAAATGTGTACATACCGTTCATCGACGGCTTCGTTGCCTGTCTTGCTTCAATAACCTAAAGGTGGACCAAATGGCACAAAACACTTTGCGGCTCGTAGAGGAAAAATCAGTGGACAAAAGCAAGGCACTCGAAGCAGCTCTCTCTCAGATCGAGCGCTCGTTCGGCAAGGGCTCCATCATGAAGCTCGGTGGCAAGGACAGCGTCATCGAGGTCGAGACGGTTTCGACGGGCTCTCTCAGCCTCGACGTGGCGCTGGGTATCGGCGGCCTGCCCAAGGGGCGTATCGTCGAAATCTATGGCCCGGAAAGCTCCGGTAAGACGACGCTGGCCCTGCAGACCATCGCGGAAGCCCAGAAGAAGGGCGGCATCTGCGCCTTCGTCGACGCCGAACACGCACTCGACCCGATCTATGCCCGCAAGCTCGGCGTGGACCTTCAAAACCTGCTGATCTCGCAGCCCGACACCGGCGAGCAGGCGCTTGAAATCACCGACACGCTGGTGCGCTCCGGCGCCATCGACGTGCTGGTCGTCGACTCCGTCGCGGCACTCACGCCGCGCGCCGAAATCGAAGGCGAGATGGGCGAAAGCCTGCCGGGTCTTCAGGCCCGCCTGATGAGCCAGGCGCTGCGCAAGCTGACCGCCTCGATCTCCAAATCGAACACCATGGTCATCTTCATCAACCAGATCCGCATGAAGATCGGTGTCGTCTATGGTTCGCCGGAAGTGACGACCGGCGGTAACGCGCTGAAGTTTTACGCTTCCGTCCGTCTCGACATTCGCCGCATCGGCGCCGTCAAGGAGCGCGATGAGGTCATCGGCAACCAGACCCGCGTCAAGGTCGTCAAGAACAAGATGGCGCCGCCCTTCAAGCAGGTCGAATTCGACATCATGTATGGCGAAGGCGTCTCCAAGACGGGCGAACTCGTCGATCTCGGCGTCAAGGCCGGCATCGTCGAGAAGTCGGGCGCCTGGTTCTCCTATAACAGCCAGCGCCTCGGCCAGGGCCGCGAGAACGCCAAGACGTTCCTGCGCGACAACCCGGATGTCGCCCGCGAAATCGAAGCGACGCTGCGCCAGAATGCCGGCCTGATCGCCGACCGCTTCCTGGAAAATGGCGGACCTGACCCGAACGACGGCGGCGACGGCGAGCCCTGATCGTGCCGCGACGGCTGATGTGGCTGTCGCAAATGCGTGCCGCGGTTTCTTGAATGCGGCATGGACGGAATGAAAATTTGGAAACCGGCCTCTTCTTCGCGAAAGGCCGGTTTTTTGATGTCTGGACAGGGGATGAGGCGGGCGATAAAAGCCTTCAGTTCTCGCGCGCGCCCGCGTTTTCGGCCTTTTCGACGGAATGGGCGGCAGGCGCGTGCAGTTTCGACGGAATTGGCGGATGGTGGCCTTGTCAGGCCTCCGGCGGGCACTCCGGCCGGCGGGGCGGTTTCGCATCTGCTGAACTTGAATTTGGTGGATGTTGCGCCCGGCTTGAGGCGCAGACAGTGGCAAGATGAAGGACGCGATATGAGCGGCGTGAATGAGATCCGGTCGACTTTCCTCGACTATTTCCGCAAGAACGAGCACGAGGTCGTGTCCTCCAGTCCGCTCGTGCCGCGCAACGACCCGACGCTGATGTTCACCAATGCCGGCATGGTGCAATTCAAGAATGTCTTCACCGGGCTGGAGCAGCGTCCTTATTCACGCGCCGTGACCGCGCAGAAATGCGTGCGCGCCGGCGGCAAGCACAACGACCTCGACAATGTCGGCTACACCGCGCGCCACCACACCTTCTTCGAGATGCTCGGCAACTTCTCCTTCGGCGACTACTTCAAGGAACGTGCCATCGAGCTGGCCTGGAACCTGATCACCAAGGAATTCGGCATCGACAAGAAGCGTCTTCTCGTCACCGTCTACCACACGGACGACCAGGCCTTCGATCTCTGGAAGAAGATCGCCGGCCTGACCGACGACCGCATCATCCGCATTCCGACCAGCGACAATTTCTGGGCGATGGGCGATACCGGCCCCTGTGGCCCGTGCTCGGAAATCTTCTACGACCACGGCGATCATATCTGGGGTGGCCCGCCCGGCTCGCCGGAAGAGGATGGCGACCGCTTCATCGAGATCTGGAACCTCGTCTTCATGCAGTTCGAGCAGGTGACGAAGGAAGAGCGCATCGACCTGCCGCGCCCGTCCATCGACACCGGCATGGGCCTCGAGCGCGTTGCGGCGCTGCTTCAGGGCAAGCACGACAACTACGATATCGACCTGTTCCGCGCGCTGATCGACGCCTCCGTCGAAGCGACCGGCGTCAAGGCCGAGGGTGAGGCGCGTGCCAGCCACCGCGTCATCGCCGACCATCTGCGCTCCTCCGCCTTCCTGATCGCCGACGGCGTTCTGCCGGCCAAGGACGGCCGCGGCTATGTGCTGCGCCGCATCATGCGTCGCGCCATGCGTCATGCGCAGCTGCTCGGCGCCAAGGAGCCGCTGATGTGGAAGCTGCTGCCGACTCTTGTCAGCGAGATGGGCCGCGCCTATCCCGAACTGCAGCGCGCCGAAGCGCTGATTTCCGAGACGCTGAAGCTCGAGGAAACCCGCTTCCGCACCACCCTGGAGCGCGGTCTCAACCTGCTCTCCGACGCCACCTCGACGCTCACCAAGGGCGACATGCTGGACGGCGAGACCGCCTTCAAGCTCTACGACACCTATGGCTTCCCGCTCGACCTGACGCAGGACGCGCTGCGCGCCCGCGAAATCAACGTCGATCTCTCCGGCTTCACCGATGCCATGGAGCGCCAGAAGGCGGAGGCGCGTTCGCACTGGGCCGGCTCCGGCGACAAGGCGATGGAAACGATCTGGTTCGAACTGAAGGAAAAGCACGGCGCGACGGAATTCCTCGGCTACGACACCGAGACCGCCGAAGGCGTCGTTCAGGCGATTGTGCGCGACGGCAAGGCGGTCGAGACCGCCGCGGCCGGCGAAGAGGTTCAGCTGGTCATCAACCAGACCCCGTTCTACGGCGAATCCGGTGGCCAGATGGGTGATACCGGCGTCATCTCGTCCGACAATGCCAAGCTCACCGTTTCCGATACGCAGAAGAAAGGCGAGGGCGTCTTCGTCCATGTCGCGACCGTCGCCGAGGGTACACTGAAGGTCGGCGATGCCGTGGCGCTGAATGTCGATCACGCCCGCCGCTCCCGCCTCCGCGCCAACCACTCGGCGACACACCTGCTGCATGAGGCGCTGCGTGAAGTGCTCGGCACCCACGTCGCCCAGAAGGGCTCGCTGGTCGCGCCCGAGCGCCTGCGTTTCGACGTCTCGCATCCCAAGCCCATGACCGCCGAGGAACTGCGCGTCGTCGAGGACATGGCCAACGAGATCATCGTACAGAATTCGCCTGTTACCACCCGCCTGATGACGGTGGACGACGCGATTGCCGAGGGCGCTATGGCGCTGTTCGGCGAAAAGTACGGCGATGAAGTGCGCGTCGTCGCGATGGGCACTGGTGTTCGCGGCGCCAAGGCGAACCGCGCCTATTCGGTCGAGCTTTGCGGCGGCACGCATGTCGCGGCCACCGGCGAAATCGGCCTCGTGCGCATTCTCTCCGACAGCGCCGTCGGTTCCGGCGTGCGCCGTCTGGAAGCGCTGACGGGTGAGGCGGCCCGCGCCTATCTCGCCGAGCAGGACGAGCGCGTGAAGGCGCTGGCCACCACGCTGAAGGCGCAGCCGGGTGAAGTGCTCGCCCGCGTCGAGGCGCTGGTCGATGAGCGCCGCAAGCTCGAACGCGAACTGACCGAGGCCAAGAAGAAGCTCGCGCTTTCCGGCGGTCCCTCGGGCGGCGATGATGGCGTTCGCGAGGTTGCCGGCATCAAGTATCTCGGCAAGGTCGTCACCGGCGTCGAGCCGAAAGACCTGAAGAGCCTGGCGGACGAAGGCAAGAAGAGCCTCGGCTCCGGCGTCGTCACCTTCGTCGGCGTTTCGCCGGATGGCAAGGCGAGTGCCGTCGTGGCCGTCACGGACGATCTGACCGGCCGCTTCAGCGCCGTCGAGCTTGTGCGTCGCGCCTCCGAAGCGCTTGGCGGCAAGGGCGGCGGCGGCCGTCCCGACATGGCGCAGGCCGGCGGTCCCGATGGCTCCAAGGCTGCCGATGCCGTGGACGCGGTGGCTGCCGTCATCGCCGGCTGATCCGGCGTCAAAACATCCTGTATCGATACGGCGGCGGGCTTCTGGCCCGCCGTTTTGTTTGCGAAGTCTTCAAGCTTTGCGCCTAGCATCTTCGCCGTGCGGAGAGCGTGTTTTGATTGCGGACATCGTCAGTATTTCAACCTTGATGATTTGTACCTTCCTGTCGACCATGGTCGTCGGGATTTTCATGCTGCAGGTCTGGCTGACCGACCGCCGCCATGCCGCCGCCGGCTACTGGTGCGTTTCCATGTGGGTCGGCTCGCTCTGCACCTTGCTATATGCCCTGCGTCCCATCGGCTATCCGATGCTGACCGTCGGTTTTTCCAACATGCTGGCGGCCCTTGGTTATGCGTTGATGTGGGCCGGCTTTCGCGTCTTTGACCGGCGTCGGGCCTATCCGCTGGTCGTGGTGGCAGGGCCGGTGCTGTGGTGCTTTGCCTATCTTTTTGTGCCTGCGATCACCGGTGACGTGAACAACCGCATCATCCTTTCCTCGGTGATCATCACCACCTATTCGCTGTGGATGGGCGTCGATATCTGGCGCGGGCGTGGCGGCGAGCGGCTGCCGAGCCGTACCCTGTCCGCCATCTTCTTCCTGTCGCACGGCGTCATCTATTCGCTGCGCATCCCGATGGCTATCGTCTCTCCCGCACCGCTCGGCAACGGCACGGCGCATTCGGCTTGGTTCGCGTTATTCTCGCTGGAGCTTTTCGCCCACACGATCCTGGCTGCCATCGCCATGCTCGTGCTCATCAAAGAGCGCGGTGAGGCGTTGTACCGGCTGGCGTCGCGCACCGATGCGCTGACGGGCATCGCCAATCGCGGCTCGTTCCTCGAGGACACGCGCATCCTCCTTGCCGGCCGCAATGATGGCACGCTGATGATCTTCGACCTCGACCGCTTCAAGGCGGTCAACGACACGCACGGCCATGTGGCGGGCGACGTGGTTCTAAAGCGTTTCGCGGCATGCATCTCGGCCTCGCTGGAGGAGGGCATGCTGTTTTGCCGCTTCGGCGGGGAAGAGTTCGCGCTTTTCGCGCCCCGGTACGATATCGCGCAGGCCGAAGAGTTTGCCGAGCGGCTGCGGCAGGAGGTGGCGGCGCTCCATATTCTGAGCGAGGGCCGCGAGATCGACGTTTCCGTCAGCATCGGCCTTGCCGATGTCGCGACCTTCGGCGTGGATTTCGACCGCCTGCATTCGGCCGCCGATGGTGCGCTTTATGCCGCGAAGGAGGCAGGACGTAACCGCGTCATGCTTGCGGCACCGGCCGCTGTGCTGTCCGGTTTTGCCAAGCGCATGTGCAAATCATCCGCTTACTCCACCGGTATCGCTGCCGCCGGCTAAGCGGAGGCTATCCGGTCAAGTGCTTCCGCTGTCGTGTTGGTGAAGATCACATGGTCGTGCAGGCCGCGCCTCCAGAAGACGGCGCATGTTCGGCTTCAATCCCGCAATGTAGATCTGCACGCCGGACCTGATCGCTTGCGCACCAGGGCGCGCGGCGTTGTAACTCTCCGCGAAAACGCTGGCTAGCTTGGGCATTAGGGTATCAGTCATAAGAGCCTCGAAAGGCCGGAGGACGGAGGGTTCGGAGCGTCTATCTCACGCCGATGCAGTTGATGGACGTCAAGCCGTCGAAAAAGACGAGCACCGCAGAAGCGCAGGATTTGTGAAATCGCTCCGTGCTTGATTGAATGCGTCCCGACGAGAAAGGAAACGGCATGAGCGAGAACGAGATCTGGGCCGCCTACGAGAAGCGCCTGCTGCGCGTCTCCGCCTATATCTATGAGCATCTGGACGAGGATCTCGACCTCGACCGGCTCTCGGATATCGCCTGCCTTTCCGCCCATCACTGGCATCGTGTCTATCGGGCGGTGCACAACGAGACGCTGGCGTCGACCGTCCGGCGGCTCCGGCTGCACCGCGCGGCGGGCGATCTGGTGCGAAGCGACCGCTCGGTCCGGGACATCGCCGCCCGCTGGGGTTATCCCAACCTGCAATCCTTTACGCGCACCTTCGCGGCTGCCTATGGCATGCCGCCGGCGCGCTACCGCAAGGACGGCCCCCATCGCGCCTTCGAACCCGAACACGGCAAGGAAACGTTCCGCATGTATGATATCGCCATCCGCAGCATTCCCGAGCAGACGCTGCTCTGCGTTCCCCATAACGGGTCCTATATGGGCATCGGCAAGGCCTTCGAGGCGCTGTACGGCGCCTTGTTTTCCCGCAACATCTTCACGCCCGACATGCGCATGATCGGCCTCTTCCTCGACGATCCCGATCTCACGCCCGAGGACAAGCTGCGCTCCTTCGCCTGCGTGACGGCCGATGCGGATATCCCGGCGGACGCGCCGCTCGAACGCCGCACGCTGGCCGGCGGTGATTACGCCGTGCTGCGCCACAAGGGTCCCTATGCCGATATGGGGGCTGCCTATCGCTGGCTCTACGCTACCTGGCTGCCGGCCTCCGGCCGCTCGATTCGCGATGAGGTGATGTTCGAGGCCTATCTCAACAACCCGCGCGACGTGCCACCGAACGAGTTGATCACGGAAATCTGCCTACCCTTGCAGCCGGCAATGGAGGCCGCGGCCTGAGTTCGGGGTAGAGCGTTGGGGGCCGTGACGCTGTTTGTCTCGGCCTCTCATCCCCATCGAC
>NZ_JBLZPK010000059.1:99465-123508 GCF_049199905.1 Shinella sp. M27
TAACGAAGGAGAGGTTGGCGAGGCAGTTGCGCCTTCTTAGCTGGCTTTCGCCGCCGCAAGCTGCCGGTGCATTTCCTCATCATCGATCGCCTTTGCCTTCAGATAGGCGGGGCGGTCCTTCAGGCGGTCCCAATAGGCCTGGTACTCCGGCCGCGCCTCAAGGGTGCCGAATTGCAGGCCCCAGCTTATATGCGAGCCGACATAGACATCGGCGGCGGAGAAGGTGTCGCCGGCGATGTAGGACGTGCGGCCGACGGCATAAGACAGCGCGTCCAGCACCGATTCATAGCTGCCGCAGCCGATGCTGCGTTCGCGCTCCTTCGGAACGGCGATGCCGAAGCCTTTCAGCGAGACGGCCATTTCCAGCGGGCCGGCGGCGAAAAACATCCAGCGGTAATAGTCGGCGCGCTGGCTTGTCGGCGGGGCAAGGCCGGCTTCGGGGAAGGCGTCGGCCATGTAGGCGCAGATGGCGGCGGCTTCCGTCACCACGACCTTGCCGTGGCGGATGGCCGGCACCTTGCCCATCGGATTGACCGCAAGATAGTCCGGCGCCTTCATCGAGCCTTCATAGGTCAGCCATTCCGTGCGGTAGGGCGCGCCGACCTCTTCCAGCATCCAGCGGGCGATGCGCCCGCGCGACATCGGGTTGCTGTAGAAAACGAGCTCGTCGGCCATGGTGTCCTCCTCGAATGGCGAGGGGGAGAATAGGGCGTGGCGGGGCGGTCACAAGCCTGCCCAAAAGAAAAAGCCCGACGCGATGGCCGGGCTTTCTCGGTCTTCTCAGGCTCAGGCCGCCATGGCCTTGCGCAGGTTCTCATCGATTTTGTCGAGGAAGCCCGTCGTGGAGAGCCACGGCTGGTCGGGACCGATGAGGAGCGCGAGGTCCTTGGTCATGAAGCCGGATTCGACCGTGTCGACGCAGACGCGTTCCAGCGTTTCGGAGAATTTTGCCAGTTCCGCATTGCCGTCGAGCTTGGCGCGGTGGGCGAGGCCACGCGTCCAGGCGAAGATCGAGGCGATCGAGTTGGTCGAGGTTTCCTCGCCCTTCTGGTGCTGGCGATAGTGGCGGGTCACCGTGCCGTGCGCGGCCTCGGCTTCGACGGTCTTTCCGTCAGGCGTCATCAGAACCGAGGTCATCAGGCCGAGCGAGCCGAAACCCTGGGCCACGATGTCGGACTGCACGTCGCCGTCATAGTTCTTGCAGGCCCAGACATAGCCACCGGACCATTTCAGCGCCGAGGCGACCATGTCGTCGATCAGGCGATGTTCGTACCAGATCTTGGCTTCCTTGAACTTGTCGGCGAATTCCGCGTCGAACACCTGCTGGAAGATGTCCTTGAAGCGGCCGTCATAGACCTTGAGGATGGTGTTCTTGGTCGAGAGATAGACCGGCACCTTGCGCTGCAGGCCGTAGTTGAACGACGCTCGGGCGAATTCGGTGATCGAATCGTCGAGGTTGTACATGCCCATGGCGACACCGGCGGAGGGGGCATCGAACACGTCGTATTCGATTTCCTTGCCGTCTTCGCCGACGAACTTCATCGTCAGCTTGCCCTTGCCGGGGAACTTGAAGTCGGTGGCGCGGTACTGGTCGCCGAAGGCGTGGCGGCCGACGATGATCGGCTTGGTCCAGCCCGGAACGAGGCGCGGCACGTTCTTGCAGATAATCGGCTCGCGGAAGATGACGCCGCCGAGGATGTTGCGGATCGTGCCGTTCGGCGACTTCCACATCTTCTTCAGCTTGAATTCCTCGACGCGGGCTTCGTCCGGCGTGATCGTGGCGCACTTGACGCCGACGCCGTGCTTCTTGATGGCGTTGGCCGCATCGATCGTCACCTGGTCGTCGGTGGCGTCGCGGTTTTCCATGCCGAGGTCGTAATATTCGAGGTCCACGTCCAGGTAGGGATGGATCAGTTTGTCCTTGATGAACTGCCAGATGATGCGCGTCATCTCGTCGCCGTCGAGCTCGACGACGGGGTTGGCGACCTTGATCTTTGCCATGGGGAGCCTCGTGCTTGTAGGGGCGGAACGCCCCGGATCGTGGACTTCAAAAGAACCGATTGGCCCTATAGCATCCGAGACCCGGAAGGCAAAGCCAACGAAGGAATGAGGCGGTTTATTTTCCTTGCAGCACGGAATAACTTTTGCCCGAATTCCGTTTCAGGAAGGTTCGCTCGCGGTGCCCGTCCGGGTCGCCGCCATCCAATGGAGAATATCATGTCGCGTTTCGGTCTCGTGGCGCTCGCCGTCCTCTTTCCCGTTGCCGTGCACGCCGCCGACTTCAAGGCGCCTGTCACGGAAATCATGTCGGCTGCGACCAACAACTGGCAGGACATGGGCACCGACAGCGACACGCCGCCCGACTATGTCGACTATTTCAGCGAGGACTTTCTGAAGCGCCTCTACAGCAAGGATTTCGTCACGAAGTACCGTGCGGCGGCGAAATTTCCGGCCTATGACGATGGCGGTTCGCCCTTCGATTACGACCCGATCATCGGCGGCCAGGATGGCTGCGCGCTGAAGGACGTGAAGACCACCGAAAGCCAGCCGGCCAATGGCGCGGAAGACGTGACCGTGACCTTCGACAACAGCCATTGTTTCGGCGAGCGCGCGGCCGACTGGAAGCCGGAGACGCTGGTCTTCAAGATAATCGAAGAGGACGGCCACACCGTCATCGACGATATCGAGCGCCCGAGCTTCGAGGACGGCGCATCGCTCAAGAAAGAAATGGTGGAGATCGCCGAAGCCGGTGCCAATGGCGGCAATGCAGAAGCCCCCGAAAGCGCCGAATAGCAGCCGATGCTTTTCATTGCCGGCCGTTTATGCCAGTGAGGCGCCAACTTTCTAGGGAAGACTTGGCATGGCAGGCACGAACAGCGAACGCACGATGATCGCCGAAGGACCGGCGATCATCCTCGTTCATCCGCAACTGGGCGAAAATATCGGCATGGTCGCCCGTGCCATGGCGAATTTCGGCCTGGCCGAACTGCGCCTCGTCAATCCGCGCGACGGCTGGCCGAGCGAGAAGGCGATCTCCGCGGCCAGCAAGGCCGATCACGTCATCGAGGCGGCGAAGGTCTATGCTTCGCTGGAGGAAGCCGTCGCCGATCTCGAATTCGTCTATGCGACGACGGCGCGCGACCGCTACGGCTACAAGGAAGTCCGCTCGCCGGTCGTGGCTGCGGACGATCTGCGCGTGCGTTTCCGGGCGGGCGAAAAGACCGGGATCCTCTTCGGTCGCGAACGCACGGGCCTGACCAATGAGGAGATCGCGCTGGCCGACGAGTTGGTGACCTTCCCGGTCAATCCCGCCTTCGCCTCGCTGAACCTTGCCCAGGCCGTGCTCCTGATGAGCTACGAGTGGATGAAGAGTGGCTTGGCCTCCGTCGAGGACACGCCCTTCGATGCGCTGCCGCAGCGCCCGGCCAAGAAGGAGGAGCTGCAGGGCCTCTTCGATCATGTGGAAGAGACGCTCGATGCGCGCGGTTATTTCCGGCCTGCCGAAAAAAAGCCCAAACTGGTGGAGAACCTGCGCGCCATCCTCACGCGTCCCTCCTTCACCGGCACGGAGATCCAGGTCTTGCGCGGCATCATTTCCTGCCTCGATCGCTTCACGCGGGAATCGCCGCGCGGCGTGACCAACCCCAACCGAACCCGCAACCGCCGGCCGAAAGAGCCCCGTGACCTTGACGAATAGCGCCAAGCCTATCCTCATGTTCGACAGCGGCATCGGTGGCCTCACCGTGCTGCGCGAGGCCCGCGTGCTGATGCCGGAGCGGCATTTCATCTATGTCGCCGATGATGCGGGCTTTCCCTATGGCGGCTGGGAAGAGCCGGCGCTGAAGACGCATATCATCGAACTCTTCGGAAAACTCCTGAACGGGCACGACCCGGAAATCTGCGTGATCGCCTGCAACACGGCCTTCACGCTCGTCGGCAGCGATCTGCGCGCCGCATTCCCGCATATGCAATTCGTCGGCACCGTGCCGGCCATCAAACCCGCCGCCGAGCGCACCCGCTCCGGCCTCGTCTCGGTGCTCGCCACCCCCGGCACGGTCAAGCGCGCCTATACGCGCGATCTCATCCAGTCCTTCGCCACGCAATGCGACGTGCGCCTCGTCGGCTCGGAAAACCTCGCCCGCATGGCCGAAGCCTATATCCGTGGCGAAACGCTGTCCGACGAGGCCGTGCGCGCCGAAATCATTCCGTGCTTCGTCGACGAGATGGGCCGCAAGACCGATATCGTCGTGCTCGCCTGCACGCATTATCCCTTCGTCGCGAATCTCTTCCGCAAGCTCGCGCCGTGGCCCGTCGACTGGCTCGACCCCGCCGAAGCCATCGCCCGCCAGGCCCGCCGCCTCGTGCCGCCGCTGGAAACGCTGGCACCGGGCGAAGACATCGCCGTCTTTACCTCGGGAAAGCCGGACTTTTCGACACGGCGCCTGATGCAGGGTTTTGGGTTGCGCGTCGTCTGACGTGGCTTTCCCTGTGGGTTTTTCAAAAGCCACGCGTGACGGCGGTCCGTTTCGTGTTAGGGCTTGCCGGATGTCCGGTGGCGGCCGGGCGAATCGCATATTTCAGGAACGAGGAACGGGATGAAGGTCGGCATCGACATGGGAACGGTGCAGGGCGGCGCACCGGCCAAGCTCGATATCGAGGAACTCTTGGCAACGCGCCTGCTGGTGCAGGGCAATTCGGGCTCGGGCAAGTCGCATCTTCTGCGCCGCCTGCTCGAACAGTCGGCACCTTGGGTGCAGCAGGTCATCATCGACCCCGAGGGCGACTTCGTCACGCTGTCCGATCGCTTCGGCCATGTGGTGGTCGATGGCCAGCGCACGGAAGCCGAACTGGTCGGCATCGCGACCCGTATCCGCCAGCACCGCGTGTCCTGCGTGCTCTCGCTCGAAGGCCTCGAGGCCGACGAGCAGATGCGCGCAGCCGGCATTTTTCTCAACGCCATGTTCGATGCGGACCGGGATTACTGGTATCCGGTGCTCGTCGTGGTCGACGAGGCGCAGCTCTTTGCGCCCGCCGTCAGCGGTGAAGTCTCCGAGGAGGCAAGAAAACTTTCGCTTGGCGCTATGACCAATCTTATGTGCCGTGGCCGTAAACGCGGGCTTGCCGGCGTCATCGCCACGCAACGCCTTGCCAAGCTTGCCAAGAACGTCGCGGCCGAGGCCTCGAACTTCCTGATGGGCCGCACCTTCCTCGATATCGACATGGCGCGCGCCGCCGATCTGCTCGGCCTTGATCGCCGGCAGGCGGAAATGTTCCGCGACCTGCCACGCGGCTCCTTCGTGGCGCTCGGCCCAGCACTTTCGCGTCGCCCGCTGCCTGTGACCATCGGCGCGGTGGAAACCTCCGCGCGCTCGACCAGCCCCAAGCTGATGCCGCTGCCGGATGCGCCGCAGGATGTCGAGGACCTGATCTTCACGCCCGATCCCGAAGAGTTTACCCGCCCGCTGGTGCGCCGCGCGCCGCCCGCGCCGCGCCCGACGACGGATATCCTTGCCGAATTGTCTCGCGCACGCCCAGAACCGGTCCAGACCGAAACCAAGGCACCTGCGCCAGAGATATCCGCCGAAGAACGCGAAAGCCTGCTCGATCAGGCCCTCGCAGAAATCCTCAGCAATCCGGAAGCGGCCTTCCGCGCCGATGCCGAGCTATTCCAGGATTTTCTCGTGCGTTGCCGCATTCGGCGTGTGCCCGGCGCACCGCTCTCGCTGCCGGCCTTCCGCCGCAAGATGGCAGTGGCGCGCTCCGGCGTCGATGCCGAGACGGCGGCCACCGAGATCTGGGGCAGGGCGCTCGAACTGTCGCGCAATGTCACCGAGGACTTGCAGGGCGTGTTCCTGCTGGTTGCCCAGACGGCAGTACGCGGGCTTGCCTGCCCGTCGGACGCCCGCATTGCGCGCGCCTACGGCACGCATTCGGCCCGCCGGGCGCGGCGTCTGCTCGGCTATTTCGAGGAGCAGGGCCTGGTCGTCGTGCACAGCGATCTCGCCGGCCATCGCATTGTCGCCTTCCCGGATCTTGGCTGCGAGACCCTGCCGGGCGACGCCAATGGGCCGGACCTTGGCGATTCCCACCGCGATGCGGCGGAATAGGCGGATTTTCCGGGCTTTGTTCGTTGACAGTTCTGTAAAACTCGCCTAATGACCCCGCCAGCGCCGGGCAGAAATGTCCGGTGTTTCATTTGACATGTCCCGTGGATTCTCCGGTCGCGATCGTGAGAAGCCTGTCGGAACCCGAAAGGTTCAGAGGAGGGCGTGTTTCCTTGAGCCAGTCCGGCAACGGGCAGGCCATAACAAGACTTAGAGGAAATGCGATGAGCAAGCGCGCTGCATCCAAGTACAAAATCGACCGCCGTATGGGCGAAAACATCTGGGGTCGTCCGAAGTCCCCGGTCAACCGCCGCGAATACGGCCCGGGCCAGCACGGCCAGCGCCGCAAGTCCAAGCTTTCGGACTTCGGTGTTCAGCTCCGCGCCAAGCAGAAGCTGAAGGGCTACTATGGCGATATCCGCGAGAAGCAGTTCCGCGCGATCTTCGCTGAAGCCGAACGCCGCAAGGGCGACACCCCGGAAAACCTGATCGGCCTGCTCGAATCGCGTCTGGACGCGATCGTCTACCGCGCCAAGTTCGTTCCGACGGTCTTCGCTGCCCGTCAGTTCGTCAACCACGGCCACGTCAAGGTCAACGGCGTCCGCGTCAACATCGGTTCCTACCGTTGCAAGCCGGGCGACGTCATCGAAGTCAAGGAAAAGTCCAAGCAGCTCGTCACGGTTCTCGAATCCGTCTCGCTGGCTGAACGCGACGTTCCGGACTACATCGAAGTCGATCACAACAAGATGGTTGCGACCTTCGTTCGCATCCCGGTTCTGTCCGACGTGCCTTACGCCGTTGTCATGGAACCGCACCTGGTCGTCGAATTCTACTCGCGTTAATTCGCGGTCGACACCTTGCTTAATCCGGAAAAGCCGCCAAGAAATTGGCGGCTTTTTCTTTGGGGAAAATCGCATGACGGATTTGCAGGCCATCATTGAGGACATCCACGCCACGCTGTCGCCACGGCGCGGCGAGGGCAAGGTGGCGAACTACATTCCCCAGCTTGCCCATGTGGATCCCCAAAAATTCGGTATGGCCGTGGTGACGGTCGATGGCGATGTGCATCTTGTCGGCGATGCCGAGGAACCCTTCTCCATCCAGAGCATCTCCAAGGTTTTTACGCTGACGCTGGCGCTCGGCAAACACGGCGAATCGATCTGGAAGCGCGTCGGTCGCGAACCCTCCGGCTCGGCCTTCAACTCCATCGTCCAGCTGGAACAGGAAGGCGGCATCCCGCGCAATCCCTTCATCAATGCCGGCGCTATCGCCATCACCGATCTTGTGCTGGCCGGCCACACGCCGAAGGAAGCGATCGGCGAGATCGTGCGCTTCCTGCGGTATCTCGCGGATGAAGAGGATATCATCATCGACCAATCGGTGGCGCGTTCGGAACAGGCGACGGGCTTCCGCAACTATGCGCTCGCCAATTTCATGCGCTCGTTTGGCAAGCTCGACCATGCGGCTGAACTGGTGCTCGGCGTTTATTTCCACCAATGCGCGCTGGCCATGAGCTGCCGGCAGCTTGCCAAGGCAGGTCTGTTCCTCGCCAACAGCGGCACCAATCCGCTGACAGGCCACCGCGTCGTCTCGCATCTTCGGGCGCGGCGTATAAATGCACTGATGCTGACCTGCGGCCATTATGACGGCTCGGGCGATTTCGCCTATCGTGTCGGCCTGCCCGGCAAGAGCGGCGTCGGCGGCGGAATTCTGGCCGTGGCACCCGGAAAGGCGTCCGTTGCCGTCTGGTCGCCCGGTCTCAACGACAACGGCAATTCGCTCATCGGCTCGCTGGCGTTGGAAATGCTGGCGGCGCGCACCGGCTGGTCGGTCTTCGGGGCTTGATTGTGCCGCCGGTTCGGGGCATTGCAAACCCATGACGGCACCTATGACCCTGGCATTCGCTGACCCCGACGACGAAACACCGGACGAAGGCCGTCATCCGCTTTTTGCGGATGCGCCGTCCAGCGTCTCTTTCAACAAGCTGCGCAAGCGCCTGCTGCGGCAGGTCCGTCAGGCAATGGACGATTTTGCCATGCTTAAGGGTCAGAAGCGCTGGCTCGTCGGTCTCTCCGGCGGCAAGGACAGCTACGGCCTCCTCGCGCTGCTGATGGACCTGCAATGGCGCGGCCTGCTGCCGGTGGAGCTGATCGCCTGCAATCTCGACCAGGGGCAGCCAAATTTTCCAAAACATATCCTGCCGGAATATTTGAAATCGATCGGCATCCAACACCGCATCGAATACCGCGACACCTATTCCATCGTGAAGGAGAAGGTGCCGACGGGGGCGACCTATTGCTCGCTGTGCTCGCGGCTGCGCCGCGGCAATCTTTATCGCGTGGCCCGGGAGGAGGGCTGCGATGCGCTGGTGCTGGGGCACCATCGCGAGGATATCCTCGAAACCTTCTTCATGAATTTCTTCCACGGCGGGCGGCTTGCCGCCATGCCCCCAAAACTTTTGAATGACGAAGGCGATCTCATGGTGCTGCGTCCGCTCGCCTATGCGGCTGAGGACGATCTGGCGAAATTCGCGACGGCCATGCAGTTCCCGATCATCCCCTGTGATCTCTGCGGTTCGCAGGACGGCCTTCAGCGCAACGCGATGAAGGCGATGCTGGCGGATATCGAAACGCGCATGCCCGGCCGCAAGGACGCCATGCTGCGCGCGCTCGGCCACACCAATCCCTCGCATCTTCTCGATCCCAAGCTTTTCGATTTCTCCTCCCTCGAAACGGTAAAAAGCAATGACGATTGACATCAATGCCCTGGCGCTTGTGCTTGCACAGGCCGCCGAGACAGAAATCCGCCCGCGCTTCCGGGCGCTCGCCAAAGGCGACGTCCACACCAAGGCCGACGCGAACGATCTTGTGACGGTCGCCGACGAGGCGGCGGAACGCTTCATCAAGCGGGAGGTGGCCGCGCAGTTTCCGGGCGTGCTGTTCGTCGGCGAGGAATCGGTCGCGGCCGACCCGGCGCTTCTGTCGAAGCTAGGCAATGCCGAAACCGCTATCGTCGTCGATCCCATCGACGGCACCTTCAATTTCGCCTCCGGCGTACCGCTCTTTGGCGTGATGGCGGCGATCGTCTCCGGCGGTGAAACCGTCGGCGGCATCATCTACGACCCGATGGGCGATGATTTTGTCATGGCCGAAAAGGGCTCCGGCGCCTGGCAGACCGGCGATCACCGCCCGGCCGTGCGGCTGAAGGCCCGCGGCGGTGCCGCCCTTGAAGACCTGACCGGCATGGCCTCCACTAGCTTCCTCGACCGCGATCGCCGTGCGCGCATCCTGTCGAACCTCGCCAAGGTGGCCTTCGTCTCGAACTACCGTTGCGCCGCGCACGAATATCGCACCTTCGCCGGCGGCCACCTGCATTATCTCATGTACAACAAGCTGATGCCTTGGGATCACCTGGCCGGTACGCTGATCGCCCAGGAAGCCGGTGCCTATGCCGCCCGCTTCGATGGCTCGGCGTACCAGCCCCACCACACGGAAGGCGGCCTGCTGGTGGCGGCGGACAAGGACACCTGGGAATTGTTGCGCCGGGAAGTCTTCGTCGATTGAGGCTCTATTCCTAAAGCAAAAGACCCGGCTGCATCAGCAGCCGGGTCTTTTTTTGTCTAAAAATCTCTCCGTCATGCTCGTGGCAAGCCCGCGGATGACAGAGGAGTGGTCGTTTCCTTAAACCGGCTTGTTATGGGCCTGGAACAGCTTTCCGCGCTCGGCGATCAGCACGAAGATCAGGCCGATGATCGAGAGCGTGAAGAAGCCGGTGACGAGCGGCAGCGCCGTGCCGTTGAAGGACTGCCCGATGATCGCGCCGATCACCGTGCCGCCGGCCGTGCCCATGAAGCCGAGCACGGAGGAGGCGGTGCCGGCGACATGGCCGAGCGGCTCCATGGCGAGCGAGTTGAAGTTCGAGCCGATCCAGCCGAACTGGAACATCGCCAGCGCGAAGAGCACGATGAAGATCGGGAAGGGCACGTGACCCGGCCAGACCAGCGTGAGGGCAAGCCATAGCGTGTTGACCGTCAGGAAGCCCACGAGGGCGCCGTGCGACAGCTTGCGCATGCCAAACCGGCCGACCAGCTTGGCGTTGACGAAGGACGACAGCGCCATGAAGGCGGCGACGGCGGCGAAGGCGACGGGGAACCAGACGCCGAGGCCGTAGATGCCGACATAAATCTGCTGCGCGGAGTTGATAAAGCCGAACAGCGCGCCGAAGATGAACGTGCTCGCCAGCGTGTAGCACAGCGCCACGCGGTCCGTGAGAACGATGCGGAAGCCGCCAAGGACCGAACGCACCGTGAAAGGACGCACGTCGTCCTCATGCAGCGTTTCCGGCAGGCGGATATACATCCAGGCCCAGACGATCATCGCAACGACGGCCATGAAGGCGAAGATCAGGTGCCAGTTGCCGAACAGCATGACGACCTGACCAATGCTCGGCGCCATGACGGGAATGACCATGAAGACCATCATGATCAGCGACATCACCTCTGCCATTGCGCGCCCGCCAAAAATGTCGCGGACGATCGAGACGGTGATGACGCGCATCGCCGCCGAGCCGATGCCCTGGATGAAACGCAGCGCCAGCAAGGCGGCAAAGCTCGGCACGAAGATCGCCGCCAGCGACGAGACGACGTAGATGCCCAAGCCGACGAACATCGGCAAGCGACGGCCGAAGCGGTCTGAGATCGGACCGTAGAGCAGCTGCGCGAAGGCGAAGCCGATCAGATAGGCCGAGATGACATATTGCCGATGGTTCTCGTTTTCGACGCCGAGGCTGGCGCCGATCTGCTGGAGGCCGGGCAGCATGATGTCGATGGCGAGCGCATTGAGCGCCATCAGGAACGCCATGAGCGCAATGAATTCTATCTTGCCCATGCCTTTGAGGCGCTGGGAAGATTCGAGGGAAAGTCCAGACATATCAATTCATTCCATAAAAGAGATAAGGCGCCGCTGGGGTGCGGCGCCTTTGAAAAGCTTGCCGGCCGGAAGACCGTGAAGCGTCAGGCAGCGCCCTTGATCGAAATACCCTGTTCCTGAAGGTGAGACTGCAACTCGCCCGACTGGAACATTTCACGCACGATGTCGCAACCGCCGATGAATTCACCCTTCACATAAAGCTGCGGGATGGTCGGCCAGTTGGAATAGTCCTTGATGCCCTGGCGGATGTCGGCATCGGCGAGCACGTTGATGCCCTTGTAGTCCACACCCACGTAATCAAGGATCTGCACGACCTGACCGGAGAAGCCACACTGCGGAAATTCCGGCGTGCCCTTGAGGAACAGGACGACGTCGTTGGTCTTCACTTCGTTGGCGATGAAATCGTGGATGCCGCTCATAGTCGTATTCCCTAGCAAATCGGCTTCAAGGGCCGATGCGATGAACCATGCGCCCTAAATAACAACCTCGGGTGACAAATGCCAGAAGGCCCTCAGGAAAAAATGGCAGGGGCTGCCTTAGCAAGTTGGGGGTGTTGCGCGGCTGCCGCGCCTATTGCGTGCCGTCGCAGCGGCTCGCGCCGGTGGATGTCACACTGCCATCGGCAAAATCGAGGGTCTTCTCGACCGTGATGACCGTGCCGAAACCGTTTGCTTGAAACTCGGTGAAGCCGGGGCAGGTGTCGGGCGTCCCCTCGACCGTGCGCTCCCAGAAGACGAGCTGGCCGTCGCGAACCTCGAAGGCATCGGAGGGCGCATCGAGCAGCACCGTACCCTCGTCCAGATCGTGCACGACGACATCGCCCTGCGGGCCGGTCGAGCGGCTCAGCACGAGGATATTGCCTTCCAGCGCATAGAACCACAGGGGCTCGCCGGGTTCACCGATGACGTCGTCCGCTTCATCCGGGTCAAAACGGCAAGCCGACGTCGTGCCCGGCTCGATGGCCGTCACGGCGATCTGCGCGCCCGGCTCTTCGCCATAGGCTTTCACGGCGACGCGGTAGCTGTCGCTGGAATGGCACTCGACCTCCTGCGCTGCCGCGGGCAAAGCAACAAGGGAGATGCCAAGCGAGAGGACGGCGAGACGCATGGCCGGATCAGCGGCTGCGCTGGCGGGAGCGACTGGCCGCCGTACGTCGGCGGCTCGTCTGTTTGCGGGCCGGCTTCAGCGCGGCCTCCAGGATATCGCCGAGGATGCCGCCGGAGGCCTTCTTGCGCGTTGTCGTCTTGCGGCGCGTGCGCTTGGTGGTCGCGGTCTTGCGCACGCCGGTCTTCTTCAGCACCTCTTTCAGGGCTGCGTCGACCACGCCGGAAACGAGTTCATCGAGAAGGCCCGCCATGACGGATCAGTCCGGAATGGAAGTCTGGAGGGCAAGGGCGTGCAGAACGCCGCCCATATTGCCCTTCAATGCGTCGTAGACCATCTGGTGCTGCTGCACGCGGGTCTTGCCGCGGAAGGCTTCCGCGACGACCTCGGCTGCATAATGGTCGCCGTCGCCGGCGAGATCGCGGATGACCACCTTCGCTCCGGGAATGCCGGATTTGATGAGGTCTTCGATATCGCCGGGTGACATGGCCATGAAACTGCTCCCTTATTTATTCTGCGGCGGCAGCGGCGGTGCCGTTGCCATCCATGAAATCAGGGAACCACGATTCATGGGTGCTGCGCAATTGCTCAATCGGCAGCGAGAACAGGCCATCCACGGCCAGCGCATCACCGACGACCGTGCCCAGACGGCGGAACGGGATGCCCGCACCTTCCGCATTGGCTGAGACGAAGTTGGCGAGATCGGCCGGAACCGCGAGCACATAGCGGGCCTGGTCTTCACCGAAGAGCAGCGCATGCGCCGGGCCGTGCGCCTCGGAGAGATCGACCTTGGCGCCCTTGCCGGAGGCCATGACCATTTCGGCGAGTGCGATGGCGAGGCCACCCGAGGAAATGTCGTGGCAGGCGGTGACCTGGCCGTTGCGGATGGCCGAGCGCACGAAATCGCCGTTGCGGCGTTCGGCATGCAGGTCGACTTCCGGAGCAGGGCCGTCGATCTTGCCGACGACGTCGCGCAAATAGACGGACTGCCCGAGATGGCTGCCGTCGGTGCCGATGAGGATCAGGTGGTCGCCGTCGTTGGCGCCGCCGATCTTGGCCATGACGGACCAGTCGGGCAGCAGGCCGACGCCGGCAATGGTCGGGGTCGGCAGGATCGCGATGCCGTTCGTCTCGTTGTAGAGCGAGACATTGCCGGAAACGATCGGGAAATCGAGCGCGCGGCAGGCTTCGCCGATGCCCTGGATGGCCTTGACGAACTGGCCCATGATCTCGGGCTTTTCCGGGTTGCCGAAGTTCAGGTTGTCGGTGGAGGCGAGCGGCTCGGCGCCGGTCGCGGTGATGTTGCGCCAGCATTCGGCGACGGCCTGCTTGCCGCCTTCGAACGGATCGGCCTCGACATAACGCGGGGTGACGTCGGAGGAGAAGGCGAGTGCCTTGGAGGTGTGACCTTCGACGCGCACGACGCCGGCATCGCCGCCGGGGATCTGCAGGGAATTGCCCTGGATCAGCGTGTCATACTGCTCATAGACCCAGCGGCGGCTCGACTGGTTCGGCGAACCGACGAGCTTCAGCACGGCCTCGCCATAATTGGCGGGCTCTTCCACCAGATTGGCCGGCAACGGTGCGGGCTTGCCCGGCTCGCGCCACGGGCGGTCGTATTCCGGGGCTTCGTCACCCAGTTCCTTGATCGGCAGGTTCGCGACTTCCTCGCCCTGGTGCAGGATGCGGAAGCGCAGGTCGTCCGTCGTGGTGCCGACGATGGCGAATGCGAGACCCCACTTGATGAAGATCGCCTTGGCGACTTCTTCCTTGGCGGGCTCGAGAACCATGAGCATGCGCTCCTGGCTTTCCGACAGCATCATCTCGTAAGCCGTCATCTGTTCTTCGCGGACAGGCACGAGGTCGAGGTTCAGTTCGATGCCGAGGTCGCCCTTGGCGCCCATTTCGACGGCCGAGCAGGTGAGGCCGGCGGCACCCATGTCCTGGATGGCGATGACGGCGCCGGTCTGCATCAGTTCCAGGCAGGCTTCCAGCAGGCACTTTTCGGTGAAGGGGTCGCCGACCTGCACGGTCGGGCGCTTCTCTTCGATCGACTCGTCGAATTCGGCCGAGGCCATGGTCGCGCCACCCACGCCGTCACGGCCGGTCTTAGCGCCGAGATAGACGACCGGCAGGCCGACGCCCTTGGCTTCCGATAGGAAGATGGCGTTGGACTTGGCCAGGCCGGCGGCAAAGGCGTTGACGAGAATGTTGCCGTTGTAGCGCGGGTCAAACTCGACCTCGCCGCCGACGGTCGGCACGCCGAAGGAATTGCCGTAGCCACCGACACCGGCAACGACGCCCGAGACGAGGTGGCGGGTCTTCGGATGGCTCGGTTCACCGAAGCGCAGCGCGTTCATTGCCGCGACCGGGCGGGCACCCATGGTGAAGACGTCGCGCAGGATGCCGCCGACGCCCGTCGCCGCACCCTGATAGGGCTCGATATAGGACGGGTGGTTGTGGCTCTCCATCTTGAAGACGACGCAGTCGCCGTCATCGATATCCACCACGCCGGCATTTTCGCCCGGTCCCTGGATGACGCGCGGCCCCTTGGTTGGCAGCGTGCGCAGCCAGCGCTTGGAGGACTTGTACGAGCAGTGCTCGTTCCACATGGCCGAGAAGATGCCGAGTTCGGTGAAGGTCGGCTCGCGGCCGATCAGCGAGAGGATGCGGTCGTATTCATCCGGCTTCAGCCCGTGGGCGGCAATCAGCTCCGGGGTGATCGGGCGGGTGTTCGAAATGGTCATCGTCGCTCGTCTTGTCGTGGAGGGCAGGATTGCCGTCTCTTTAACCCAAGCCGACTTGTCGCGCGACAGGAAAATGACCCTCAAACACAAGAGAACGCGGCTTTCAGGCCGGGCTGTCATAGCCCGTCGGTGCGTTTTCCAAGAGCCGGCGCAGCCGCATCAGGCCGCCGGCGACCTCTTCGCGGTCTGCCGGCGAGGAGAGGCCGATGCGCACGCGATGAAAGGTCTTTTCCGAGCGCCCGGCTTTGAACTCGTCCTCGTCGTCGATGAGGATGTCTTCGGCGAAGGCCGCTTGCCGGAACGTACCCGACAGCCAGGGATCCGGCAGTTTCAGCCAGAGGAAGGGCACACGCGGATGCGAGTTGAAATCCAGCCCTTCGAAGATTTTTCGCGCATGGGCTTCGCGGATGCCGACCTCTTCGGAGACTTTTGCGCGGATGGCATCGGCCATGCCTGACAGGACGAGGCGGGCGGCAAGCTCGGCGAGCAGGAAGGGCAGGCCGCCGCTCACCATCTTGTGGGCGATGCGCACGCGCTGCGCCAGATGCGGCGGGCAGGCGATCCAGCCGCCTCGCACGCCGGCCGCGACACTCTTCGACAGGCCGCCGACGAGGAAGGTGCGCTCGGGTGCGATTTCGGCCAGCAGAGGAATATCGTTGTTCGCCGTCGCGCCATAGAGATTGTCCTCCACGAGGAAGACATTGTGCCGCTTGGCGATGGCGGCAATCGCCCGGCGGCGCTCTTCCGGCATGGTGACGAGCGTCGGGTTCTGGGCGCCGGACATCAGGAAGGCGAGCTTGGGGTGCTGCTGCACGCAGACCCGCTCGAAATCCTCGGGGATGACGCCGTAAGCATCCGAATCGACCAGTGCGGTCTGCCGGCCGAGCAGCGCAGTGCCACGGCTGACCTGCGAATAGGTGACATGCTCGAAGACGATGCGGTCTCCCGGCGATGTGATGACCGACACGGCGGCAATGACGGCGGCATGCGCCCCGAGCGTCGGGACGATGCTTTCCTGCGCCGGCTGCCAGTCACCGCGCTTCAGCCATTGGCGGCCGGCCTCCAGCCAGTGCGCCGGAAAATTCCGGGTATAGCTTGAAATCTCGTTCGGCTGTTCGCGACAGATGGCCGAGAGGATATCGGTGACAATGGCCGATTGTCCCACATCCGTGGCCGCCGTCGTATCGAAGCGCAGCTTGCCGGGCGGTGCATTGGCGGCGCGGGTGCCGACGAGACGGGCACTCACCGGGTCGATGCCCGTGGCCGCATCGTCATTGTCGGGAGAGCCCAGGACATAGGTTCCGCGCCCGACCTCGCCACTGACGAGCCCGCGCTCGCGCACCATGCTGTAGGCGCGGCTGACCGTGCCGATCGTCACACCGATATCGTAGGCGAGGTTGCGTTGCGGGGGCAATTTGCTGCCGGAGGCGAGCATGCCGGTATTGATGGCCTGCTCGATCTGGTCGGCGATGCGAACATAGAGCGGGCCGTCGGAGGCCTGAAGATTGGGAAGCCAATTTGTCATGGTGGCAATTCTTATATTGCACCGTTCTTGAAGTCAATTATCTCCTGAATGCACCGATTGTCACGCTCCCAGTGGCATGTCAGGAGAAAGTTCCATGGCAATTGATACAATCTTCATCGAGGGCGAATTTAAGCGCCCCGCTTCCATTCGCGGATTGCTCTATCGCTCATCGCTCGGCGTGCGGGCATGGTGGGTCAAGCGCCGCACGCGCCACGCGCTTGTCGAAATGACGGAAGAGCAGTTGCGCGACATCGGCATCACCCGCAGCGACGCGCAGCGCGAAATCGGCAAATCGTTCTATTGGGATTGAGGGCTGCTCAGCAGCCCTTGCCGCCGGCTGCCCAGCGCTGGACATCGGTCGCGATGCGCGCGCCGACCGGTTCGGCCATCAGGGGACCGAAGGCGTCGAGCTTGGCCGGACTGCCTTCCGCCTGCACGACGAGCAGCGGACGCGATTCCGGCGAATTGCGGTGGACCACGAGAATGCGCGGCCGACCGGAGAAGGAATTCAGCTCCGGTGCGAGGCGATAGGCCTTGAAGGCCGGGTCACCCGATTTGAACCAGCAGCTGTTGGCGCCGAGCGCGACGCGCTCCATGGTCGGCAGTGCAGCGCCACCCACCTTCGGCGGCGGCGTCTTCGTCTGGCAAGCAGCCAGAGCCGCAGCGGCAACGAGCGGCAGGAGGAGCTTGGCGGAGAGACGAGGGCGCATGGAAAGCCTTTCGGGTATGGACATGCGCCCTTGATAGCAACGGCGGGTTAAGCAGCGATTACGTCGAGCACCGACGCGAAGAGCGCGCGGCCGTCGGAACCGCCATGGGCGGCCTCGATGAGATTTTCCGGGTGCGGCATCAGGCCAAGCACATTGCCCTTGGCGTTCATCACGCCGGCAATGTCGTTGATCGAGCCGTTCGGGTTCGTGCCTTCTGCGTAACGGAAAACGACCTGGCCGTTGCCTTCGATCGTAGCCAGCGTCTCAGCATCGGCAAAGAAGTTGCCGTCATGGTGGGCGACGGGGCAGCGGATGATCTGGCCCTTGTCATAGGCGCGGGTGAAGTCCGTTTCGGCATTCGCCACTTCGAGCTTCACTTCGCGGCAGACGAATTTCAGCGAGGCATTGCGCATCAGCGCGCCCGGCAGCAGGCCCGCTTCGAGCAGGATCTGGAAGCCGTTGCACACGCCCAGAACCTTCACGCCGGCTTCGGCCTTCGCCTTGATCGCCTGCATGACGGGCATGCGGGCGGCAATGGCGCCGCAGCGCAGATAGTCGCCATAGGAGAAGCCGCCGGGGATGACGATGAGGTCGACATCCGGCAGGTCCGTTTCCGTCTGCCAGACGGTGACCGGCGCGGTGCCGGAAATCTTGGTCAGCGCCGCGATCATGTCGCGGTCACGGTTGAGGCCGGGGAGCTGGACGACGGCGGACTTCATGGGTGTGGTTCAAACCTTGCCTGGGCCTCGGCGAGTTCACGCAGTTCGAGGCGTTTTTCGATATGGTCGAGACGCTGGTCCATGTTGGCCAGGCGCGAATAGATGTGGTGAACATCCTGCTGAACTGTAACGATCGCTCCTCGCGTCGTGATCATCTCACTGCGAAGATCGGAAAGCCCTATGTCCAATTTGTCCATTCGGGCATGGATGCTTTTCAGCACCTCGTACAGCAGTTCGTTCGTGACATCTGCCATTGTCTATCTCCCTCAACCGTCAGGCGAGGGCGATAGTATAGTTCTCGATTACCGTGTTGGCCAGCAGCTTCTCGCACATGGCCTTGAGGTCGGCTTCGGCCTTGGCGCGGTCGGCCGTGGCGAGTTCGAGATCGAAAACCTTGCCCTGGCGAATGCCGCTAACGCCGTCGAAACCGAGGCTGCCGAGCGCGCCTTCGATGGCCTTGCCCTGCGGGTCGAGAACGCCGTTCTTGAGCGTGACCGTTACGCGTGCCTTGATCATGTCTTCCTCTTCAAACCAAAATCCGAAGCGCCGGGCAGGCGCCTATTACTTGACCAGAACCGGGCCGGTGCCGCGCGGGGGCTCGTTCTCGTTGATGATGCCGAGACGGCGGGCGACTTCCTGATAGGCTTCGAGAAGCCCGCCGAGATCGCGGCGGAAGCGGTCCTTGTCCATCTTTTCCTGCGTGGCGATGTCCCACAGGCGGCAGCTGTCGGGCGAGATCTCGTCGGCGATGATGATGCGCATCATGTCGCCTTCGAAGAGGCGGCCACATTCGATCTTGAAATCGACGAGCTGGATGCCGACGCCGAGGAACAGGCCGGACAGGAAGTCGTTGACGCGGATGGCGAGCGCCATGATGTCGTCGAGTTCCTGCGGGCTTGCCCAGCCGAAGGCCGTGATGTGCTCTTCGGAGACCATCGGGTCTTCGAGCGCATCGGCCTTGAAGTAGAATTCGATGATCGAGCGTGGCAGCACCGTGCCTTCCTCGATGCCGAGGCGCTTGGAGAGCGAGCCGGCGGCGACGTTGCGCACGACGACCTCGAGCGGAATGATCTCGACTTCCTTGATCAGCTGCTCGCGCATGTTCAGGCGGCGGATGAAGTGGGTCGGAATGCCCATTTTGTTCAGCTGCGTGAACAGGTACTCGGAAATCCGGTTGTTGAGCACACCCTTGCCGTCGATGACATCGTGCTTCTTCTTGTTGAAGGCGGTCGCATCATCCTTGAAGAACTGGATCAGCGTGCCCGGCTCAGGGCCCTCATAAAGGATCTTGCCCTTGCCCTCGTAAATACGGCGGCGACGGTTCATGATTTTTCTCTGTTGTTGGCGCGCTTGGGCTCGCGCAGGTGTCGTTCGTTTGCGCTCCCTTAAACGAAATGCCACAGTTTAACAATCGCCGCGATGCCCGATCCCCCGTTTTCCGGCGTTCCGGCAAGTTTCAGCGGGGACGAAAGTTCGCATTGCACTTTTGCCGTCGTTTTGATTTATGGGCGTGGAAGCCTAAAGGGTGAAAGAATCTACGGGAGTCATAGATGACCAGCATGCAGGATCGGGAAAAGGCCTTCGAGGCCAAGTTCGCGCTGGACGAGGAACTGCGCTTCAGGGCCGAAGCACGCCGCAACAAGCTGGTCGGCCTGTGGGCTGCAGGCCTGCTCGGCAAGACCGGCGACGAAGCGGACGCCTACGCCAAGGACGTCGTTGCCGCTGATTTCGAAGAAGTCGGCCATGAAGACGTCGTGCGCAAGGTGAAGGCCGATCTCGACGCCGGCGGCGTTGCCCGCAGCGAAGATGAGATCCGCGTTCAGATGATCGAGCTTCTCGCCGTTGCGATCTCGCAGCTCGAAGCCAAGTAATCGCGCCATATCATATTCGCTTGAAACGCCGTCCGGTTCTGCCGGGCGGCTTTTTTGTTGCGTTGTGTATCAGCGGTTGACGGCGCGGCGGACTTCGTTCTGCAGGTCGCGCACATTGCCCGCCTCGAGCCGCCACTCCTCGCGCCGCACGAAATCGGGAATTGCCTGTGCCGGCATGGGCCGGGCAAGGGCATAGCCCTGCAAAATGTCGCAGCCGAGATCGCGCATGATGGCGACATGGGCCGGCGTCTCGACGCCTTCGGCCACGACCTCGATGTTGAGGGAGCGGCCGATCTCGACGATCGTGCCGACCAGCTTGCGCTGGCCCGGCGAGCGGCTCACCGGCTTGACGAGCTGGCGGTCGATCTTCAGCCGGCGTGGGCTGAGCTTCATCAGGCTGACGATGGACGCATGGCCGGTGCCGAAATCGTCGATTTCGATATCGATACCGAGCTTGCGCATCTCCGCGAGGTTTTCCAGCACGGTGCGGTCGCAATCGTCGAGGAAGATGGATTCCAGGAGTTCGAAGGACAGCGATTGCGGCTTGATATCAAGCGTGCGCAGCGAGCGCCCCAGTTCAGGGTCATGCAGGCGCTTGGAGGAGACATTCGCCGAGATCTTGCCGATGCCCAGTCCGAGCGACTGCCACTCGGCAAAGTCCGCGAGCGATTTTTCAAGCACGATTCGGTCGATCGTGGCGACGCAGTCGAGATCCTCGGCGATCTTCAGGAAGGTGTCGGGTGCGAGGATGCCGCGCGTCGGATGATCCCAGCGTGCCAGGGTCTCGACGCCGATGATGTCGAGCGTGCGGGCGCAGAATTGCGGCTGGTAATAGGGCAGGAAGCGGCTCTGCTCGATGCCGGAGAGGATTTCGTCGGCCGTCTGCTTGTTGACGATGATCTGCGCCTGGAAGTCGCTGGTGAAGAATTCGTGCCGGCTGCGGCCGCGGTTCTTGGCGCGGTAGAGAGCGAGGTCGGCATTGACGAGCAGCTGCTTGGCGTCGATCGCCGCACCCGACTGGCTGGCAATGCCGACGGAGGCGCCGAACCGGCAGATATGGCCGTTGAAGGTCACGGGCTTGCGCATCGCCTCGACGATCGCCTCGGCGAGCACAGCCAGATTGCGTCCGTTCGGGCCGGAGGAAAGGAAGACGAACTCGTCTCCGCCGATACGCGCAACGAAGTCGCCATCGCCTTTCAGTTCGCGGAGAACTCCTGCGGCATGGATCAACATCTGGTCGCCGGCGAGATGGCCGAGCGTGTCGTTGATTTCCTTGAAGCGGTCGAGGTCGATATGCAGCACGGCGAGGCGGCTGCCGGTCTGCTGCGCCTGCCTGGCGGCGTCCTCGATGGTGGCGTCGAGATAGCGGCGGTTCGGCAGGCCGGTCAGGTGATCATGCAGGGCGGTATATTCGATGCGTGCCTTGGCACTTTCGAGTTCGCCTGCGCGGGCCTCTGCCAGTTCCTTCGCGTGCGTCAGCTCTTCCTGCAGCTCGACGTCGTCGGTCACATCCCAGTTGGCACCGATGAGGCGGGGCACACCGGTCGTATCGACATAGGGCGCGGAACGGCCGCGCAGGTGGCGGATTTCGCCGTCACCTCTGATGATACGAAATTCGTTGGCGAAATCCTTGCCGTTGAAGACCCCGTCCTGCACCTTGGTGGTGGCCTTGCGCTGATCCAGGGGGTGCAGCGCGCGTTCCCAGGTCGTGGCATTAGGCTCTTCCGTCAGGCCGTATATCTCGACCATGCGGTCGTCCCACTGGACTTCGCTGGTCTTGAGATTGACCTCGAAGACACCGATGCGCGAGACGTCGAGCGCCAGTTCGAGGCGGCGCGACATCTGGGCGAGGCGTTCTTCGGCCTCCTTGCGCTCGGTAATATCGGTATCGGTGCCGGCGATGCGGCTCGGCTTGCCGTCCGGACCATATTCCACGACGGCGCCGCGGCTTTCGATCCAGACCCAATGGCCTTCCTTATGCCGTTCGCGATAGGAAAAGACGCTAACGGGCGTCTGGCCGGTTTCCTGCTTCTTGATCTCGCCGATGACATGCGCCCGGTCGTCGGGATGTACGCTCTGGATCCAGCTTTCCAGTGAGCTGTCGATTGCATCATCCGGCTGCAGGCCGCGGATGGCGCGCCACTGGCGGGAATAGAACAGGTCGCCGCGGGAGAAATCGTGGTCCCAGACGCCTTGCCCGGCGGATTCCAACGCATGGTTCCATCTCGCCTCGCGCTCGGCGAGCTCCAGCGCGTTGCGCTTGCGTTCGTCGATATCGATGGTCTGCACGATCATTGCAGGCGGCGTGGCTTCGCCGGGAGGGGCAGGCGGCTCTATGAAGGAGGCGAGAACCCAGAATTCAGTGCCATCAGGCCTTTGGAGGCGGATTTCCCAGGGTGCCTGTTCGGCTGATTTGGGGCGCATCGCATAGGCGATGATCGAGCGGTCCTTGGCGGATACGCAGGCGTCGAAACGAGGCAGGTCTTCGAGCGCGGTAACGGCAAAGGAGCGCAGCAGCGTGGCATTCGCCTCGACGATACGGCCTTCTGCATCGAGTGCCGCGAAGCCGAAGCCGGACCGCGCGAAAAGCTGACGATACAGCGGTTCACGTTCCGTTTTTTCCACAGCAAGGGAGGTCGAACCGGGTGGTTTGGCCATGAAACGCGGCGCCTGCAAAGAACTCAACAGTCGCAGCGTGCAGGATTTCTATGAAATTCCTCTTAATGGCGAAATGCAGACGGCCGTCAGGCCGGCGGCTTGAGCTTGCTGAGGAATTGCGCGAACACCATGGTTCCCTCCGGCCAGGGGCCGTGGCCGGACTCGGTGTTGATATGTCCGGCTTCACCGGCATCGAGCAGCAGCGAACCCCAGGCCGCGGCGATGTCGTCGGCATGCTCATAGGCCCCGAACGGATCGTTGCGGCTGGCGACGACCAGCGACGGGAAGGCAAGCGGCTCGCGCGAATAGGGGCCGAACGTCGTCAGATGCGCCGGCTCGATATCCGGTTTGGTGAGATCCGGCGGCGCGACGAGGAACGCACCGGCCACCTTGTTGCCGAGATGCGGCGCGGCATGGATGGCCGCTGCGACGCCGAGAGAATGCGCAACCAGCACAACGGGCTTTGAGGCCGCCGCGACTTCATCGACGATCCGCTGCACCCAGTCTTCCCGCACCGGCTTTTCCCACTCCGCCTGCTCGACACGGCGCGCCGAGCCGAGCTTGGACTGCCAGCGGCTCTGCCAATGGTCAGGCCCGGAATTGGTGTGGCCGGGAACGATGAGGATGTCTGCTTCTGAGGCTTTCATGCGCCCGGATGTGCGTTCACGAAGTGCTGAAGTCAAGAGGGTGGGACAAATCGGTCCAGCAGGTGTATGATTCCCGTTCTCAATGCCAATCACGGCCCACCGTGGTGGCGGACGATTGCCCTCCACACGCGCGGATGCCGTGACGGTTGAAAACCGGCAGGAGGAATGGTCATGACGACTTTTCATGTGATGGCGGGTGCCCGTGATATGGTGACACGGCCCGCCGTGCGGCGGATCGGGTTGTCCGATATTCGGGATGCGCTGGCGCGGGGTTTCGACGATTTCCGCGCCAAACCGTCCCACTATGTTTTCCTGAGCCTTATCTATCCGATTTCGGGCGTGGTGCTCGTCACCTGGAGTTCCGGTGCGAACATGCTGCCGCTGATCTTTCCGCTGATTGCGGGTTTTGCGCTGCTCGGGCCGTTCTTGGCGCTCGGCCTCTACGAGATCAGCCGGAGGCGCGAGCGGGGCATGGACACGTCCTGGCGCCATGCGCTGGAGGTGCGTCATTCGCCGGCCTTGCCGTCCATCCTCGCCGTCGGTGCCATGCTCACGGTGCTGTTCGTGGCCTGGCTGGTCTTCGCCCAGATGCTCTATACGAGCCTGTTCGGGCCGGAACCGCCGCGGTCGCTGGCGCTTTTCCTCGCCTCCATCTTCAGCTCCGAAAACGGGCTGCTCCTGATGCTGGCGGGCAATGCCATCGGCTTCTGCTTTGCGCTTATCGTGCTCGCGACGACCGTCATCGCCTTTCCGCTGATGCTCGACCGGGATATCGGCGCCGTCGCGGCCATCGAGACGTCTTTGCGTGCGACGCTCGTCAATCCGGTGCCGATCGCCTGCTGGGGCCTCATCGTCGCGGCACTGCTGATCGTCGGCACTATCCCGCTCTTCGTCGGCCTTGCGGTGATCATGCCGATCCTCGGCCATGCCACCTGGCATCTCTACCGCAAGGTCGTCGTCGAAGAGCGGTAGTCGCTGTTTCGTGGGCGGCGCCGCCTGGAGGAGAACGTCGCCGCCTGCCAGAGGGGAG
>NZ_JBLZPK010000059.1:123607-184913 GCF_049199905.1 Shinella sp. M27
CTGGCGCCATCGCTGCTGTCAAAGGTCGATCAGACCGTGCCGAAGACGCGGCGGAAGATCGTATCGACGTGCTTGGTGTGGTAGCCGAGATCGAACTTTTCGCGGATCTGTTCCTCGGTGAGGGCGGCACGCACTTCGGCGTCGGCGAGCAGTTCCTCGAGGAAGTCCGCGCCCTTTTCCCAGACCTTCATCGCATTGCGCTGCACGAGGCGATAGGAATCCTCGCGCGAAACGCCGGCCTGGGTGAGCGCCAGCAGGACGCGCTGCGAGTGAACGAGACCGCGGAACTTGTTGAGGTTCTTCAGCATGTTCTCCGGATAGATCACCAGCTTTTCGATGACGCCGGCAAGGCGGTTCAGCGCGAAGTCGAGCGTGATCGTCGTGTCCGGGCCGATGCCACGCTCGACGCTGGAATGCGAAATGTCGCGCTCGTGCCAGAGTGCGACGTTTTCCATGGCGGGCGTCACGGCCATGCGCACGAGGCGGGCGAGACCCGTCAGGTTTTCCGTGAGCACCGGGTTGCGCTTGTGCGGCATGGCGGAAGAACCCTTCTGGCCCGGCGAGAAGAACTCTTCGGCTTCCAGCACTTCCGTGCGCTGCATGTGGCGGATTTCGATCGCGACATTCTCGATCGACGAGGCGATCACGCCGAGCGTGGCGAAGAACATTGCGTGACGGTCACGCGGGATGACCTGCGTGGAGACGGGCTCGGGCGTCAGGCCGAGCTTGGCGCAGACATGCTCTTCGACGTAGGGATCGATGTTGGCGAAGGTGCCGACGGCACCCGAGATCGCGCCGGTTGCGATTTCCGCACGCGCGGCGACGAGGCGGGCGCGGTTGCGGTCCATCTCGGCATAGAAGCGGGCAAGCGTCAGGCCCATCGTCGTCGGTTCGGCATGAATGCCGTGGCTGCGGCCGATGCGGATCGTGTCCTTGTGCTCGAAGGCGCGGGCCTTCAGCGCGGCCAGCACACGGTCGACGCCGGCAAGCAGGATATCGGCGGCGCGCACCAGCTGGATGTTGAAGGTCGTGTCGAGCACGTCCGAGGAGGTCATGCCCTGGTGCACGAAGCGGCTGTCGGGGCCGACGAATTCCGAAAGGTGCGTCAGGAAGGCGATGACGTCATGCTTGGTGACGGCCTCGATCTCGTCGATGCGGGCGACGTCGAATTCTGCCTTGCCACCCTTTTCCCAGATCGTCTCGGCCGCCGATTTCGGGATGACGCCGAGTTCCGCCAGCGCATCGCAGGCATAGGCTTCGATTTCGAACCAGATGCGGAACTTCGTTTCGGGCGACCAGATGGCGACCATGTCCGGTCGGGAATAGCGAGGGATCATCGGTTCTAGACTTTCCTTGGGAGGGTGGGAATTGCCGCCGCTTTAGCAAAGATGGCCGGCAAGCTCAACGCCGGTGCGGTCAATGCCGGGAAAGAGGCATGGCACGCGCGAGCCACAGGCTGGCACCGACGAGGATCGGCAGGCCGACCGGCAGATAGAGCCGTAGACCCATGACGAGGAACTGGTAGACGGCGCCGGCCGACGTGAAAACGAACTGGAAAGCCCAGACACGCGTGCCGAAGGGCTGGTGCCAGCGCGCATAGAACAGCCGGTAGTCCATGGCGAAGAAGAACGCCGTCAGGGCGACCGTGCCGAGGCTGAGCAGGGCGAAATGGGCGGCGAAGCGTGTCTCGGTGCCGCGCCGGCGCGTCAGAAGCCGGGCGAGCGGCAGGGCGATCACCCAGGCGCAAAACCCGCCCGTGAAATAGATGAGAAGCAGCTTTTCGAGATGAAAATTCGCGTCGCGGCCTTCCATATGCAGGGAAAGGAAGGCGCAGGCCACCATCAGCAGGCCCCAGGCTAAAGCGCCGCCGAGACAGAGCGCAAGTGAGGGAAAGATGGGGACGCGTGCGTCGCCAAAGGGGGGCCCGGATGCGGGTGCGCCCATGTCAGGGCCGGAAGGGTACGGCGATCCAGCGGCCGTCGGCACCCTCGAAGCCGAAGCTGCGGACGAGCACCAGCGCCACATGGACCGGTTCGGCGGCCAGCGGATGAAAGGTCATGGCGCCCGAGATCTGGTAGGAGATCGGGCAGGCGCGGCTTTCGGGCACGCGCGTGTCCTCATGCAACACCGCATCGGCCGCTTGGCCATCGCGCTTGACGAGCTTCAGGCGAAAGCCCTTGCCGCCGTCGGGCGTGATACCATCACAGTTTTCCGAGATCGGCAGCGGGATGTCGTCGAGCGCCAGCGCATAGCTGCCGCCCGGCGTCGGCTCGACGGCATAGGACAGGTATTCGATGCGATTGCGATCCGCGCCGACCTCGCCCATTGGGTTGAAGGCGGCGAGAACGCCGGGATTGTCTAGCACCTTGTGTTCGGCAATCAGCGTCTTCGCCTTGTCGCGGCCTTCCGCCCGCGCCTTGCCGAGACTGGCCGTTTCATCATCGATGCGCACGCGGACAGGTGTGCCCTTGAGATAGGCGTCCTTCTCCGTATCGATGAAATAGACGGTGGAATAGGGAAAGCCGGAACCGTCCTGTACGCCGAATTCCTCGAAGGCAAAAACCTTTCCGTCCGGCGAAAAGCCGAGCGGCTGGAAGCTCGCGAAATCGCCGGCCGAGGCGGTGGCCGCCGTCAGCAGGGAACCGAGCAGGATAGCCGCCGCTTTCCGCACCATCGTCACGCCCGCGCAACCTCCGCATTGCTGCGCAGAGTGTCGATGGTTTTGCGATAGGCGTCAACATGACCGCCCGAGAAGATGGCGGAGCCGGCGACGAAGACGTTTGCACCGGATGCGGCCGGCAGGGCGATCGTATCCACGGCGATGCCGCCGTCGACCTGGATCTCGATCGGCCGGTCGCCAACCATTTTGCGCACGCGTCGCAGCTTTTCCTGCATGGCCGGAATGAACTTCTGGCCGCCGAAGCCCGGATTGACGGTCATGACGAGGATGAGGTCGATCTTGTCGAGCAGATAGTCGAGCACGCTTTCCGATGTGGCCGGGTTGATCGCCACGCCGGCGCGCTTGCCGAGCGCGCGGATTGCCTGCAGCGAGCGGTCGAGATGCGGGCCGGCCTCGGCATGCACGGTAATGCCGTCGCAACCGGCCTTGGCGAAGGCTTCGAGATAGGGATCGGCCGGCGAGATCATCAGGTGGCAGTCGAAGAAGGCGTCGGTATGCGGACGCAGCGACTTGATGACGTCAGGACCGAAGGAAATGTTCGGCACGAAATGACCGTCCATGATGTCGAGATGGATCCAGTCCGCGCCGGCAGCGACGACGTCGCGCACTTCCTGGCCGAGCTTGGCGTAGTCGGCGGCGAGAATGGAAGGGGCGATCCGCATGGGAAGGGTCATGTCAGGCTCCGTGGGCAGGAATTTTGCCGTCGCCATAGCATTCCCGGCAGGGGGGAACAACGGCCGAATTCACCGCGCCGCCCAGCTCGGCAGCACATCCCCGTCCATCGGCGTCGCATCGTGCACGCCGCGGGCGATGGCGCGCGCCATGGTGGAGGCGGCGGCGGCGCAGAGCGCGATGAAATCCTCCGGTGCCGGCGTGCGGCCGCTCTTGCCGGTGGCGAGCGCGAAGACAAGGTCGCCATCGAGCGGCGTATGCGCCGGCCAGAGCGCGCGGGCGAAGCCGTCATGGGCGGCGATGGCAAGGCGTTTCGCCTCCGCTTTGCTCAGCACGGCATCGGTGGCGATGACGGCGATGGTGGTGTTTTCCATGGCCGTAGGTCGGGCGGAAAGCTTTGTGCGCGGAAGGCGAGCTTCGGACGGGAAGGGTGTGGGGAGGCCGAGGCCACCGAATTCGCCCTCTTCCTCGAAGGGGGACGCCCAGAAATGCCTGGTTCCGCCAACCGTCGCGGAGCCGAGCGCATTGACCGCCACGAGCGCGCCGATGGTGAAACCTTCCGCGAGCACAGTGGATGCCGAACCGAGGCCACCTTTGAAGGTGGCCGTCAGCGCGCCGGTGCCGGCGCCGGTGCTGCCGGTCTCGAAATCGGTGTCTGCATTTTTGAGTGCGGCATAACCGAGTTCGCGATAGGGCGGATAGCGTCCCCAATCCTTGTCGCCGCCGTTCATCAGGTCGAACAGGATGGCGGCGGGAACGATGGGCACGCGATGCGGGCCGACGGCAAAGCCGCGTCCCATTTCGCGCAGTCGCGCCTGCACGCCCGTCGCCGCATCGAGCCCGAAGGCCGAGCCGCCTGACAGCACGAGGGCGTCCACCGTCTGCACGGTGTTGTGTGGTTCCAGGAGATCGGTCTCCCGCGTGCCTGGTGCCCCGCCGAGCACCTGAACGGCAGCCGTCGCCGGCTCTTCGCAGAACACGACGGTCACGCCGGATTTCAGGGCATGGTCCGTTGCATTGCCGACTTTGAGACCCGCGACATCAGTGATGAGGTTTTTTGTGCCCGGCCGCATCGTCATTCGCTTTCGGGCGTCGTGCCGGCCGGGACGAAGGCCCCGTCCTTCCAGACGAGCAATTGATAGGGATTGGCGCTCAGTTCATGGTCCGTGCCGAAGGCGAGGGGACCGATCGCGGTATCGAACCGTCCGGCCGCGAGCTTTTCGGTGAGATCGCCGCCCTCGGTCGCCGCAGCCGCAAGCGCCGTCACGGCGGCATGGGCCGGCAGCACATAGCCTTCGGCGACGATATCCCGTGCCAGCATGGCCTTGGCCACCGGTTCGCCTGCCGGCAGGGATTGATAATCCGGCAGCGCGATGGCCTCGACGCCGTCCGTCATCGGCACGGTCGGATCGGCGCCGAGCAACGCTTCGCCGCCCAGCAAGGCGAGCGGTGCCTTCTCCGCCGCCGCGTCGCGGGCGATGACCGCCACATCCGTCCGGTCGCCGCCGACGAAGACATGGGTGACGCCGGTCTTAGCAAGCCGGCGCACCAGCGTGAGCTGCTGCTCCTGTGCCGGGCGGTAGGTATCGACGAAGGCCGCCTTCATGCCCACCTCTTCCAGCCGCAGGCGGATGGCCTCGACGATCTCACGGGCATGGATCGTGCCGTCGTCGATCAGTGCGAAGGGCTCGGATTTCCAGTCGCGCGTGATGACCTCAACCGCCTTGTCTGCTTCCGCCTTGGGGCCAGGGGCAAGCCGAAAGAGCGGCCATTTCTTCTTCAGCGCGTCTTCCATGAGGATGCCCGAGCGCACGGAGAGCGTGATGGCCGGCACCTTCGCCTCCGCAAGCGCGGGAAGCGCTGCGGAAAGGCCCTCTGTGCATAGGAAGCCGACAGCCGCGACGGCATTGGCGGATAGGATCGCCTTGGCGATGCCGTCGTCATCCTTCTCGTCGCAGCCTTCGGGAATCTCAACGATCGTATCGCCGTTGGCCTCTGCCGCGACGCGGGCACCATCGCGCACCTGCTGGCCGAGAATGGCGAGCGGCCCCGCATCGGGTGCGACGACCGCGAAGGTGAGGCCCGCGGCGAGCGCGGGTGAAACGGCGAGAAGGGCGCTGCCGAAAAGGCTCGCAAGGAAAACGGTCTTCATTCTCAATCCATCGGTCGCGATGATGCCCTTTGTACGGTCGGGACCTTTAAGGTCAAAGGGAAATATGGACGCTATCGACCGCTTGTCTCTGACAAGACAGGAAAATTCGACATCGGGGCTTACATTTTTCTTCACTTTCGCCATGTATCACTGACGATGAAGGAGAACGCCGTGTTGGACAGATTGATGCTGGATGCGTCGCTCTACCGCGATGCGATGAGCCGCTATGCCGGCCATGTGCAGATCGTAACGACGGCCCACGAGGGTGAGAAACGCGGCGTGACCATCACGGCCGCCTGCTCGATCTCGGACAATCCGGCCATGGTTCTCGCCTGCGTCAACGCCTCCAACCCGAAGAACGCGATCTTCTCGAAAAGCGGCAATTTCGCGCTCAACACGCTCGCCGCCGACCAGATGCACCTCGCCAATGCCTTTTCCGGCCGCGATCCCGCGCTGTCCGCCGAAGAGCGTTTTGCGATGGGCGAATGGGAGGAGCTGGTGACGGGCGCGCCGGTGCTGAAAGGCACGCTTGCCTCCTTCGATTGCCGGCTGATCGAGCTCAAGGTCATGGCGACCCACATGATGCTGATCGGCGAGGTGAAGGGCGTCACCTTCGGCGAGCACAAACCGGCGCTTGTCTATATGGACCGGGGCTACCACACGCTATAGTCTCCTCCTCCGGAATGGAGGAGTTGCGTGCCCTATCAGCCTGGACACATCCCGCAATCGATCGACGAAACCGTCGAGATGCTGGCCTCGGGAAACTATCTGGCCGGGCGCGCGCTCGCGACGGTGCTGTTTCTATCCCTGCGCATGAAGCGGCCGCTCTTTCTCGAGGGCGAGGCCGGCGTCGGCAAGACGGAGATCGCCAAGGTGCTGTCGGCAGCCCTCGACCGGCCGCTGATCCGCCTTCAGTGCTATGAAGGCCTCGATATTTCCTCGGCCGTCTATGAGTGGAACTATCCCGCGCAGATGCTGGAAATCCGGCTTGCGGAAGCCGCCGGCACCACGGATCGCGGCCGCATCGAGGCCGATATCTTTTCCGAGCGCTACCTCATCCGCCGCCCGGTCTTGCAGGCGCTGTCCTCGCCGGACGGCCGGGCGCCGATCTTCCTGATCGACGAGTTGGACCGCACCGACGAGGCTTTCGAGGCCTTCCTCCTGGAAGTGCTCTCCGATTTCCAGGTGACGGTGCCGGAACTCGGCACGATCCGCGCCGCCGAGCCACCCATCGTCATTATCACGACGAACCGCACCCGCGAGGTGCATGATGCCCTGAAGCGGCGCTGTCTCTACCATTGGGTGGATTATCCTGAGGCCGCGCAGGAGCTGGAGATCATCCGCCGCAAGGTGCCCGGCTGCGATGAAACCCTGTCCGGCCAAGTCGTTGCCTATGTGCAGAGACTGCGTGCGCTCGACCTTTTCAAGAATCCCGGTGTCGCCGAAACCATCGACTGGGCGACGGCGCTGACCGAACTCGACCGCGTGGCGCTCGATCCCGAAACCGTGTCGGATACGCTCGGCACGCTGCTCAAGTATCAGGACGACATTGCGCGTATCGACGGTGCCGAGGGGCGCAAGCTGCTCGATGACGTCAAGGCCGGGCTGGCGGCGACGGGCTGAGTGATGGCGGCAAGGGCAGAAAACCAGGTTCTAGGCACCACCGCGGACGGCCGTCTCGCCGACAATATCGTGTTTTTCGCGCGTGTGCTGCGCAAGGCCGGGCTGCGGCTTGGCCCCGCGGCCGTGACCGATGCTATCGAGGCGGTGCAGGCGATCGGCATCGGCGAGCGGGAGGAATTCTACACGGCGCTGCATGCGACGCTCGTCAAGCGCCGTGAGGACGATGCCGTTTTCGACGAGGCGTTCCGCCTGTTCTGGCGTTCGCGCGATCTCGTGGGAAAGATGATCGCGCTGATGTCGCCGGTCGTGACGCGGCACGAGAAGCGGGAAAAGCGCAAGGCGGGCGAAACGCGCGTTTCCGACGCGCTGTTCGGCGGGCGTGAAAACGAGAAGCGCCAGCGCGACGAGCCGGATATCGAGATCGATTCGCGCCTGACCGCCTCGGGCAGCGAGGTGCTGCGCCGCACCGATTTCGCCCAGATGTCCGCCACCGAGCTTGCCGCCGCCAAACGGGCCATCTCCCGCCTCGTCCTGCCGATGGATGCGGTGCGTACGCGCCGTTTCCGCCCGTCGACCCGGCCGGTCGCCGTGGATGCACGCGCTACGATGCGTCATGCCATGCGCACCGGCGGCGCCCTCATCCTGCCGCGCCACCGGGAGCACAAGACGGTGCATCCGCCGCTCGTCGTGCTTGCCGATATCTCGGGATCGATGAGTCAGTACACCCGCATCTTCCTGCATTTCCTGCATGCGCTCGGCGAAAGCCGGCGACGCGTGCATGCCTTCCTGTTCGGCACGCGGTTGACGAATGTCACGCGCCCAATGCGCAATCGCGATCCCGATGTTGCGGTAGAGGCCTGCAGCCAGACGGTCAGCGACTGGTCGGGTGGCACGCGCATCGGCGAAACGCTGAAGGAATTCAACCAGCTCTGGTCGCGACGCGTGCTGGGGCAGGGCGCCGTGGTTCTGCTCATCACAGATGGGCTGGAACGTGACGGCATCGATCTGCTCGAAAAGGAGATGGACCGGCTGCACCGCTCCTGCCGACGGCTGGTCTGGCTCAATCCGCTGCTGCGTTTCGAGGGGTTCGAGGCGCGCGCGCGGGGGGTGCGGGCCATGCTGCCGCATGTCGACGAGCTTCGGCCGGTGCACAATCTGGACGCCATGGCCGATCTGGTGGCGGCGCTGTCCGGTGCCGCGCCGCGCGGTGCCGGCGATCCCCGGCGGTTTCTGCCGGGCGCATGAGGAGGACAGGATGGACGCAAACGAAACGCTCGACCCGCTGACCATTGCCGAACGCTGGATGGATGACGGGCGCATGGTGGCGCTCGCCACCGTCGTGGAGACATGGGGCTCGGCGCCGCGCCCGGTCGGCAGCCATCTCGTCATTGATGGCGAGGGCAATTTCCATGGCTCCGTTTCCGGCGGCTGCGTGGAAGGCGCCGTCATCGGCGAGGCGATGGAGGTGATTACCGACGGCGAGCCGCGTATCCTGGAATTCGGCGTGGCTGACGAAACGGCGTGGCGCGTCGGCCTGTCCTGCGGCGGGCGCATCCGCGTTTATGTGGAGCGTGTCGGCTGATGGATCCGTTTCTCCTGCGCAAGCTCAACACGGAGCGCGCCGCCCGCCGCGCCGTTCTTCACCTCACCGATCTCGGCGACGGGCGCGACCGGGTGATCCGTGAGGGCGACCCGGTGGCCGGACCGCTCGGCGAGGCGATTGCCGGTGCTTTCCGTTCCGGTAAATCCGGGCTGGTCGAGGCGGAGGAGCGACAATTCTTCCTCAACGTCCATCTGCCGCCCGCCCGCATCGTCATCATCGGCGCGGTGCATATCAGCCAGGCGCTGGCGAGAATGGCCGAGATCGCCGGCTTCGACGTCACGATCATCGATCCGCGCACCGCTTTCGCCACGGAAGAACGTTTTGCCGGCATCGACCTCGTCGCGGACTGGCCGGAGGATGCGCTGAAGACGCGGCCGCTCGATGCCTATACGGCGCTCGTTGCTGTGACGCATGATCCGAAAATCGACGATTTTCCGCTAGCGCAGGCGCTGAGGACGGGCTGTTTTTATGTCGGCGCGCTCGGCAGCCGAAAAACCCATGCCAAGCGCATAGAGCGCCTGTCGGCGCTTGGGCACAGCGAGGCTGCCATCGCCAAGATCTCTGCGCCCATCGGTCTCGACATCGGCGCGGCAAGCCCTGCCGAAATCGCCGTGGCAATTCTTGCCGATATCGTCGCGCATCTGCGCCGCCGGTCCCTGCGCGGTGCCGCGCCATGATCTTTGGCGAAATCCCGATTGCCGATGCGGTCGGTGCGCGGTTGGCGCATGGCGTGCGCACGGCCAGCCTGTCGCTGCACAAGGGGCATGTGGTGACGGCGGAGGATCGCGCAGCCCTTTCCGCCGAGGGTGTCGCAACCGTCATTGCCGTGCGGCTGGAGCCAGACGATATCGGTGAGGACGAGGCGGCATCGCTGATCGCGGCGGCCATTCTGCCTGATCATCTGCGGTTCACACCATCCGCGACGGGGCGCATCAACCTGCATGCCAAGGTGAACGGCCTTTTCGTTGCCGATCGGGCGGCGATCGATCGTTTCAACCGGGTGGACCCGGCAATCACCATCGCCACCTTGCCGGACCATGCGAGCGTGAATGCCGGCGACATGGTGGCGACGATCAAGATCATTCCGCTCGCCGTATCCGACAGTCTGGTGCGCAAGGCGGCTGGGGTCATGGCGTCGAGCCGGGCACTGGAGGTCAAACCTTTCGCGTCCTATCGAGTCGGGCTCGTCGCCACGATTTTGCCGACGCTTAAGGTGTCCGTCATGGACAAGACGCGCCGGCTCGTCGAGCAGCGGCTGCAAGCCTCCGGTAGCCGGCTAACGCATGAGGTGCGCGTGCCGCATCGGGCGCCGGAGCTGGCGACGGCCATCACAGACTCAGCGCAGGGCAACGATCTCGTCCTCGTCTTCGGCGCGTCCGCGGTGACGGATGTTAACGATGTCATTCCCGCCGCCATCCGCGCGGCGGGCGGGGTGGTCGAGCATGTCGGCATGCCGGTCGATCCGGGCAACCTGCTGGTTCTCGGCCGCATCGGCGCGGTGCCGGTTATCGGAGCGCCGGGCTGCGCGCGCAGTCCCAAGGAAAACGGTTTCGACTGGGTTCTCGCCCGCATCTTTGCCGGTGAAAATCCCGGATCAGAGGAGATTACCGGCATGGGTGTCGGCGGCTTGTTGACGGAAATCCCGAGCCGGCCGCTGCCACGCGATCTGCGCGCGCCGGAGCGGCCGCTGTCCATCGCCGCGCTGGTGCTGGCGGCCGGTCGCGCAAGCCGCATGAACGGCAGCCACAAGCTGCTCGCCGCCTTCGATGGCCAGGCGCTGGTGCGGCGTTCGGTGGAGGCGGCGCTTGCCGCGGGGCCGGCACGGGTGCTCGTCGTGACGGGGCACCGGGCGGAGGAGATCGAGGCGGAACTGGCCGGGCTCAAGGTCGATCTCATCCGCAATCCCGATCACGCGCAGGGCATGTCGACCTCGCTCAGGGCGGGCGTTTCGGCGCTCGGGCCTGGCTGCGATGGCGTCTCGGTCATGCTTGCCGACATGCCGCATGTCACGGGTGCGGATGTGCGCCTGCTGCTGGACGCTTTTGCGGCGTCTGGCGGCCAGGCCGTGGTGCGCGCGGTCTCGGGCGGCAAGCGCGGCAATCCCGTCATCCTGCCACGCGCGACATTTTCGGCGATCCTCCAGCTTGAAGGCGATGTCGGGGCACGGCATATCGTCGAAAGCGCCGGCCTCGATATCGTGGATGTCGAGATCGGTGAAGCGGCGCATGTCGATGTCGATACGCCGGAGGCGGTGCTTGCCGCGGGCGGCGTTCTGAAAGGGTAGGGCATGGATCGGGACGGGATCGAGGAAATGTTCCAGGCGCTGGGGCCGGTCACGATCAAGCGCATGTTCGGCGGCAAGGGGATCTATCACGAAGGGCGCATCCTCGCGCTGGAGGTGCAGGGCGAAATCCTGCTCAAGGCGGACGCCCGCAGCGCGCCAGATTTCGAGGCTGCCGGCAGCCGGCAATGGGCCTATGACGGCAAGCAGAGCGGCAAGCCGGTGAAGATGCCCTACTGGTCCGTTCCAGAAGCCGCTTTCGACGATCCGGATGAGATGGCGGTGTGGGTGCGGCGCGCCTATGAGGCGGCGTTGAGGGCCAAATAGAGCCGGGAATTCTCCGCGATCAAACTTGACTTTATTTATCATGTTGTCCATTACCGGACGGTTCCGCGTGCCTGCGCGCGGCGTGAAGTCCGATGAGGTTCCCATGCAATATAATCGTTTTCACGCGTCGACGCTTCTGGCAGGCTCGGCCATGGCGCTTGCGCTTCTGGCTCTTGCCGCACCGGCCCGGGCGCAGGACGCGGCAGCGACGGAGCTTCAGGCTGTGAATGTCGAAGGCGACAGCAACGGTGACAGCAACGGTGACAGCATCGTCGATATCCCGGCAGCCGTTTCCAAGTCGGATCGCATCAAGGTGCAGGAGCGTTACGCCGGCGACGCGACCCAGGTGCTGCGCTCGACGCCGGGCACGTTCACCCGCGAGCCGGCCGACCAGCCGGGCATCACCGTCAATATCCGCGGCATGCAGGGCATGGGTCGCGTCAACAGCATGATCGACGGCGTGCCGCAGACCTTCAGCAACCTGTCCGGCCACGGCGGCACCTTCGACAATCTCCTCTATGTCGAGCAGAACATGCTCGTCGGCGTCGATGTCACGCGCGGTGCGGTTTCCGGCGCCGAGGGCATGGGCACGCTGGCTGGCGCCGCCAATTTCCGCACGCTCGATGTCGATGACGTGCTGCTTTCGGGCAAGGATGTCGGCGTGATGTCGAGCGTGCGTGCCGGTACCAACGGCTTCGACTATTCCCGGCTCCTGGCGGGGGCTGCCCGCACGGACCTGGGTGAGGGCGAGATGAGCGTCGTCGGCGCCCTCAGCGATACCAAGAAGAGCCCTTTTGAGAACGGCGCGGGTATCATCTACCCCTTCGGCGGCGATCAGCATCCGAAGTCGGGCCTCTTCAAGGTGAACCTTGCACCGAATTCCGATCATAAACTGCAACTCGGCGGCATCTGGTACGGCAACGAGTTCCTGCCCGGCACCTCCGGCTACAACTGGGTCATCAACAACCAGACCTACACGGCGAAATATTCCTATACGCCCGGCGACGATCTCTTCGATCTCCACGCCAATGCCTATCTCAACATCACGGACATGGAATTCGACGGCACCAACGGCAATGTCAGTTCATTCGACGGCCGCAAGGGCACCAACACGACGACCGGTTTCGACATTTCCAACCGGATGCGTTTCGATCTCAATGACGAGACGGAGCTAAAACTCTACTACGGCGCCGCCTACAGCCGCGATCGATACGAAGGCAATGCCAAGCGCGGTGCAAATCCTGACGGCACGCTGGTCAAGGCGGGCACCTTCGCCGAAGCCACGATCAGCCGCGGCATCTTCGACGTGACCGGCGGGCTGCGCTACGATTACTGGTCGCTCGACGGCATCACCGGCTACCACGCACCGGGAAGCAACGGTTGCCCGGCAGGAGGGGAGCCGTGCCCGATCGACACGCTGTCCCGCTCGGGCAGTGATCTCAATCCGAAGGTTACCATTTCCGCGCGTCCGTTCGACTGGCTACAGCCTTACATAACGTACGCCCATACTTCGCGTCCGCCGACGGCGTCCGAAGTCTTCTATCCCGGTGGTCACAGCTTCGACGGATCCTCCGATCCGATCAACAACAATCCGAACCTGCTGCCGGAGAAGAGCCGCGGCGTGGATCTCGGCGTCAATCTCAAGGGCAGCGACCTCTTTGAGAGCGGTGACGAGGGCTGGCTGAAGGTCGGTTATTTCCACAACCGCATCCGCGACTACATCACCTTCGACCTCGACACCGACGGCACGATGCGCTGGGTCAATGTCGAGGGAACAACGATCATGAAGGGCGTAGAGATTGAGGGCGGCTATGATGCCGGCCGCTATTTCGCCGGCTTCTCGGTGACGATTGCCGATACCGCCCAGCCGGAAGGCGTTGCCGCCGGCGTCGGCGATGTCGGCAAGCTGCCGGATGATTTCGCCACGCTCGATGTCGGCATGCGCTTCTTCGACGAAGCGCTGACGGTCGGTGGGCGCATGCGCTACACCGGCAAGAGCAAGCAGGCCTATATCAACGAGGCCATGGCCTACAACCTGCCGAGCTACACGCTGTTCGACGCCAACGCCTCCTGGCAGATCAACGAGAACGCAAAAGTGTTCGTCAACATCGAGAACGTCTTCAACAAGGATTACATGAAGGCGAATTCCGGCCTCATGGATAATTACAACGGCATCCGGAACGGCCGCGGCCGCACCTTCATCTTCGGCGCAACCGCGAGGTTCTAAGCCTCGCGGGCGCGCAACGCCGCCACGGCATCGGCCGCAAAGCGTGACAGCGGCGCGGGCAGGGCGTCGAGCGGGAACCACCCGAATTCCGGCAGCTTCTCCGGCTCCACGATGCGCGCCTCACCGGAAAAATCCTCGCAGACATAGATGAGCGACAGCCAGTGCTGGCGCTCCTCGGCGATGATCTGTTCGGAAAGGCAGAGAAAATCGATGGTGCCGATGGCGAGGCCGGATTCTTCCTCGGCCTCGCGGCGTGCCGCTTCCACTGCCCGTTCCATATGGTCGACCTTGCCGCCGACGATGTTCCACGTGCCGGCCTCCGGTGCGCGCAGACGCCGGTAGAGCAGCAGCTTGCCCTCACGCAAAATGGCCAGGCCACATCCGAGGCCTGGCGCATCGATACCCGGTATTGGCATTCGCTCAGATCAGGCCTTGCCGGCGATCAGCATGAAGGCCGGAACGTCGTCGCCGAAGCCGAGCGGCGTCGGACCATCGTCGTCGTCGCGGCGGTAGCGGTTGCGGCGGTCACGGCTGTCGTCGTTGGCCGGGCGCGGGGCGGCATGGTTTGCGGCCCGCGGGTTGCGAGCGGGATTGTTCTGCGGCCGCCCTTCCGCCTTGCGTTCAGCTTTCACGACTTCTTCCACCTTCTCTTCAATCTCGACGGTCTCGATACGGGGTTCCGGAACGCGGGCTTCGCCCTTGCTGCGTCCACGGGAACGATCACGGTCGCGGTCACGACCACCGCGATCGCGCCCGTTGCGGGGCCGTTCGCGCTCCTCGCTCTCGGCGGCCGGGGGCAGGTCCTCGATGCCACCGCTCAGCCAATCGATCTTCTGGTCGATCAGCTTTTCGATGGCATCGACGAACTTTCCGTCGCGCTTGGAGACGAGGGTGAAGGCGGCGCCCGAGCGGCCGGCACGGCCGGTGCGGCCAATGCGGTGGACATAGTCCTCGGCGTGGATCGGGACGTCGAAATTGAAAACATGGCTCACATCGGGGATATCCAGGCCGCGGGCAGCGACGTCGGAGGCCACGAGAAGCGTGAGCTTGTTTTCCTTGAAATTGGCCAGCATCGTCGTACGCGAGCGCTGGTCCATGTCGCCATGCAGCGCGCCGACGGAGAAGCCGTGGCGGTCGAGCGAGCGGAAGAGATCCGCGACATCGACCTTGCGGTTGCAGAAGATGATCGCGTTCTTGAGGTCTTCCTGTGCACGGATGAGGTCGCGCAGCGCGGCGCGCTTCTCGTAATCCTTCCCGTGGGTGGCAACGAGGCGTTGCGTCACGGTCGTGGCAGTGGAGGAGCGGGCCGATACTTCGACGCGTTCCGGGTTCTGCAGGAACTTGTCCGCAAGCTTCTGGATTTCCGGCGGCATGGTGGCCGAGAAAAACAGCGTCTGGCGGGTGAACGGGATGAGCTTGGCGATGCGCTCGATATCGGGGATGAAGCCCATGTCGAGCATGCGGTCGGCCTCGTCGATCACGAGGATCTCGACGCCGGTCATCAGGAGCTTGCCGCGCTCGCAATGGTCGAGCAGGCGGCCGGGGGTGCAGATGAGAACATCTGCGCCGCGCTCCAGCTTGCGGTCCTGTTCGTCGAAGGAGACGCCGCCGATGAGGAGGGCAACGTTGAGCTTGTGATTCTTGCCGTACTTTTCGAAGTTTTCCGCGACCTGTGCGGCGAGTTCGCGCGTGGGCTCGAGGATCAGCGTGCGCGGCATGCGGGCGCGGGCGCGGCCCTTTTCGAGCAGCGTCAGCATCGGAAGAACGAAGGAGGCAGTCTTGCCGGTGCCCGTCTGGGCGATGCCGAGAATGTCGCGCCGCGAAAGCGCCGGCGGAATGGCGCCAGCCTGGATCGGGGTCGGGATGGTGTAGCCCGAATCTGTAACGGCGGACAGGACTTTCTGGCTCAGGCCAAGATCAGCAAAAGTGGTCAAAGGAAAAAGGTTTCCGTTCCGGTTCTTACGAACGCAATGGGTTGCAGCGGGCACATCGCCGCTAGGATGCAGCGCACTTAGGCCCAAAGCGCCGGAAAGTCAAGGAAATCAGCGAATTTGGTAAATCCGCAAGCAATTTGAAGCCTCTGGCCGTCGCTTTCGGCTTCCGACGGGGCGTCAGCTTGCGTTCCGTCAATCCATATAGGTGGTCAGTTTCATGCCCGCCGTCAGGAAGCGCATGGGGTCGATCGCCTTGCCGTCGCGGCGGACCTCGTAATGCAGGTGCGGGCCGGTGGAGCGGCCCGTCGTGCCCGAGAGGCCGACCGCGTCGGCGGCCTCGATATGATCGCCGACCTTGACGAGGACGCGCGAAAGATGGGCGTAGCGGGTTGTCAGGCCGTTGCCATGATCGATCTCGACCATGTTGCCATAACCGCCGTTGCGGCCGGCGACGACGACGGTGCCAGCAGCGGTCGAGTGCACCTCTGTGCCCGTGCCGACGCGAAAATCGATACCGGCATGCAGCGCCAGGCGACCGAGAAACGGGTCGGTGCGGTTGCCGAAACGGCTGGTGATGCCAGCACCGGGCGAGGGGTTGCCGAAGGGCAGCTTGCGCGCCGTGCGGCGGGCGCTGTCGAGGCGATCCAGCGCGTCATCGAGGTCGTTGATCGATGCTTCGAAGGGGTCGGTGAAGGTTTCCGGCTCGACGAACGGGCCGCCGATGCCGGTCTCTGTGTCGGTTTCGGCCGTTTCCGCGACGTCGAAGCCGCTGCGCCGCAGGATCGTCTGGATCGCGTTTGCCGTCTCGGAGGCGCCTGCGGTCAGCGACTGGATGCGGCCGATCTGCTCGTGCTCCAGGTCCTTGAGGGAGAGCGTGACCTTGGAGAACAGGCGGTCCGCCCGATCGGCGACCGATTCGCTCGTCGCCGCATAGGCAAGCGAGGCCGATTTTTGTGATGCGCCGCCGGTCGAGCCCATGATGGCATCGATTGCGCCTGTAGCATCTGCGCGGCGGCCGTCCGTGACAGGTTTCTCATCGGATAGCGGCACGTCGGCGGAAACGCCGCCGGTTTCGGCGCGGTTGAGCAGGGCATCGAGCTTGCCGTGCCGCTCGGACAGCGCCAATTGTTGCTGCATCAGCTTCTCGACCTTTTCCTCGACGACCTGCTGGTCGAGAAGCTGGCGGCTGGTGACACGGTCGACCTGGGCGCGAAGGGCGGAGATACGGTCTTCGTAATCGTGCTGCATGCGCGCCTGGCGCGCCATCGTGGCGCCGATCAGGTCGTCGCGCAGCACGAGATAAGACGTTGCGGCGAGGTAGCCGACGGTGAACATGCCGGCAACGCAGAAGGTGGCGGCCGCCATCCAGGGACGGATCGTCATATGACGGATTTTGTCGCCGCTTGCCAGGATCACGACATGCTGCTCAGCGCGCTTTCCGAAGATGCGGTTTTCAGGACGCTCCGCCACAATACACTCCCCGACCGATTCCATTGGTCTCGTGCGGCGAATTACACATTGTTAGGGTTAATAAAGCCTTTCGTCGGGGTGTTTTTCGGGGAGAAATATTAGCTCTGGCTGACGGAAACGAGCGAGCGGTAGAAGGAGGGCGTCAGGCCCGCTTCGGCGCGGGCGACATCGTTGAACGGCGGCTTGAGCGGCCCGCGGAAATTGCTGCGCACCAGGTCCCTGAAGGTTGCCGAAGGGTCCTTCTTCTCGCGGGCACAGAGGAAGCGGAACCATTTCGCCCCGACGGCAACGTGACCTTTTTCGTCGTTGTAGATGATGTCGAGGATATCGGCGCTGGCATGATCGCCGGTCTCGCGCATCTTCATCTGCAGCGTCGGCGTCACATCGAGGCCGCGCGCCTCCAGGATCAGCGGCACGACGGCGAGGCGGGCGGTGAGGTCGTTGCGCGTGTCGTGCGCGGCCTTCCACAGGCCGTCATGCGCCGGCAGGTCGCCGTATTCGGCGCCGAGTTCGCGCAGTCGGTCGCGGATGAGGCGGAAATGTTTCGCTTCCTCGAAGGCCACCTGCATCCAGCCGTCGAAGAAGGAATGCGGCACGCGCTCCGTGGTGAACCGCGCGACGATATCGAGCGCGAGGTCCACCGCGTTGAGCTCGATATGGGCGAGTGCGTGAAGCAGCGCGATGCGGCCCTTTGGCGTGTGCAGCGAGCGCTTCTCCATATGTTTCGGCGGAATGAGCTCGGGTTTTTCCGGCCGGCCGGGCCGCACCGGCAGGGCCGGATCGAGTGGCGATCGCATGGACAGCGTGCGGGCGAACCAGCGCCGTGCGGTCTCCTGCGTCAGGTCGGCCTTAAGGTCGAGATCGGCCGAGGCGATGGCCATGGTGGCGCCGCCGCGCAGGCTTTCGATATACGGAAGATCAGCCACGTCAAAACCTTGTAAGGAGAACTTAAAGTTTCTTAGCCGCTTCGAGCACCGCCTCGACGTGACCCTTCACCTTCACCTTGGACCAGATTTCAGCGATCTTGCCCTCGGCATCGACGAGAACCGTCGTGCGTTCGACACCCATATAGGTACGGCCATACATGCTCTTTTCCTTCCACACGCCATAGGCTTCTAGCGTCTGAAGGTTTTCATCCGAGGCGAGGGGCACGCCGAGTTCGTATTTTTTGACGAACTTGTCATGCTTCTTCACCGGATCGGGGGAAAGACCGATGAGGGCGACGCCGGCAGCGTCGAAATCCGGCTTGGCCGCGGTAAAATCCTTGGCTTCCAGGGTGCACGCCTCGGTGTCGTCCTTCGGGTAGAAGAACAGCAAAACGGGTTTTCCCCTGAAGCTCGAGAGGGAAAGCGTGCCGCCGCCATCGCGCGGAAGGGTGAAATCCGGCGCTTCGACGCCCGGTACCAGTTCTGCCATGGGATTTCCTTTCTTTGGCCGGCTTTTTGAGTCAAGGAGCCGGCCTCCCGCATATATAGTGGCTGACAGAATCGTCCAGCGACGACAGGACGATGCGCAGCGATTCCGTGGGATAACGTTGCGAAACGGGGAAAGGAAACCAGCGCGAGATGGACGAAGTCCGCGGCGAGAAAGTCGTGTTCCGCAGAAAGGACATCGTTCCGCTGCATGACCTGCCGTCCGCGCAGGCACATGAACCTATCGTGCTGCATGCGGTTGATGCGAGCCGCACGAATATCTGCATGCGGCTTGCCGCGGCAACGGTCACCCTTGTTCTGCTCATCGGCGCCGTGCTCGTCGGTCTCGTCGAGATGGGCACCTTCGACAGCACGCTGAATGCCCGCGCCGTCGCCGCGATCAACAAGGCGCTCGGCCCGCGCTACCGCGCCTCGGTCGATCACACCGTGGTGCGCCTTTCCGGTTTCGGCCGCCTTGCGCTGAAGGCCGAGGATGCCCGCATCATCGATGTCGAATCCGGCCATGAGCTCGCCACGACCGCATCGGTCGGCATGGTGCTCGATCCGACCGCGCTGCTCTCCGGCCGCGTCGCGGTGTCGAGCCTCGATGTCGAAGGCGCGATGTTCAATGCCGCGCTGCTGCCGAAAAGCGCGCCGCTGGATCTTGCCGCGCTTCGCATCTCCGATGTGCCGGATTATCTCGAAACCACATTCGAGCGCCTCGACGGCATCAGCAAGTTGATCGAGGCCAATGGCATGCAGACCATTCGCATCTCCGATCTCGGCGCGACCTTCCGCGGCCCTGACGGCAAGCCGGTCACGCTCGATGTCGCCAGCCTGCAATTCACCCGCGAGGGTGGCCGGAGCATGTCGATCGACGGTCATTTCACCATCAATGGCGAGCAGGGCGAGATCGACCTGACGACATCGGGCGCGGCCGGTGCGGTCCGGACGATCGATGGTGCAATCCGTAATGTCGATCTCGGCGATTTCATGCTGAGCTATGATCCGCAGGGCGCGGTGCATGCCGGCGTCGATACGGCGGCTGATGTCTCCGTCAGCGCATCGCGCGAGGCGGACGGGGCAAAGCCTGCTCTGGGCCTCGACGTCAAGCTTTCCGCCGGTTCGGTCTATGGCGACGGCGTTGCTGCCGAGCTGCGTCCATCTTCCGTGAAGGTCCGCTACAATTTCGAAAAGGGTTCGATCGAGCTTGCCTCGACGGATGCGAGCGTCGGCGAGTCGCTGTTTCCGTTCACCGGCGGCCTGATCGATCTGGACCGCGTTTCCGACAAGACGGACAAGGGCTTTGCGATCGACCTCGTGTTCAGCAATGCCATTACCCGGCCCGCCGATACCGGCGAGGCGCCGATCCGCTTCGACGCGAAGGTGAACGGCTATTATCTCGCCAAGGCGAAGAGCCTGCGGTTCGAGGAGATGGCGGTGGCGAGCGACAAGGGCAGCATTGCCGGCTCGCTTGCACTGCAGTTCGGCGACAAGGAGCCGGAGGTCAGCTTTGTAATGATCGCCAGCGAATTGCAATCGGCCGCCGTCAAGCAGTTCTGGCCATTCTGGATGGCGAAGACAGCGCGTAGCTGGGTGGCGAAGAACATTTTCGGCGGGACTGTCACCAATGGCCGAATCGAATTCTATCTCGCGGCCGGCCGCAAGCGCGAGCCGGGCGTGCCGATGCATCTCACCGAGGACGAGCTGAAGATCGACTTCGACATCAAGGGCGCGCGCATGAATATCGCCGGCGATATTCCGCCGCTGCGCGATACCTCCGGCACCTTCCGCCTGCGCGGGCCGCGCACCGAGATCGGGATTGCCGGGGGGACGGCCTATTTCCCCTCCGGCCGGTCCGTGGCGCTGACCGGCGGCACCTTCGTTTTGCCCGACAACTATACCAAGCCGCTGATGGCCGACATGGACATCGACGTCGCTGGCAATGCCGATGCCATCGCCGAGCTGGTAACCTATCGGCCGATCCGCGCGCTTCCCGCGACGGGCTTTGCGCCGGATGACTTCAGCGGTCAGGTCAAGGCCAAGGTCAAGGCGCATTTCGGCGTGATCTCCGCCCATAAGCCGCCGCCGCCGCAATGGACGGCGACACTCGACCTGGACGATGTCGACGTGAAGAAGCCGATCGCCGGCCGCGACGTGACGGCGCTGCATGGCATGCTCACCATCGATCCCCAGCAGGCGAAACTCAAGGCTGAGGCCGATATCGACGGTGTGACACTTGATCTCGCGCTCGTCGAGCCCGTCAACAAGGCCGCCGGCATCACGCGCCAGACGGTGCTGTCGGGAACGCTCGACAATAAGGACCGGCGCAAGCTGCTGCCGGGCCTCGACGACATCATCGAGGGCGAAGTTTCCATCCGGATGGAGCAGGACGGCGACGGCCCTCGCGCCGTCGAAGCCGACTTGAGGGCGGCGGCCGTGTCCGTGCCCTGGCTCGGCTGGACGAAGGGAGCCGGCATCGGCGGCAAGGTGACGCTGACGGCGGACACCAAGGACGGCACGACCCGCGTCTCCGATTTCCGCTTCGCCGGCGATGGCTTCAAGGTAGCGGGCGATCTGGTCTTCAATGGCACAGCGCTTGATTCGGCTAGTTTCTCCACGGTGCAGCTTTCGGCCGACGACCGGTTCCGGCTGGTGGTGGATCGTAACAAGGCGGGCTACGCGGTCGCGGTGAACGGCGATTCGGCGGATGTCCGGGCGGTGCTGGGGCGTCTCAAGAATGCGAGCGGCGGTGGCGGTGACGGCAAAAGCAAGCAGGGGGCGAGCATCAAGGCCAAGCTGGCGCGGGCCGTCGGTTTCAACGGCGAAAGCCTCAACAATGTCAGCCTGAGCTACGCAACGTCAGGCAACCGCATTTCCGCAATCGATCTTTCCGCCGTGACGGAAAGCGGCGCTCCGGTCGTCGGGCAGATGGTGCAGAATGGCGGCACGGATGCCATCCAGCTGACGAGCGGCGATGCCGGCTCGGTTGCCCGCTTTGCCGATATCTACCGCAACATGCGGGGCGGGCTCCTGAATGTGCGTCTGCGCGAGACAACAAACAGCAGCTGGCGCGGTTCCGTCGATATCCGCAATTTCGCACTCGTCGGCGAAGAGCGTCTGCGCTCACTGGTCTCCACCCCTGCCGGCGGCGACGGACGCAGCCTCAACGATGCGGTGCGCAAGGAGATCGACGTCAGCGCGGTCAAGTTCTCTCGCGGCTTTGCCCAGGTGCGCGTCGGCGGCGGCACTTTGGCGCTGGAAAACGGCGTGGTGCGCGGCGATAGCGTGGGGGCGACCTTCCAAGGCGTGGTACGCGATGCCAATGGCCAGACGGAGATGACCGGTACCTTCATGCCTGCCTATGGCCTCAACCGGCTGTTTGCCGAATTGCCGTTAATCGGCATCATTCTCGGCAACGGCAATGATCGTGGCCTGATCGGCATCACCTTCAAACTGTCCGGCCCGTTCGACAAGCCGCAACTCAACATCAACCCGCTGTCGATCATCGCACCGGGCGTTTTCCGCAACATCTTCGAATTCCAATGAAAAAGGCCGCCCGGAGGCGGCCTTTTCGTCAGTGTTTCGTCTGCCTCAGGCGGGACGCACGAGAATGTGCTTCTTTTTGCCCAGCGAGAGCTTGATGACGCCGTCGGCCGAAACATCCGCCGTGCCGATCATCCGGCGCTCGTCGGATATCGCGGTATCGTTGATGCGCACGGCACCGCCCTGCACGTGGCGGCGGGCTTCGCCGTTGGAGGCAGCAAGGCCGGCCTTGACGATCAGCGAGAGCAGGCCGATGCCGGCCTCCAGCTCACTCGTGGCGACATCGACCGACGGCAGGTTTTCGGCGATCGCGCCTTCCTCGAACGTCTTGCGCGCGGTCTCGGCGGCCTGTTCGGCTGCGGCGCGGCCGTGCAGAACCGCCGTCACTTCCGTTGCAAGGATTTTCTTCACCTCGTTGATCTCGGCACCGCCAAGCGCCGACAGGCGAGCGATCTCGTCCATCGGCAGGGTCGTGTAGAGCTTCAGGAAGCGCGAGACGTCGGCATCTTCCGTGTTGCGCCAGTACTGCCAGAAGTCATAGGCCGAGAGCATGTCCGGATTGAGCCAGACAGCGCCATTGACCGACTTGCCCATCTTGGCGCCGGACGAAGTGGTCAAGAGCGGCGAGGTCAGCGCGTAGAGCTGCGGCGTGCCCATGCGGTGGCCGAGGTCGATGCCGTTGATGATATTGCCCCACTGGTCGGAGCCGCCCATCTGCAGGCGCACGTCGTAGCGCCTGTTGAGCTCGACGAAGTCGTAGGCCTGCAGGATCATGTAGTTGAATTCGAGGAAGGACAGTGACTGCTCGCGGTCGAGGCGCGTCTTCACGCTGTCGAAGGACAGCATGCGGTTGACCGAGAAGTGACGGCCGACGTCGCGCAGGAATTCCAGGTAGTTGATGCCGAGCAGCCAGTCGGCGTTGTTGATCATCAACGCGTCCTTCGGACCGTCGCCATAGGTCAGGTAGTTGGCGAAGACCTTCTTGATGCTGGCAATGTTGTCATTGATGGTCTGCGGCGTCATCAACTGGCGGGCCTCGTCCTTGAACGAGGGATCGCCGACCATGCCCGTGCCGCCGCCCATCAGCGAGACCGGGCGGTGGCCGGTCTTCTGGAACCAGTGCAGCAGCATGATCTGGATGAGCCCGCCGGCATGGAGACTGGGCGCCGTCGGGTCGAAGCCGATATAGGCCGTCACGGTTTCCTTGGCCAGGAGGTCGTCGAGGCCGGTTTCATCGGAAATCTGGTGGATGAAGCCGCGCTCTTTGAGCGTGCGAAGGAAATCGGATTTGAATTCGGACATGGCCTGTCTCTCTGGTGGGATTGTTTCGGGCGGGCATTTATCACCTTTAATGGGCATTATCACTTCAAAAGTGAGTCTGGAGCGAATGGGATGATGGGAATGCGAACGGCGATCGGTCTGATGAGCGGTACGAGCCTCGACGGTATCGACGTGGCGCTGCTGCGCACGGATGGCGAGGCCATCGTGAAGCGCGGCCCGTCGCTCGGGCGTTCCTATGACGCGGCCTTCCGCCGCCGGCTGCAAGGCGCGCTGGAAACCGCCAAAGCGATCAGCGACCGAACGGAGCGGCCCGGCGATCTCGCCGAGATCGAGCGGGAACTGACCCTGCGTCACGCCGAGGCCGTGCGTGCCCTGCTGGCGGAAAACAAGCTGAAGGCCGCTGACATCGACGTCATCGGTTTCCATGGCCAGACCGTGCTGCACCGGCCGAATGATGCCTTGACGGTGCAACTGGGCGATGGCGGCCTGCTGGCCGACGAGACCGGCATCGACGTGGTCTATGACATGCGCGCCAACGACATGGTGCATGGCGGGCAGGGGGCGCCGCTCATTCCCGCCTATCACGCCGCACTTGCCGCCGGCCTCTCCAACGCGAGCGGCAAGGCCGTGGTCTTCGTCAATATCGGCGGCATCTCCAACCTTACTTTCATTGGCAGCGACGGCGACCGAATCGTCGCCTTCGACAGCGGGCCGGGCAACACGCTGATCGACCAATGGGTCGAGGCCCATGCCGGCATTCCCTATGACCAGGGCGGCATGATCGCCTCGGAAGGACAGGTCGATGCCGATCTCGCCGCGCGCTATCTGGGCCATGCCTTCTTCACCGATCCGGTGCGCCGCTCGCTCGACCGCAACGATTTTCGCCCGCCGCAAGGCAGCGATGCGAGCCTGGAGGATGGCGCGCGCACGCTGGCGCATGTCACGGCCGCCGCGATCCTGCGCTCGGCGCGCCATCTGCCGGAGAAACCGAAACTCTATGTCGTTTGCGGCGGCGGTCGGCTTAACCGGGTCATCATGGACGACCTCGCGTCGCTTGCGCAGGCCGAGTTAGCCGAGGTCGTGGCTGCCGAAGCCGTCGATCTCAATGGGGACAGCATGGAAGCGGAGGCCTGGGCCTATCTGGCCGTGCGCTCGCTGCGCGGCCTGCCGCTCACATTTCCGGGAACCACCGGCGTCAAGGCACCGGTAACGGGCGGCCTGCTGCGGAAATCTGCTATGGCCGGTTAACGCAATTTTTCCTGCCGTTCCCTAGCATGGCCAGCGATCATTCCGGGGCGCGATGCACGGAATGGTTTTGGTGTCATGCGTAAGGTGGCCAATGAGTGGCGCAGGCTTCCTGCTGGCGGTGAATTTCCTCATCGCCCAATGTTTCTTCATGTTCTTCCTGGCGGTCTCCACCCGCAGCCGCAATCGCATTGCCGCCCGCTGGTTCGCCGGCAGTTTTGCGGTCGCCTCGCTGTCTGCGATCTTCGAATTCCTCATCGCTTATGTCCCGCCGGTGAGGCTCTGGGCGATCCTCGCCTTCGCCTCGATGCTCGCGGGCATGTTCATGTTGCGCATCGGTATCGGCCATCTCTACAGCCTGAGGACAAATCGCACGGCTCTTGCCGGCATTTATCTCGGCTTCGTGGCGCTTGGCTGCTTCATCTATGATTTGCCGCGCGGAACCCTACAGCATGCGCTCCCCTATCAGACCCCCTTTGCGATAGCGCTCGGCATGAGCGCCTGGGCCACGTGGCGGGCGCCGGTGAAGTCCTTCGTGGACCGGGCGCTTGTCGCGTTGCTGGTCGCCACCAGCCTGCATTTCATCCTGAAAGGCTTTGCCGCCGTATTTGCCGGTGCGGGCGCGACGGCGAAGGACTATCTCGGCAGCCCGTTTGCACTCGTCTCCCAGAGCATGGGCGCCGTGCTTATCGTTGCCGTCGGGTTGATGCTGCTGTGTGTGCTCGTCCTGGAAATCGTTGCCGACGAGAAGGTCAACGCCGAGGTCGATCCGCTTTCCGGCCTGCTCAACCGTCGCGGTTTCGACAATCGCGTCGATGCGTTGATGGCGCAATCCGGGCCGCACAGCATCGTGATCTGCGACCTGGACAGCTTCAAATCGGTCAACGATACCTACGGTCACCAGGGTGGCGATGCCGCGATTCGTGCCTTTGGCGAGATGCTGAAGGCCGCAGCCCCCGAAGGCGCGCTCGTCGCCCGCATCGGCGGCGAGGAATTCGTGCTCTTCCTGCCGCGCACCGGCAAGGAGGCGGCGCTGCTGTTTGCTCATGCGTTGCGGGCGACGCGCTCCGTCTCGCCGGTCCCCGGCCTGCCGCCGGCTGTTCGCGTCACCGCGAGCTTCGGTGTTGCGGAAATCGGCCCGAACGAGCCGCTGCGTTTCGCCATGCGCCGCGCCGACGATGCGCTCTATGCCGCCAAGAATGCCGGGCGCGATTGCGTGCGCGAGGCCGAGCCGCCGGCTGTCGTGCTGGAAGTCTTCAAGCAGGCGAATTGATTTCAAAGAAAAAGCCCGATGGCGGAACCATCGGGCTTTTGTTTCGCTTATGCTTTTGGCCGGTCAGCGGATGCGCTTGGCGGCCGGTTCCGGCGTCAGTTCGCCGGCCAGGCGACGGTCGAGATAGTCCTCGCATTCCGCCATCAGCGTTTCCGTCTGGCCGTTGAAGAAGTGGTTGGCGCCCGGCACGGTCTTGTGCGTGATCAGGATGCCCTTCTGCGTCTTCAGCTTCTCGACGAGGCCATTGACGTCCTTTTCCGGTGCCACCTTGTCGGCGTCACCGTTGATGATGAGGCCGGAGGACGGGCAGGGGGCGAGGAACGAGAAGTCGTAGATGTTCGGCTGCGGCGAAATCGACATGAAGCCTTCGATCTCCGGACGGCGCATCAGAAGCTGCATGCCGATCCAGGCGCCGAAGGAATAGCCGGCGACCCAGCAGCTCTTGGAATCCGGATGCAGGCTCTGCACCCAGTCGAGCGCGGAGGCCGCGTCCGACAGTTCGCCCGCGCCATGGTCGAATTCGCCCTGGCTGCGGCCGATGCCGCGGAAATTGAAGCGCAGCGTCGTGAAGCCGCGCTTCTGGAACATGTAGAAGAGCTGGTAGACGATCTGGTTGTTCATCGTGCCGCCGAACTGCGGATGCGGGTGCAGCACGATGGCGATCGGGGCGTTCTTCTGCTTGGACGGCTGGTAACGGCCTTCAAGGCGACCGGCGGGTCCGTTGAAGATGATTTCGGGCATTCTTACTCCGGCAAGCTCGGGTCCGAAAACGGATTCTTGTCAACTGAAGTCTTGACGAAAGCAGTCAGCTTTTCTAGAACCTAGTTTAGAACCATTCGAAACTGTATGGGCGCCCGGTTGGCGCCATGAGTTTGGTGTCATAAGGCAAGCCCGACGGAAATTTCAAGAAAAATGCACGCCGCATTGAACTTGATTGCACGGGCACGGATGAAGAATGACCAAGACGGAGCGGACATATCTGGACTGGAACGCCACGGCACCCCTGCTGCCGGCAGCGCGTGAAGCCGTTGTGTCCGCACTCGATATGGTTGGAAACCCGTCTTCCGTGCATGGCGAGGGCCGGGCGCTGCGCATGCTGGTCGAGGCCGCGCGCCGGGATGTAGCAGCACTCGTCAATGCCGCTCCCGCGCATGTCATCTTCACCAGCGGTGCCACCGAGGCGGCGAACCTTGTGCTGACGCCTGACTATCGCATGGGCCGCACGCCGCTTGCCATTGGTCATCTCTATGTTTCCGAGATCGAGCATCCGGCGATACGCGAGGGCGGACGGTTCGCGCGCGAGAACGTCACGACCGTTCCTGTGACCCGCGCCGGTGTCGTCGATCTCGATGCGCTGGAAGGTCTTCTGAAAAGCCACGACAAGGCCAAGGGCCTGCCGATGGTCGCCGTCATGCTCGCCAACAACGAGACGGGCATCGTCCAGCCGGTGAAGGCAGTCGCCGAGATCGTTCGCCGCAATGGCGGACTTCTCGTCGTCGATGCGGTGCAGGCCGTGGGCCGCATGGCCGTCGATATCGAAGCGCTCGACGCCGATTTCCTGATCCTCTCCTCGCACAAACTCGGCGGCCCCAAGGGCGCTGGGGCGCTCGTCTCGCGCGGCGAGGTTCTGATGCCGGTATCGCTGATCCGCGGCGGCGGGCAGGAGAAGGGCCATCGCTCCGGCACGGAGAACCCGGCTTCTCTCGCCGGATTTGCCGCGGCCGCCCGAAGCGCTGCTGCCGGTCTCATCGAGCGCAATGCCAGCATCGCGGGCCTGCGCGATGGTCTTGAAAACGGCATGCGGCTGGCGACCAATGACGTGATCATCCACGGCGCGGATGTCGAGCGTGTCGCCAATACGTGCTTCTTCAGCCTGCCGGGCTTGAAGTCCGAAACCGGCCAGATCGCCTTCGATCTCGAGGGTATCGCGCTGTCGGCCGGCTCGGCCTGCTCGTCCGGCAAGGTCGGCCAGAGCCATGTGCTCACCGCGATGGGGTTTGATGCCGCGCTCGGCGGGCTTCGCGTCTCGCTCGGGTCGGGCTCGACGCAGGCGGATGTGGATCGGTTTCTGGCTGCCTTCGCGCGCGTTGTGTCGCGCCGGCGCGCCGCCTGAGGCAAATCTGGCGAAAACGCAAGTTTTCGCTTGCCAAAAGGTGGGAAAAGTCCCCTTTGGCGCTTACATAACCGGCGGAAGACCCGCCACACGTTGACAAACTGCCGGACCTTGGATCCGGCAAGATTGGAGAACGATATGCCTGCGGTGCAGGAAACGATTGATCAGGTCCGTCAGATTGACGTCGACCAGTACAAATACGGCTTCGAGACGAATATCGAGATGGAGAAGGCCCCGAAGGGTCTTTCCGAGGAGATCATTCGTTTCATCTCGGCCAAGAAAAGCGAACCCGAATGGATGCTTGAGTGGCGCCTTGAGGCTTACCGCCGCTGGCTGACGCTTGAGGAGCCGACCTGGGCGCGCGTCGATTATCCGAAGATCGATTTCAACGACCTCTACTATTATGCGGCTCCGAAGAACCAGAGCGGCCCGAAGTCCATTGACGAAGTCGATCCCGAACTTCTGAAGATGTACGAGAAGCTTGGCATTCCGCTGCGAGAGCAGGAAATCCTGGCCGGCGTGCAGACCTCGAAGATCGCCGTCGACGCCGTGTTCGATTCGGTTTCCGTCGTCACGACCTTCAAGGAAGAGCTGAAGAAGGCCGGCGTGATCTTCATGTCGATCTCGGAAGCCATCCGCGAACATCCCGACCTGGTGAAGCAGTACCTCGGTACCGTCGTGCCGACGACCGACAACTATTACGCCACGCTGAATTCCGCTGTCTTCACCGACGGTTCGTTCGTCTTCGTGCCGAAGGGCGTTCGCTGCCCGATGGAGCTGTCGACCTACTTCCGCATCAACGAGAAGAACACCGGCCAGTTCGAGCGCACGCTGATCATCGCTGAAGACGGCGCCTATGTGTCCTATCTCGAAGGCTGCACCGCGCCGCAGCGCGACGAAAACCAGTTGCACGCTGCCGTCGTCGAACTGGTCGCGCTCGACGATGCCGAGATCAAGTATTCGACGGTCCAGAACTGGTATCCGGGCGACAAGGACGGCAAGGGCGGCATCTACAACTTCGTCACCAAGCGCGGCGATTGCCGGGGCAAGAACTCCAAGATCTCCTGGACGCAGGTCGAAACCGGCTCCGCGATCACCTGGAAGTACCCCTCCTGCATCCTGCGCGGCGATGGTTCGCGCGGCGAGTTCTACTCGATTGCCGTTTCCAACGGCCATCAGCAGATCGACAGCGGCACCAAGATGATCCATCTCGGTAAGAACACGTCGAGCCGCATCGTCTCGAAGGGTATTTCGGCCGGCTTCTCCAACAACACCTATCGCGGTCAGGTCTCGGCCCACCGCAAGGCGGAGAACGCCCGCAACTTCACGCAGTGCGACTCGCTTTTGATCGGCGACAAGTGCGGCGCGCATACCGTGCCCTATATCGAGGCGAAGAACGCCACGGCCCAGTTCGAGCATGAGGCGACCACCTCGAAGATCTCGGAAGACCAGCTGTTCTACTGCCTGCAGCGCGGTATCCCGACCGAAGCGGCAATCGCCCTGATCGTCAACGGCTTCGTCAAGGAAGTCATCCAGGAACTGCCGATGGAGTTCGCCGTCGAGGCGCAGAAGCTGATCGGCATCTCGCTGGAAGGTTCGGTCGGCTGACCGGATAGCAATGCCCCGGCGGTTTCCGCCGGGTGGCCGGATTGCTTCCCGATGAAGTTTCCCGCGTGATCCGTTATATCAGACGGTGCGGTTCTCATCGGGAGAGACGACATGGATCCGGTCAATCTGACATATTATGCCGTGGTTTGCGGTGGACTGGCAGCGTATGCGCCCAACGTTCGGAACGTGGCGATACGCACGGCGGTGGGGCTCAGCCTCGGCGGCTTTGCCGCCATGATGCTTCCGGTGGTCCATTTCTTCCTCGGCTTCTGAAACGAAGATGAGAGCGTTTGGACGCTCTGAACGCAGGACCAAGACACCATGCTGGAAATCAAGAATCTGCACGCTCGCATCGCCGAAGACGGCACCGAGATCATCCGCGGCCTGAACCTCACCGTGAAGGCCGGCGAAGTCGCCGCCATCATGGGCCCGAACGGCTCCGGCAAGTCGACGCTGTCCTACATCCTGTCGGGGCGCGAGGACTATGAAGTCACCGAGGGTGATATCCTCTATAACGGCGAGAGCATTCTGGAGCTCGACCCGGCCGAGCGCGCCGCCAAGGGCATTTTCCTCGCCTTCCAGTATCCGGTCGAAATTCCGGGCGTCGCCACGATGCAGTTCCTCAAGGTCGCGATGAACGAGCAGCGCAAGGCGCGCGGCGAAGCGGAACTGACGACGCCGGACTTCATGCGCCGCGTCAAGGAAGCCGCTGCCGAGCTGAAGATCGCGCCGGAAATGCTGCGCCGTCCGCTGAACGTCGGTTTCTCCGGCGGTGAGAAGAAGCGTGCGGAAATCCTGCAGATGTCGCTGCTCGAGCCGAAGCTGTGCGTGCTCGACGAAACCGATTCCGGTCTCGACATCGACGCGCTGAAGATCGTCGCCGATGGCGTCAACGCGCTGCGGTCGCCCGACCGCGCCGTCATCGTCATCACCCATTACCAGCGCCTGCTCGACTACATCGTGCCGGACACGGTCCACGTCCTCTACAAGGGCCAGGTCATCAAGTCCGGCGACAAGACGCTGGCGCATGAGCTGGAAGCGAACGGCTATGCCGACATCATCGGTGCCGCTGCCTGAAGCATCGTGAAGGAGTAATCTCATGAACATGCAAACAGGCATGAAGCTCTCGGTCGCCGAGACCGCGCTGTGCGAAGCCTACGACCACGCCCTCGGCGAGCTGCCGGGCGACGGTGCGGTGCTCGCCGCCCGCGACACGCTGATCAGCGATTTCAAGGATGCCGGCCTGCCGACGCGCCGCGTCGAGGCCTGGCACTATACGGACCTCAAGGCGTTGCTGCGCGCTGTCCCCGCCTTCGATCCGGCCGCATCGGCCGCCAAGACCAGCCCGCTGGTCGAGGGATCGTCCGTTCTGTCGGTCGTCAATGGCGTGGCCGATGCGCGCGCAACGGCAAGCGGCGTGACGGTCCGCACCTTCAAGGATGCGCTGGCCGACGGCACCGCCGCCGAAGGCCTTGCCGCCCGCGACCGTGACGACGCGATCGGCCGCATCAACGGTGCCTTCGTGCGCGACGGTTTCGTGCTCGACCTGCCTGCCGGCACGGAGCTGGAGGCCCCACTCGAAATCCAGACGGTGCAGAATGCCGGCCAGACGCATACGCGCTTCCCGGTCACTTTTGGTGCGAACACCAAGGGGACGATCGTCGAGCGCCACGTCGCCGTCGGTGAAACGGCTGCCTTCGTGACGTCGATCAGCGATATCGCGCTGGGCGATGGCGCCGAGATCACCTGGATCATCTTCCAGGCGCAGGGTGCTGTCGATACGCATCTGGGCCAGATCCGCATCACGCTCGGCACGGACGCGAAGCTTCGCCTCTACGTGATCAATGCCGGCGGCAAGCTCGTGCGGCAGGAAGTCCACGTCGTGGTGGCAGGCGAGGGCGCGGACCTGAAGCTGCGCGGCATCAACCTGCTCGGCGGCGAGACGCATACGGACGTGACGTTTACGGTCGGTCATGACGTGCCGAACACGACTTCGACGGAAGTCATCCGCAACGTGATCTTCGATCGCGCCCGCGGCGTCTTCCAGGGCCAGATCCGGGTCGCCCCGGATGCCCAGAAGACCGACGCCAAGATGTCGTGCAACACGCTGCTCTTGTCCGACGAAGCCGACTTCTCCGCCAAGCCGGAGCTGGAAATCTTCGCCGACGACGTGCAGTGCGGCCATGGCGCGACCGTGATCGATATCGACCATGTCCAGCTGTTCTATCTGATGGCCCGCGGCATCCCGGAAAACAAGGCGCGCGCCATGCTGGTCAACGCCTTCGTCGCCGAGATCGTCGAAGAACTGGAAGACGAGCCGCTGGTCGAGGCGCTGGAAGGCGTCATCGCCGTCTGGCTCGAAAAGCACGCCTGACAGGGTACGCCTGATAAAGGACGAATAAGATGGAACACGCTTTGCCCACAGCAGGCTATGACGTCGAGGCGATCCGCAAGGATTTCCCGATCCTGTCGAAGACGGTCTATGGCAAGCCGCTGGTCTATCTCGACAATGGCGCCTCGGCGCAGAAGCCGCAGTCGGTGATCGACGCGATCTCGCATGCCTATTCGAACGAATATGCCAATGTACATCGCGGCCTTCATTTCCTGTCGAATGCTGCCACGGATGCCTATGAGGCGGCGCGCGAAAAGGTGCGCCGTTTCCTGAACGCTTCCTCGGTCGACGAGATCATCTTCACGAAATCCTCCACCGAGGCGATCAATACGGTTGCCTATGGCTACGGCATGCCGAAGCTGGGTGAGGGCGACGAGATCGTTCTGTCGATCATGGAGCACCACTCCAATATCGTGCCGTGGCATTTCATCCGCGAGCGGCAGGGCGCCAAGCTGGTCTGGGCGCCGGTGGACGAGACGGGTGCGTTCCACATCGAAGAGTTCGAAAAGTGCCTGACGGAGCGCACCAAGCTCATTGCGATCACGCATATGTCGAATGCGCTCGGCACCATCGTGCCGGTCAAGGAGATCTGCCGCATCGCCCGCGAGCGCGGCATTCCGGTGCTGGTCGACGGTTCGCAGGGCGCGGTGCATATGCCGGTCGACGTGCGCGACATCGACTGCGACTGGTATGTGATGACCGGCCACAAGCTTTACGGCCCCTCCGGCATCGGCGTGCTCTACGGCAAGATGGACCGCCTGAAGGAGATGCGCCCCTTCCAGGGCGGCGGCGAGATGATCGTCGAGGTCACGGAAGATATCGTCACCTACAACGACCCGCCGCACCGTTTCGAAGCCGGCACGCCGCCGATCGTGCAGGCGATCGGGCTTGGCCATGCGCTTGATTATATGGAAAAGATCGGCCGCGCGGCGATTTCGACCCATGAAGCCGATCTGCGCGACTATGCCCACGAGCGGCTGTCGGCGATCAATTCGCTGAAGATTTTCGGTACGGCGCCGGGCAAGGGCTCGATCTTCTCCTTCGAGCTGGAAGGCATTCATGCCCATGACGTGTCGATGGTCATCGATCGGGCAGGGGTTGCGGTGCGCGCCGGCACCCATTGTGCCCAGCCGCTCTTGAAACGCTTCGGCGTTACCTCCACATGCCGAGCATCGTTCGGCCTCTATAACACGCGCGCCGAAGTCGATGCCCTGGCCGATGCGCTCGACCACGCCCGCAAGTTTTTTGCCTGAGGAGGTGAATCATGTCCCTCGACGCAACCCAAGACAAGGTGGATGTCCGCGAAGGCATCGTTCATTCGGCAATCCCGGCCGATGAACTGGCACGCCTGTCCGACGACGTCATTTCCGCGCTGAAGACGGTCTATGACCCGGAAATCCCGGCCGACATCTTCGAACTCGGCCTGATCTACAAGATCGACATCGAAGACGACCGCATGGTCAAGATCGACATGACGCTGACCGCTCCGGGCTGCCCCGTCGCCGGCGAGATGCCGGGCTGGGTGGAAAACGCCGTGAGCGCCGTCGAGGGCGTGTCCGGCGTCGAGGTCAGGATGACCTTCGATCCGCCGTGGACGCCGGACCGTATGTCGGAAGAGGCGCAGGTCGCGGTTGGCTGGTACTAGCTTGATACCGAAAAGTTGAAGACTTTTCGGATAAGATCATGCGGTAGCAGAGTATTGATCCCTTAACGAGGGAACACTAGATTTGGATTCGGAAACCGTCGGGCCTTGAACCCGGCCGGTCGAAGGAGATACGGCCCATGGCCTTTGCAGTGATGACACTTACCGATGCGGCGGCCAGCCGCGTCAAGGCGATCGTCGACAATGCCGGCGGCGACGCCAAGGGCATTCGCGTCGGCATCAAGAAGGGCGGTTGCGCCGGGATGGAATATTCCATCGATCTCGTGACCGAACCCAATGCCAAGGACGACCTGATCGAGCTGAACGGCGCCCGCGTCTGGGTGGCGCCTGAGGCCGTGCTCTATCTGCTCGGCACGCAGATGGATTTCGAAGTGACGACCCTGCGCTCCGGCTTCACCTTCCACAACCCGAACCAGACGTCCGCCTGCGGCTGCGGCGAATCGGTGGAGCTGAAGCCCGCCGACCTCGCAGCCCTTGCCGCCGCCGGCCAGCCGACGGTGCGCGCCTGACATCAGGGGATGCAGGGACTGCAAATCCTTGCACCTTTTCTTTGCAGATGGTTTTGCCTAGTCTCCCTCAGCCGGCGTGCTGATACCGGTGGTGTCGCAACGGGGAGGGCGCGCGATGATGGGCTTTGCCGCCGCACTTTACCAGAACCTGCCGTTTCCCGTGCTCATCGTCGATGCCGCAGCGCATGTCGTGTCGTATAACGATGCGGCCGCGCGCACGTTTGGTTGGAGCAAGGACGGCCAGATCCCCTCCGATTCGCCCGTTATCGATGGGCCTGACGCAACAGGATTGCTCGCCCTTCATGCGGCGACCGGTCGGGAAAACGCCTATCCGTTTGTCTTCCGTCATGACAACGGGTCCCGCTTCGAGGCGACCGCCCATGTCATCCCCGTTCCGGACGAGACCGGCCGTGCCCGCTATGCGCTTCTCCTGCGCAGCCTGTTGAGCGGCGGCAGCCATGGCGAGCAGATCCTGCTTGGCCAGCGCATTGCTTCTGCACTCGACACGATGAACGAGGGTTTTGCGATCTTCGATCAGGAGGAGCGCCTGATCATGTTCAACCGCTCCTACAAGGAACGTACCGGCGTGGCGCGCGACGCCGTGCGCGTCGGGGCGACGCTGGAGAGTATCGCGCGCGCCAGCATCCGCGCCGGCATGTTTCCCGGCATTGTCGAAGGCACGCCCGAAGCCGAGGCCATGGTGCGCGAGCGTCTGGAAAGCCACCGCAACACCGACAGCGGGGGCAGCGTCTTCGAATTCGGCAAGGACCGCTGGATCCGCGGCGAGAGCCACGTCGCCGAAACCGGCGACATCGTCGCGCTTCGTGTCGACATATCGGAGTTGAAGCGCGCGGAAGCAGCGCTGGAGGAGAAACGTCGCGACTATCTTTCGCTGCTGCAGATCCTGCCCGACATGATCCTGCGCTTCGACAGGAACCTGACCATCCGCTTCGCCAACGACAAATACGCCGCCCATGTCGGTTCGACGACCGATGAGCTTCTCGGTCGCTACCTGCCGGACGTTGCCTGCGCGCCGGAGCAGACTGCCGACCTCATCAACATCACGAATTATACGCGGGAGGCCCCCGTGCGCTCGCTCGAGGTCTGTACCGAAGGGCCGGATGGGCAGGAAGAATGGATGTTCTGGACGGCCGTGGCGATCTTCGATGATGATGGGGTGGCCGAGGTGGTGAGTGTCGGCCGCGACATCACCGAGGCCAAGCGCCAGCAGCAGCAGGTGGAAGCTCAGACGAACGAGTTGCGCCGCAAGAACGAGGCGCTCGACCAGTTCACCGCCACGGTGTCCCATGACTTGAAGGCGCCGCTGCGCCATCTCTCGATGTTCGCCGAGATGATTTCCGAGGATTTGCACCGCGGTGAACACGATGAATTGGCGCATTACGCCGATCATGTGCGCAAGAGTGCCGCGCGCATGCGGCGCATCATCGACAGCCTGCTCGAATTCTCGCAGATCGCCTACCGCATCACCACGCCGAAGCCTGTCGCCCTTTCGGATGTTGTGCGCGATGCGCTGGCGCTGCTCGAAACCCATGTGCAGGAGGCGGGCGGCTCGGTCGATGTCGCCGCGCTGCCGGAGATCATGGGCGATCAGGAGCTTCTGAAGCGCCTGGCGCAGAACCTGATCGGCAATGCCCTGAAATACCGCAGGCCCGGCGAAATACCCGTGGTGCGTGTCTACTGCCGGGAAAACGAGGAGGCCGTCGATTTCATTGTGGAGGATGACGGTATCGGTATCGACCCGCAGCATGTCGGGCGGATTTTCGAAGTCTTTCAGCGGCTTCACCGGGATGAAACGGTTTATCAGGGCACGGGCGTCGGCCTGGCGCTGGCGCGCCGCATCGTCGAAAGTCACAACGGTGTGATCGCGCTTGACACGACCTATGGTCCGGGCGCACGCTTCATCGTGACGTTTCCGCAACCCATAAAATCAAGGGGGAGCGATCGTGGTAAGCTTGGCCAGGAAGCTGATCGTCGTCGATGACGATCCGGTGGATGTGCGCTTCGTGATGCGCGCCTTCAGCGATGCCGGCAGCATCATCGAGATTACCCATGTGACCGATGCGGACATGGCAAGCGATCGTCTCGCGACGGAAGCTTTTGACTACATCCTGCTCGACATCAACATGCCCGGCACCAACGGCATGGAGCTTCTGAAACGTCTGCGCGGCGATGCCCGCACGGCGGTAACACCGGTCATCATGCTGTCGTCGTCGTCGAATACGGCTGATGTCAACCGCGCCTATGAGAACGGCGCCAATGCCTATGCGGTGAAACCCTCGACGCTCAGCGGCTACCGCGATTTCGCCGAGGGCTTCACCCGCTTCTGGGTGGACGTCGCCGTTTCGCCCTAACCAGTCCCTGCCCGAAAATGAAAAGCCCCGGCCGATGGGATCGGCCGGGGCAATCGTTTTGTGTGCCGTGTTTACTCGGCGGCGTCTGCATAGTCCTCGAGCGGCGGGCAGGAGCAGACGAGGTTGCGGTCACCATAGACATTGTCGACGCGGTTGACCGGCGACCAGTATTTGTCCACCCGGAAGGCACCCGGCGGGTAGCAGGCCTGTTCGCGCGAATAGGGGCGATCCCATTCGCCGACGAGGTCTTCCACCGTGTGCGGGGCGTTCTTGAGCGGGTTGTTCACCCGGTCCATCCGGCCTTCCTCGATGGCGCGAGCTTCCTCGCGGATCGACAGCATCGCATCGCAGAATCGGTCGATTTCCGCCTTGGTCTCCGATTCCGTCGGCTCGATCATCAGCGTGCCGGCAACCGGCCAGCTCATGGTCGGCGCGTGGAAGCCGCTGTCGATCAGGCGCTTGGCGACGTCGTCGACGGTCACGCCGGCGCTGTCGACCAGCGGGCGCGTGTCGATGATGCATTCATGCGCCACGCGGCCCTTGGCGGACTTGTAGAGCACGTCATAGGCACCCTTGAGACGGGCGGCGATGTAGTTGGCGTTGAGGATCGCCACCTTGGTCGCCTGCGTCAGGCCCGCGCCCCCCATCATCAGGCAGTAGCTCCAGGAGATCGGCAGGATGGAGGCCGAGCCGAAGGGAGCCGCCGAGACTGCGCCGGCCTCGCCTGTCGTCGGGTTTGTCGGCAGGAACGGTGCAAGATGCGCCTTGACGCCGATTGGGCCCATGCCGGGACCGCCGCCCCCATGCGGGATGCAGAAGGTCTTGTGCAGGTTGAGGTGGCTGACGTCGCCGCCGATATCGCCCGGACGGGCAAGGCCCACCATGGCGTTCATGTTGGCGCCGTCCATATAGACCTGGCCGCCGTGCTTGTGCACGATCTCGCAGACCTCGCGCACGTTCTCTTCGAAGACACCGTGCGTGGAGGGATAGGTGATCATGCAGCAGGACAGGTTTTCCGCATGCTGCACTGCTTTTGCACGGAAATCGTCCATGTCGATGTCGCCGTTGTCAGACACCTTCACGACGACGACCTTCATGCCGACCATCTGGGCCGACGCCGGGTTGGTGCCATGCGCGGAGGTCGGGATGAGGCAGACGTCGCGATGCGTATCGCCATTGGCGAGATGATAGGCGCGGATCGTCAGGAGGCCGGCATATTCGCCCTGCGCGCCGGAATTCGGCTGCATGGAGAGGGCGTCATAGCCGGTGATGTCGCAGAGCTTCTGCGACAGGTCCTCGATGAGATAGCGGTAGCCCTGCGCCTGGTCGGCGGGAACGAAGGGATGGATCTCCGAAAATTCCGGCCAGGTGATCGGCAGCATTTCCGCCGTGGCGTTGAGCTTCATCGTGCAGGAGCCGAGCGGGATCATCGAGCGGTCGAGCGCGAGGTCGCGGTCGGAGAGACGGCGGATGTAGCGCGTCATCTCGCTTTCCGCACGGTTCATGTGGAAGATCGGATGCGTCAGGTATTCGCTGGTGCGCAGCAGGTCTTCCGGCAGCCGGTAGCCCGGCTCGAACTCCGCCACCTCGAAATCGCCGCCGAAGGCCCGCCAGACGGCTTCCAGCGTGACGGGGCGCGAACGCTCGTCGAGGCTGATGCCGATGCGGTCGTCGCCGATCTTGCGGAGATTGACTTCTTCCGCGACGGCCGTCTTCAGGATGATGCCCTGCAGCTTGCCGACGTGAACGGTGATCGTGTCGAAGAACACCTCCGGCTCGACGGTGTAGCCGAGCTTTTCAAGGCCCATGGCGAGACGCACGGTCTTCTGGTGCACACTCTGCGAAATGGCCTTCAAGCCCTGTGGACCGTGGAAGACGGCATACATCGAGGCCATGACGGCGAGCAGCACCTGCGCGGTGCAGATGTTCGACGTCGCCTTTTCGCGGCGGATGTGCTGCTCGCGGGTCTGCAGCGACAGGCGGTAGGCGCGGTTGCCGCGCGCATCGATGGAGACGCCGACGAGACGGCCGGGCATGGAGCGCTTGTAGGCGTCCTTGACGGCCATGTAGGCGGCATGCGGCCCACCATAGCCGACCGGCACGCCGAAACGCTGGGTGCAACCGATGGCGATATCCGCGTCCATCTCGCCGGGCGATTTGAGAAGGGCGAGCGCCAGCGGGTCCGCCGCCATGACGGCAATGGCGCCGGTCTGGTGCAGGCGGGCGATCAGGCCGGTGAAATCGCGCACATGGCCGTAGGTGCCGGGATACTGGAAGATCGCGCCGAACACGTCGACCGGGTCGAGATCGGTGAAGGGATCGCCGACGACGATGCACCAGCCGAGCGGTTCCGAACGGGTCTTGAGCAGCGCGATGGTCTGTGGGTGGCAGTTCTCGTCGACGAAGAAGGTCTTGGCCTTGGACTTCGAGACGCGCTCGGCCATGGCCATCGCTTCGGCGGCGGCGGTCGCCTCATCGAGCAGCGAGGCATTGGCAACATCAAGGCCCGTCAGGTCGCAGACCATGGTCTGGTAGTTCAGCAGCGCTTCGAGGCGGCCCTGAGAAATTTCCGGCTGATAGGGCGTATAGGCCGTGTACCAGGCGGGATTTTCCAGGATGGTGCGCTGGATGACCGGCGGCGTGATCGTGCCGTAATAACCCTGGCCGATCAGCGAAACGAGCTTTTTGTTGCGGCCGGCGGTCTCGCGCAGCTTGTCGAGCGCCTCGCGCTCGGTCATCGGCGCGCCCCATTCCAGCGGCTTTTCCTGTCGGATCGATTTGGGCACGGTGTCGTCAATCAGCGCGTCGAGGTTCGGATAACCGATCACCTTGAGCATCGCCTCCATCTCCTTTGGCGAGGGGCCGATATGGCGACGGTTGGCGAAGTCGTAGGGCTGGTAATCGGTAAAGGCAAAGTCCTTGGGGAGAGACATCAGCCGACAAGCTCCTTGTAGGCGGCTTCATCCATCAGGCCGTCGGCATCGGCCACATTGGCAAGCTTCAGCTTGAAGAACCAGCCGGCACCCTGCGGGTCGCTGTTGACGAGGGAGGGATCGGCGGTGATCGCCTCGTTGACTTCGACGATTTCTCCGTCGAGCGGGCAATAGACATCGGAGGCCGCCTTCACGCTTTCAACGGTGGCCGCATCGCCACCCTTTTCGAAGGTCGCGCCGACCTCGGGCAGTTCGACGAAGACGAGATCGCCGAGCTGTTCGGCCGCATGGACCGTGATGCCGACGGTCGCGACGCCGCCTTCGATCTTCAGCCACTCGTGTTCTTCGGTGAATTTCAGCATGTTTGTTCCTCTCTGGGGATGGGTGGGTGGCAGGTGCGCTTGTTTCAGCGCTTGAAGGTGTTCTTGACGAAGGGCATGGCGGTGACGGTGACGGGCAGGAATTTGCCGCGCACGCCGGCATAGAGCTGGGTACCGGGGGCGACGGCGGCCTTGGTCACGTAGCCCATGGCGACGGGACCATCGACATTGGGGCCGAAGCCGCCCGACGTCACTGTGCCGACGACGTCCTCGCCCTCGGGATCGGTGGCGAGCACCGCGCCTGATCGCACGGGCGCACGGCCTTCGGCCCGCAGGCCGATGCGACGGCGGTCAGCGCCGTTTTCAAGCTGTTCGAGGATGATGGCGCTACCCGGGAAACCGCCTTCACGCTCGCCGCCTCTGCGGCGCACCTTCTGGATGGCCCATTCGAGCGCGCCTTCCACGGGCGTCGTGCCGGTGTCGATATCGTTGCCGTAGAGGCAGAGACCCGCTTCGAGGCGCAGCGAATCGCGGGCGCCAAGGCCAATCGGCAGCACGTCAGGATGGTCGAGCAGGCGGCGACAGACGGTTTCGGCGAGCGCCGCCGGAATGGAGATCTCGAACCCGTCCTCGCCGGTATAGCCGGAGCGCGAGACGATGCAATCGGCGTCGTGCAGGTCGCAGGCGCGCACATCCATGAAGCGCATGGAGGAGACATCGGCCCAGAGTTCGGCCAGCACCGATTCCGCCCGCGGCCCCTGAAGGGCGACCAGCGCGCGGTCGTCGTGCAGCGTCAGCTCGCAGACGTCGCCGATCTTCGCCTGCATATGGGCGAAGTCCTGATCCTTGCAGGCGGCGTTGACGACGACGTAGAAATGATCGCCGCGGTTGGCGATCATCAGGTCGTCGAGGATGCCACCGTCGTCATTGGTGAACAGCGCATAGCGCTGGCGGCCTTCGCCGAGGCCGACGACATCGACCGGCACCAGCGTTTCGAGGGCACGGGCGGCATCGGCATTGTCTCCGGAGCGGGCACGTACGGTGACCTGGCCCATATGCGAGACATCGAACAGGCCGGCGGCGGCACGGGTGTGCAGGTGTTCTTTCATCACGCCGGCGGTGTATTGCACCGGCATCTCGTAGCCGGCAAACGGCACCATGCGGCCGCCGAGCGATACGTTCAGCGCGTGAAGCGGTGTTTTCTTGAGTTCAGACGATCCGTCCAAAAGGCGCCCTCCAGTCCCTGGGCGCCCAGTTGCAGGGCGCCGGCTCACAATCAGGCGCAGTTGCGCCGTTCTCCTGAGCCCCCTCTGTCCCTTCGCCTGAGATTGTTATCCCTTCGGCGAGCGCTTTCGCGCTTCTCTCCAGAGTTCTGACGGCACCTTGCTGGTCCTTTTGCCTGAGAGTTTCCGGGGCGGTTGCTCCTTCGGCACCGGCACTGCCTTTCCCAAGGCGGCCGGTTTCTCCCAGCGAGGTTGGCTCCAGATAACGGCCTTGCCGGTGTTTTGGCAAGAGGCGGCGTCGCTGCCGAGCACATTTTTGTCGTAGTGGGAAAGAAGCAAAGAAAAGGCCCCATCAGGGGCCTTAGTCGGTTGGAGGACGGCTGCAGTCCTTGGAAGGGAGGATCACGCGGGTTCGGCTTCCTCCTGAACGGGGGTGCCGTTTTCGTCATAGAGACGCTGCGCCTCCGCGAAGGTCACCTGCGGCGTCATCCCGGGTGCGGTGATGAGGGCAAGCGCCAGCGCCGGCGGCTGGATGACGTTGAGCACCGCGATGGTGCGCGCATCGCCGTGGATCTTCGCATCCTCGCTCCAGGTGTGGATGCGCTGCTCGAACAGCGTGTTCGCGCGGGTCTGCATCTTCATGCCCTGCGCGGCATAGGCGGCGGTGGCGGGCGAAACTGTCACGATCTGAGTCATGGCGTTCAACGGGTTTGCTTCAGGTTCGTGCAATTTATCATTTGCGCCTTTCGCGTGTGTGAAACGCGGCGGTTGCATTTTCATCGAGTTTTAACGATCTGTGCGAATTTCGGTCGGCCTTGCCTTTGCCGTGAAAATTCCGTCATAAGAGAGCTGAAATACCGCCGGAATCGGGCGGTAAAAAGCAATCCCAGCAAAAGTGTGCAGCGGTTTTGCGCCCGGGATTGCGATCACAAGAAAACAATGCCGCCAATGGTGCGGGAGGACCGATGAAGCCGATTTTCGTTCAATTGCAATGCGCTCCGGGTAAGACCTATGAAGTCGCGGATGCGCTTTACGCTACGGAACTCATTTCGGAGCTTTATTCCACCAGCGGCGAGTACGACCTGCTCCTCAAGGTCTATGTCGACAGCGAGGAGGATATCGGCAAGTTCATCAACGACCACGTCGCCTCCATCCCCGGCATCGTGCGTTCCCTGACCACGCTGACCTTCCGCGCGTTCTAAAGCTGTTCCCCTTCGGCCTTTCTTGCGCTAAAGCACGGCGCAACGAAAGAAGGCTGACATGGCAGGCATCGAACACAAGCAGGTTGAGAGCGACGAGGCGGGCATGCGCCTCGACCGGTGGTTCAAGGTCCATTATCCGGGCCTCGGCTTCGGCCCGCTCCAGAAATTGCTGCGCTCCGGCCAGGTGCGCATCGATGGCGGTCGCGTCAAGAGCGACACCCGCGTGCAGCCGGGCCAGATGATCCGCATCCCCCCGATGGAGGTCGATGCCAAGAAGGCCGGGCCGATCGCCGGCCGCGAGCTGAAACATTCCTCCGATCACGAACTGCTCTCCCGTATGCTGCTGCATGAGGACGAGAAGGTCATCGTGCTCAACAAGCCGGCCGGCATCGCCGTGCAGGGCGGTTCGGGCGTCAACCGCCACATCGACCAGATGCTCGAGGCCTGGACCAGCCCGAAGGGCGAGAAGCCGCGCCTCGTGCACCGGCTCGACCGCGACACGTCGGGCGTGCTCGTCATCGCCCGCACGCGTGGCGCCGCGCAGAAGCTGACCGCCGCCTTCCGCGAGCGCGATACCAAGAAGACCTATTGGTCGCTGGTGATGGGCGTGCCGAAGAAGCGCGAGGACAAGATTTCGACCTGGCTCGTCAAGGAACAGACGCCGGATGGAGACCGCATGCGCATCGCCAAGCACGGCGAGGACGGCGCCGACCATGCGGTTTCCTTCTACCGGATCATCGAGCAGGCCGCACAGAACTATGCGTGGCTGGAGATGGAGCCCTATACCGGCCGCACGCATCAGCTTCGCGTGCACGCCGCGCATATCGGTCATCCGATTATCGGCGATCCGAAATATTTCGAGGCCGACCTCAACTGGGCCTTTCCGGGCGGCGTGCAGAACCGCCTGCATCTCCATGCCCGTCGCATCGATATTCCGCACCCCAATGGCGGGCGCCTGCGCGTCACCGCGCCGCTGCCGCCGCATATGGTGCAGACCTGGAACCTCTTCGGCTTCGACCAGACCGCGGCGGACGAGGAAGACTGATGCGGCTTGCGCTTTTCGATTGCGACGGCACGCTGGTCGACAGTGCGCGGCTGATCCATGAGGTCATGGCCCGCACTTTCGTCGATTTCGGCCATGCAAGACCGGATATTTCCGAGACCAAGGCGATTATCGGCCTGACGCTCGACATCGCCATTGCCCGCATGCAGGGCAAGCCGCATGTCGACGACGAGGCGCTGGCGATGACGGCGCATTATAAGGCGACCTATACCGGCGTGCGCGCCGAGCCCGGCTTCCAGGAGCCGCTGTTTCCCGGCATCGCCGAGATGATGGCGCAGCTGGAGCGCCGGGACGACCTGCTGATCGGCGCCGTCACGGGCAAGTCGCGCCGCGGCCTCGACCTCATCCGCGCGGCGCACGGTTTCGACAAGACCTTCTTCGTCTCGCGCACGGCGGACGACTGCCCGTCCAAGCCGCACCCGGCCATGGTGGCGGAATGCTGCAACGAAGCCGGGATTGATGCGGCCCGCACGGTTGTCATCGGCGATGCGATTTACGATATGCAGATGGCGAAGGCGGCCGGGGCGAAAGCCATCGGCGTTTCCTGGGGCTACGCCAGCGTGCCCGAACTGGTCGCGGCCGGCGCGGATCACATCCTGCGCACGCCCGCAGACCTTATCGACTGGTTGGAGACTTTTTGATGCGTGACATCCTGAGCGACCTTTCCGACGCGATGAGCGATCCCGATCCGGTGCGCCGCGCGCAGATCCAGATGAAGCGGCCGCTGCCCAAGCGTTTCTATAAAGAGGTCTCGACCGACACGGCGGAGGAGGGGTTCCGCATCCTTCTCGACGGCCGCCCGGTGCGCACGCCCGGCAAGAAGACTTTGGCCGTTGCGACGCAAGCAATCGCCGACCGCCTGAAGGCGGAGTGGCACGCGCAGGCGGAGGAAATCGATCCGGCGAAAATGCCTGTGACCCGCCTCGTCAACACGGCTGTCGATGGCGTCGCGGAAAATCTGGATGCTGTGTTCGACGAGATCGTGCGTTTCGCCGGCACGGACATGCTCTGCTACCGTGCGGATTCACCTGAAGGTCTCGTCGCACGCCAGCGCGACGGCTGGGATCCGGTCTTGCGCTGGGCGGCGGACGCCAAGGGCATCCGCTTCATCCTAGTAGAAGGCGTGATGCATCAGGAGCAGCCGGTCCCGGCCATCGAAGCCTACGCCGCCGCGCTTTCTGCCTGGCGCGATCCGCTGGCGCTCGCCTGCGTGCACACCGTCACGACGCTGACCGGCTCGGCGCTGCTGGGCCTGGCCTTCGCCGAAGGCATCATCGATGCCGACAAGGCCTGGTCGCTCGCCCATATCGATGAGGACTGGCAGATCGAGCATTGGGGCACCGACGAGGAGGCGTTCCACCGTCGCGAAAAGCGCCGCGAGGAGCTGGATGTGGCCGCATCCGTGCTGTCCGAAATGCTGCGCTGACCAGACTTTCTTAAACTTTCCGCTCCATTTTGGCGCATCGTTCCAACAGCCATAGCCGACCCGCACCGCACCGAGTACCATGCAGTTCCTTCTCCGCGCCGTTCTTTCCGCCTGTCTCGCTCTTTCCGTGCCGCTCAACGCTAGTGCCGAGGGCTTTCCCGTCCGCGACATCCGCAAGGTCGTCGTTAGCGGTGATGGCAACGTGCCTTCAGTGGTTCTCAAGCGCACCGATGCCTATCTGAAGCGCGCTGCCAAGGCGACGCGCCGTGCGGTCGCGCTCGACCGGGCCTCGATGGACGTGCGCGTGACGGGCGTCACACAGTCGGCGACAGGCGCAAGTTCGGCAAAAGTCACAATCACGCTTTCCGATCCGAAGGGTGGCGTTTCCGCACGCAATACGCTGACCGTTAACAGCTTCATGCCATCCAGCAAGGGCCGTGATGCAGCGCTCGGCGATGCCATCGCCAAACGCGTGGCGATCGCCTACCACCTGTCGCCGGTCGCGGCCGGCAAGCTCAATGAGGGCAAGCGTCCCGCCAAGGGCCGCAAATATGCTGGCGGCAAGCGTAAGCCGGCGGGGCGTCAGAGCGTGACGACGCATACGCGCAGGGACAACCGCCCGCTGGTCATCCCGACCGAGGCGGCCCTGACTGTGCGCTCGCGTGCGCTCGCCGAAGGGTCGACCGGCAAGATCGCCCCGTGTGTGGTTACCCAGACGATCAGCTGCGATTGACGCCGCGCATCGTGAGTGACGATGTCTGGAAAATCTCCGGAAGAAACATGATACCATTCTCTCCCAAGTGAAACGGAGGGAGTGCCTGCCATGTTCGATCGCTTGTCCGTCTACCAGCCGCAGGCGCTCGCCGCCTTGCGCATCATGTCCGCGCTGCTCTTCATCGAGCACGGCATGCAGAAATTCTTCAATTTCCCGCCGGCCGAACAGCCGTTCGGCGACCTGATGAATATCATCGGTGTTGCGGGCGTGCTGGAAGTGGTCGGCGGGATCCTGCTTTTGATCGGGCTGTTCACGCGGCCGGTGGCCTTCGTGCTCTGCGGCTTCATGGCTGTCGCCTATTTCACGGCGCATGCGCCGCAGAGCTTTTTCCCGATCAACAATCGCGGCGACGCCGCGATCCTGTTCTGCTTCGTCTTTCTCTACCTGGCGGCAGCCGGGCCGGGGGCTTTTGCCCTCGACAACAGCCGTAGAAATTAGGCGACGAACTTCAGGCCCAAAATGCCGGTGACGATCAGCGCGATGCAGCCGATGCGCATCGCCGTTACCGGTTCAGCGAAAAGCACGATGCCGAGAATGACCGTGCCGACCGTGCCGATACCGGTCCAGATCGCATAGGCCGTGCCCATGGGCAGCGTTTTCACGGCAAGACCGAGAAGCACGATGCTGACCACCATGGAGCCGGCGGTGAGGACGGTGGGAACCAGCTTGGTGAAGCCGTCGGTATATTTCAAACCGATGGCCCAGCCGATTTCGAAGATGCCTGCGAGGGTAAGAAGGATCCAGGGCATTTGCCTACTCCGTTTCAAGGGAGCGAGGCCGTCCCCGCGATCGTGACCGGGATTGTCCCGGCGGTAGCCGTCTACCAAGTGCGACTATTGCCCAGGGAGAACTTAAGGGCAAGGGCAGGGGCGGCATGTCAGCCATGCGCCCCCGCCATAGCATTGCAGTTACGCGCCGAGGCGTTCGGCATGCCACTTCAGGTGCTCGTCCATGAAGGTCGATATGAAGTAGTAGGAATGATCGTACCGCTCGTGCATGCGCAGCGTCAGCTTGATGTCCGTGTCCTTGATCGCCTCTTCGAAAAGCCAGGGGCGCAGGCCGTTGTCCAGGAAGCCGTCGGCCTTGCCCTGGTCGATCAGGAATTCCGGGAAGCGGGCACCGTCCGCGACGAGCGCGCAGGCATCGTATTCGCGCCAGGCCGCTTTGTCGGCCCCGAGATACTTTTCGAAGGCCGGCATCGACCAGTCGGCGCTGGAGGGCGCGACGATCGGTGCGAAGGCCGAGCAGCTCCTGAAACGGTCCGGGTGCTTCAGCGCGATGGTCATCGCGCCATGGCCGCCCATCGAATGGCCGAAAATGCCCTGACGGTCCATATCCATGCGGAAATGCTGGCGCAGGTAGTTCGGCAGCTCCTCGGTAACGTAGCTGTACATCTGGTAGTTTTCCGCCCAGGGCGCTTGCGTGGCGTCGAGGTAGAAGCCGGCGCCCTTGCCCATCTGCCAGTTGGTCAGCTCATCCGGCACGTCGTTGCCGCGCGGGCTGGTGTCGGGGCAGACCACGATCAGGCCGAGCTCAGCGGCCATGCGGCGGTACTCGCCCTTTTCCATCACGTTGGCATGGGTGCAGGTGAGGCCGGAGAGATACCAGAGCACGGGACGCGGCTCCTTGATCGCCTGCGGCGGCACGAAGACGGCGAAGGTCATCTCGGTCTTGCAGGCTTCGGAATCATGGGCGAACACACCCTGCATGCCGCCGAAGGCGGTGTTCTGGGAAAGCACTTTCATCAAAAACTCCGATTGTTTTCAGGATGCGAGCGACACCGCCACGTTAACCGCGGCGGCGACCAGCACCGTGTTGAAGAAGAAAGAAACCACGGCATGCAGCAGATTGACCTTGCGCATCGCCGTGGAGGTGATCGCGACGTCGGAGGTCTGCGCCGTCATGCCGATCACAAAGGCGAAATAGAGAAAATCATAGGCGCCGGGCGGCGCCTTGCCGGGAAAATCGAGGCTGCGACCGACGTCGTCGCTTTCCTCCGTGCTGCCAGGGCGCCAGTAGAGATGCGCATAGTGCAGCGCCGCCATAGTGTGAATGGTGAACCAGCCGAGGGCCACCGAGGCAACGGCGAGCACGAATTCGATGCCTGAGGCGGAGACTTCATTCAGCACGACGAATAGCGAACCTGTCGCGACGGCGACTGCGAGGAAGGTGACGGCGAAGATGATCGCGACCGGTTCGTCGGAATCCGTCGCATAGTGCTCGAGATAGGTGGCCGTCAGGTGCGGCAGGCGTATCGCCATCAGCACGAGATAGATGAGAAAGAAGGCGATGGCCCCGATCTCGATGGCGAAATCCGGCTTCAGCCAGAGGGCTGCAACGCCAAGGAGTGCGGCCGTACCAATCCCAGCGTAGAAAGGCACATGTCGGCCATAGGCCTTGCGTTCCGGCGCGACCGTCATGCGCCCGCCCGCGCGCTTTTTGCCCGGCGGCAGAGCCGGTCGAGCGTTTCGAGGAAGGCGGAGCGGTCACGCGGCGAGAAGGCGGCATTGTAGCCCTTGCTTTCGCCGGTTTCGCGCAGATGCGCGCCGAGATCGCGCATGGCACTCGCCATGCCGATATTCGCCTGGTCGAACAGCCGGCCTGTCGGCCCGGTCACATGCGCACCCTTGGCAACGCAGCGCACGGCAAGCGGTACATCGGCCGTTATGGCGATATCGCCCTCGAGGATGTTGTCGGCGATCCAATTGTCGGCCGCGTCGAAGGCGCCGGAGACGATGACGTTCTTCACCATCGGGTCGCGCGAGGGCCGAAGGCCCGAATTGGCGACGAACGTCACCGGCAGGCCATGGCGTTCGCCGACCTTCAGGATTTCCGGCTTCACCGGGCAGGCGTCAGCATCGACATAGATGGTTGGTGGCGTGTCAGTCATCGAAGTATCAGGAATAGTCCTCTCCGCGTTCCAAAGGATGTCTAGATCTTTTCGGCTGGCAAGAACATATCCCGGATGTCGTGCGGCAGCTGGCGCGTTGGCATTCAAGCCGACGCTCGATTGTTCTCGACAGGCCGCACCATGTCGATATGTGGAATGCCGTCCTCGACATATTCCTCGGAAATCGGCGTGAAGCCGAGCGCCTTGTAGAAGCGCTCCAGATAGCTCTGGGCCGAAAGTTCGATCGCCATACCCGGAAAATGGTTTTCGCAAGCGCGGATGGCTTCGCGCATGATCGTTTCTCCCAGTCCCTTGCCGCGGTGGCCGGGCGCGACGAGCACGCGGCCGATGCGCGGTGCCGCGCCATTTTCCGGCGGCAGCAGCCGCGCATAGGCGGCGGTATCGCCGTCGATCAAAAGCCGCAGGTGGAGCGCGTCGACATCCTTGCCGTCCAGCTCCGGATAGGCGCAGGCCTGCTCGACCACAAAGACCGAAACACGCAATGTCAGCAATGCATAAAGCTCGATGGCGGAGAACGTTTCCATCCTCCGCACATCGATGCTGTAGGGCGTCTGCGTGCTCAATAGATGACCACGCCGCGGATCGATTCACCCTTGTGCATGAGCTCGAAGCCCTTGTTGATGTCCTCGAGCGGCATCGTATGCGTGATCATCGGGTCGATCTGGATCTTGCCGTCCATGTACCAGTCGACGATCTTGGGAACATCCGTGCGGCCGCGCGCGCCGCCGAAGGCGGTGCCCATCCAGTTGCGGCCGGTGACGAGCTGGAACGGACGCGTCGAGATCTCCTGGCCCGCGCCGGCAACGCCGATGATGACCGATTTGCCCCAGCCGCGATGCGAGCTTTCCAGCGCCTGACGCATCACCTTGGTGTTGCCCGTGCAGTCGAACGTGTAGTCCGCGCCGCCGATCAGGTCGCCGCCCCGCTTCGTCATGTTGACGAGATAGGGCACGATGTCGTCGCCGACCTCCTTCGGATTGACGAAATGCGTCATACCGAACTTCTCGCCCCAGGCCTTGCGGTCGGGGTTGATATCGACGCCGATGATCATGTCCGCACCTGCAAGGCGCAGGCCCTGCAGCACGTTGAGGCCGATGCCGCCGAGGCCGAAGACGATCGCCGTCGAGCCGATCTCGACCTTGGCCGTGTTGATCACGGCGCCGATGCCGGTCGTGACACCGCAGCCGATGTAGCAGACCTTGTCGAAGGGCGCGTCCGGATTGATCTTGGCGAGCGCGATCTCCGGCAGAACGGTGAAGTTCGAGAAGGTCGAGCAGCCCATATAGTGGTGGATCTTGTCCTTGCCTATCGAGAAGCGCGAGGTGCCGTCGGGCATCAGGCCCTGGCCCTGGGTGGCGCGGATCGAGGTGCAGAGATTGGTCTTGCGGCTGGTGCAGGAATAACATTCGCGGCATTCCGGCGTGTAGAGCGGAATGACGTGGTCGCCTTTCTTGACGGAGGTGACGCCCGGACCGACATCGACGACGATGCCGGCACCCTCATGGCCGAGGATGGCCGGGAACAGGCCTTCCGGGTCGGCGCCCGAGAGCGTGAAGTCGTCGGTGTGGCAGATGCCCGTCGCCTTCACTTCGACCAGCACTTCGCCGGCGCGCGGGCCTTCGAGCTGTACGGTCATGATTTCAAGCGGTTTTCCGGCCTGAACGGCAACGGCGGCGCGTACGTCCATTTTCGTCTCCCTATACGGATTCTGTGTTGGCCGGACCATTGCAGAGCCGGTCCGGCGCCTCAAGTGCGTGAAGCGGAAAAAATCAGCCCTGATCTGTTTTGATCAATTTCGCGACCTCGGCTTCGAGCGCGGCTATCGCCTTGCCCGTCTGGTCGTGCAACTGATGGATCTCGCGCAGCTGCCGCAGCAGCGGGTGCAGATACTCGTCGCCGGATGGATCGGCGGGTGCCTCGCCGATGCCGGCGATCAGCCAGGAGGGCGACACCGACAGCACGCCGGCCAGCATGAACAGAGCCTTGGTATCCGGCTCGGCATGGTCCCGTTCCCAGCCGCTGACGGTCTCTTCGGGAAGCCCGAGCCGGGAGGCGAGGCCGGCAAGGTCGAGACCCAGCGCATCGCGGGCGCGCCAGATGCGCCCGCCGAGCGTATCGCCGTCGGCGCGGCCCGAGGGGAAGGGGATGGTGTTGCTCTCGCCGGGAAAGGTCATCGCGGCCTCCATTTCTTCTTGTCGCCAGTCTACAGGCAAGCCGGTGGCCGGTGCTACCTCAAATGCGCCGTGCCGCGCCGCCCGCACAGGACAGATTTCCGGCATTGCCAGCCGGCGCAAAAGGACTATGCAGGGGGCGAACGAAGGAGAAGTCCGATGAATGCCACGGCCAGCGCCACCGACAGCACCAGTGGAAACACGATGCAGGGCGTCGTGCTGATGGCCGTCGCCATGCTGCTTCTGCCCTGCATGGATGCTATCGCCAAATACATGGCGAATTTCGTCGGCATGTCGCCGGGACAGGTGACGTTCTACCGCTTCTTCTTCCAGGTCCTCTGCACGGTTCCGCTGATCTTCACCGCCGGGGGCAGCGCCATGCTGCGGCCGAAGCGGCCATGGATGAACCTGCTGCGCGGCGCGATCCACGGCGCGGCGAGCCTGCTGTTTTTCGCGGCTGTCAAATACATGCCGCTTGCCGACGTCTTCGCGATCTATTTCGTCGAGCCGTTCATCCTCACCGCGATGTCCGCTGCTTTCCTCGGCGACAAGGTCGGTTGGAGGCGCTGGCTTGCCATCATGGTCGGTTTCGGCGGCGCGCTGATCGTTATCCAGCCGAGCTTCATTCTCTTCGGCTGGACGGCGCTGCTGCCGGTCGCCTGCGCCTTCCTCTATTCCATCTATCTCTTCATGAACCGCGCCATAGGTGAGGCCGACTCACCGCTGACCATGCAGACCATCGCCGGGTTCGGCGGGACGATCCTGATGGGGGCTGCGCTCTTTTTCGGAAACACGGCCGGCATTGCCGATTTCGCGCCCTCGCTGCCGCCGTCGCTCTTCACGCTTTTGCTCCTGGTCATCCTTGGGGCGCTTTCCGGCTATGCGCATATGCTCGTGGTGCGCGCCTTCCGCATGGCGCCGCTCTCGCTGCTTGCCCCATTCCAGTATTTCGAGATCATCTCGGCGACCGTGCTCGGCTACGCGATCTTCGGCGATTTTCCGACGCCATCGAAATGGCTCGGCATCGCCATCATCGTCGCCTCCGGCCTCTTCATCATCTGGCGCGAACACAAGGCCCGCAAGCTGACGGCAACGGCCGCCTTCGACTGACGATCCCGCTTGAAGCGCGATTCTTAATATTTGTTAGTATCTTGCCGGTAACCTTGTGCTTCCTGTCATGAAGACCGGGGAGGACGACATGTCGACATCGCTTTCGATGTTCCTGCTTGTGGCGATCAATCTCGGCCTGATCTGGCTCTTGATTGCTGCACCCGTTGGCCGCCGCACACTGCATCTGACCCGCGTCTTCAAAGCCCCGCCGAGCCGTATCGCCGCCCTTATCAGCCCGCTTGGTGCGGACGCCAACTGGCATCCCTCCGTCGTCTCCAGCGAACGGCTCTCCGCCGCTCGCGTTCGGCAGACGCTCTCCCATCCGGATCGTCACGGCGTCCCGATCACGCGCACGCTGGAGGTTCATGAGGCACAGGATGCGGACGACCTGGCCTGCGAGACGCGGGTGGTCGACGACAGCGCGCTCGATGCCTCTTTCTGGAAAAACTATGTCGAGCGACGATTCCTGCGTCCTGTGCCGGGCGGCACGGCGCTGACCGTCGAACAGACCGACCGCTATCGCGGCGTCGCCTTTCTGCTTTTCCGCTATATCCAGCTGCGCCGGGAAATGAAGGCGCTCGACCAGTGGCTGGCGACGGGCAAGGGCGACATGAGTGGCGTCCTCGAAAGCGGATGGACCCAGGCGGGTCTTGCTGTGCTGTCCACGCTGCTGCTCTGGCCGTTCTTCGGGCTCAGCACCCAGGGGCTGCTGCTATCCACCATGCTGACGGTCGTCATCGTCCTGCACGAGCTCGGCCATATGGCCGCTTACCGCGCCTTCGGCCACGGGCGGGTGCGCATGATTTTCGTGCCGCTGCTCGGCGGTATCGCCGTGGGCGGCAGGCCCTACAACTCCCATTTCGAGGTCGCGGTCTGCGCGCTGATGGGGGCGGGCATGTCGGCCTTCCTCGTGCCGCCGCTGATTGCGCTTTATGACGGCGGCGTGATGGGGCGCGGCCTTCTGGTCTTCTTGCTCATTCTCGGCGCCTTCAACCTGCTGAACCTGTTGCCCATGCATCGATTCGACGGTGGTCAGGTGCTGCGGCAGGTCTTTTCAACACGCACCAGCCTGCTGATGGCGAGTTTCCTGGTGACGCTGGTAATCCTCTGGATCGGCTGGCGCGTCGGCCTGCCGGTGCGCATGCTGGTTGCCGGCCTCGCCGTCTTCACCGTGCTCAGTCTTCTCGGCGCTGGTGGCGTCAAGCCTCGCATGGCGCTCGATCCGATGACCCCGCCGCAACGTCTGCTGGCCGGGTTTGGCCTCTATTCCGCGCTGGTGCTGCACGGCTATGCGATCGTCTATGCCTGCGACAGGCTTCTGGGCTGACAGTCGACATCGGAAACCGTCGGGCCGAACACGCGTTCGAACGAATCGCGGATGCGTATGTCCACATCGCTCATCATGACGGGCAGGCCGAGATCGACGAGGCTGGTCACGCCGTAGCCGCGGATGCCGCAGGGCACGATGCCGGAAAAATGCTCGAGATCCGGATCGACGTTCAGCGAGAAGCCGTGAAAGCTCACCCAGCGGCGCAGGCGGATGCCGATCGCCGCGATCTTGTCCTCGGCCGGTGAGCCGTCCGGCAGCGGCGGCCGTTCCGGCCGGCGGACCCACACACCGACGCGGTCCTCGCGCCGCTCGCCGCGCACATTCATGGAATCGAGCGCGTCGATCACCACGGCTTCGAGGGCCGCCACGAAGGCGCGCACGTCCTGCCGGCGGCGTTTCAGGTCCAGCATGACATAGACGACCCGCTGGCCGGGGCCGTGATAGGTGTATTCGCCGCCGCGGCCTGTGGAAAACACAGGGAAGCGATCCGGCGCCACGAGGTCGGCGGAATCCGCACTCGTGCCGGCCGTATAAAGCGGCGGATGTTCCACCAGCCAGACCAGTTCGTCGGCCTCGCCATTGGCGATCGCCGCGGCCTCCTTTTCCATGGTTTCGACGGCCTCGTCATAGGAAACGAGGTCCTGCGCGATGCGCCAGCGCACCGGGGGCGAGCCGTCGATCGCAAGAAGGGATGTGGAGATGTCCTGACGCTGCATGATGGCCGTCCTTTCGGATTTCTTGTGCCAGATATAGGCGCGATCATGCAAGGATTTCAGGGGTTTCAGGGCGTTCGTGAAGGGGCTGTTGAAATTGTTTCGCTTTCCGTCACTTTTCTTGTCGCACGGCCTTGCACCCCCCAAATGCTTTTGCTACATGCACCTCCGTCGCCGCAAGGCAACGCCTACCACGATGCGGTCGTGGCGGAATTGGTAGACGCGCAGCGTTGAGGTCGCTGTGGGGCAACCCGTGGAAGTTCGAGTCTTCTCGACCGCACCAAAAAAGACCCGCCAAAAGGCGGGTCTTTTTGTTTCTGCACTTTCGTATGTTTCAAGACACGACCTCTACGCGTGCCTCCCTCGCCGCCGCGATGAAGGCGAGCCGGGCGCGGGTAGCACTCATCCGGCCCTCCAGCGCACGGGCGCAGAAGGCCAGCGCCCGCTGATAGGCGCGGCCGTAGGTGACCGGCCACAATTCGGCGAGCAGGTGCATGGCGCCGGCTACGTCACGCACGAAGCGCGGGCGTGCGGAGCCCGGCAGCAGGATGCCCAAAGTCTTGTCCCAGGAAATGATTTTCATCGGTATCGTCCCTTGCATTCGCGCTCAAAAATGCGGGACGAGTCTGTTTGTTCCGGCTTCACGGAGATTTTTTCGCGGCGATTCCGCTGTGTTAAGAAAGGCTTGTGCGAATCAGCCTCTGGTCTTGCCGTATTTCTTGACGATGCGCTCGCGCTTCAGGCGCGAAAGCCGGTCGATCCAGAAAATGCCGTCGAGCTGGTCGATTTCGTGCTGCAGGCAGACGGCAAGCAGGCCGTCCGCGTCCTCCGCCTGCGGCGCGCCGGAAAGGTCCTGATAGCGAAGGCGGATGCGGGCAGGGCGCTCCACCTCGTCGGTGACGCCGGGCATCGAGACACTGCCCTCCGTGTGGCGCTGCATCTCCGGCGAGAACCACTCTATGACGGGGTTCACATAGATCCTGAGCGAGCCGGGACCGTCGAGTTCGATCACCGTCAGCCGCTCGAGAATGCCGACATGCGCTGCGGTGATGCCGATGCCGGGGGCGGCGCGCATCGTCGCCGCGAGATCGTCCGCGAGGCCCGCCAGCCGCGCATCAAAGGTCTCGATCGCTTTGCAGGGTTGGCGCAGGCGCAGGTCGGGATAGCGCACGATGGGCAGGAGGGCCATGGTTTCTCCGGTTGTCGGTTTTTTCCCCTTCCTAGCCTGTTTGCGGCGGTGGGAAAATGCCGGGCCTGTTTCGTGCGCCGCAAAACCTTCGATTTGCATGCTATTGCAACAGCTTGCGAAAAATTTTCGCGACGTCGGCTTTTGCCGCTTTCGGCCATGGACCGGGCGGGCACTTTGAGCTAGCACGATGGGCGTGAGACGTCCGTTTTAGGGCGCCTGCGAGGAACCCTGCACTGAAATCCCTGTCATCTCCGCGCCGCCGACATGGCCCTGCGGGACGATACCGACGCAAGGAGCGGCCCGATGGACAACACCGGCGACGACGACCGCATCGAGCAGCAGGGCAACACCGTAGAACACAGTACCTTCGACGGTGAGGATATCTATGCCGAGGACGGCTCGATCCGTTCGGATTTCCTCATGCATGTCGGCGCGGCGATCGCCGACCGCGATCTTCTGTTCCTGCGCCGCCACGTCGCGCGGCTGCACGAATCGGAAATGGGCGACCTTCTGGAGGCGATCCAGGCTGACCAGCGCCGCCAGCTCGTCTCGCTGCTCGGCGCGGATTTCGACCTTGCGGCGCTGACCGAGGTCGACGAGGCCATCCGCCTCGACATCGTCGATCACATGCCGAACGAACAGATCGCCGCAGCGCTCGGCGAGATGGATTCGGACGACGCCGTCTACATTCTGGAAGACCTCGATCAGGAAGATCAGGAGGAAATCCTTTCCAAGCTGCCGTTCACCGAACGGATCCGCCTGCGCCGCTCGCTGGATTATCCGGAAAGCACCGCCGGCCGCCGCATGCAGACGGAATTCGTCGCCGTGCCGCCGTTCTGGACGATCGGCCAGACGATCGACTATCTGCGCGAGGACGCCGACCTGCCGGAGAGCTTTTCGCAGATCTTCGTCATCGATCCGACCTTCCGCCTGCTTGGCGTCGTCGATCTCGACCGCATCCTGCGCACGGCGCGCGGCACGAAGATCGAAACGGTCATGCGCGAGACCAACCACCCGATCCCGGCCGACATGGACCAGGAAGAGGCGGCCCAGCTCTTCGAGCAGTACGATCTTCTCTCCGCCGCCGTCGTTGACGAGAACGGCCGCTTGGTCGGCGTGCTGACCATCGACGACGTGGTCGACGTCATTCAGGAGGAAGCCGAGGAGGACTTGATGCGCCTCGGCGGCGTCGGCGACGAAGAGCTTTCGGACACCGTCCTTACCACCTCTCGTTCGCGTGCGCCCTGGCTGCTCGTCAACCTGCTGACGGCGTTCATCTCCGCTTCGGTCATCTCGCTGTTCGAGGGAACGATCGAGCAGATCGTGGCGCTCGCCATCCTGATGCCGGCGGTGGCGGGCATGGGGGGCAATGCCGGCTCGCAGACCATGACGGTGACGGTGCGTGCACTTGCGACGCGCGACCTCGACATTCACAACGCCTGGCGCGTCGTGCGCCGCGAGGCGGGTGTCGGCCTGTTGCATGGCATCGCTTTCGGCCTGATGATTGGTGCGGTGGCCGGCTTGTGGTTTCAGGACATCAATATCGGCGGCGTCATCGCGGCGGCCATGCTGATCAATATGTGCGCGGCGGCTCTTGCCGGTATTATGATTCCCATGCTGCTCGACAAGGCCGGCGCCGACCCTGCGGTCTCCTCCAGCGTCTTCGTCACGGCAGTGACGGATATCGTTGGATTTTTTGCCTTTCTTGGCCTCGCCACATGGTGGTTTGCGATCCACTGACGTGAAAAATTGACTTATACGTAAAAGTCAATAAAATGCCCGCTCAGAAATGATCGGAGCAGGCGTGGACAAGTTTTATACCATAACCGAGCTGACGCGCGAATTCGGCGTTTCCACCCGCACCTTGCGCTTCTACGAGGATGAGGGGCTCATCAATCCCGAGCGCCGCGGCCGCACACGCCTTTTCCGACCGGCAGACCGTCGCCTGATCCTGGAAATCCTGCGCGGCCGGCGTATCGGCTTCACCATTGCCGAGATCCGCGACATCATCCGCGTCTACAAGGACCCGCCGGGCGAGGTGGGGCAGCTAGAAATGCTGATGACGAAGGTCAGCGAGAAGCGCGAGGAACTTCGCCAGAAGCGGAGGGATATCGAAGAGACGCTGACCGAGCTCGACAATGTCGAGGAGGCCTGCCTCACCCGCCTCGCCGAAATCGGCGTCGGCACCTGAGCAATCCGGGTTTTGAATGTATCGTGTGGCGCGGGATGAAAACATCCGGCGCCATCGTCGTCTTCAGATCCAGCGGGTCGTGCCGTTGCAATAGCGTTCGAAATCGATGCCGAAGCGCGAGAGGAGATGCAGTTCTTCCCGCTTGATGGCGACGATGCTGGTGAGGCCGGACGCGACGATTGCCGTCACCAGGCACCAGGGATTGAGCATCACGAGGCCGATGCCGGCCGTCGCCAGCGTATAGCCGAGATAGATCGGGTTGCGGGTAAGCCGGTAGGGGCCGGAGGTGACCAGATGGGTGGAACAGCGGTTCGGCAGGATGGTCGTGTGGCAATCCAGAAGCGTGCGCATCGCCCAGACGTCCAGCACGATTGCCGTGAGGATCAGCGCGCTGCCGGCGACGGTAGCGATCAGGCTGTCGGTCTCCGATACCGCGAGCGGGAAATAGGCCTGGAGCAGGAAGGCGACCGCGAGTGCCGCGCCGTAGATCAGCGGCGGCCAGGGGAAGGCGAGTGGCTTCATGCGATAGGCGTTCATGATCCCTACTCCTTGAGGTCGGTCTTCGTCTCGGATTCCGTCGTGCACTGCGAGGAGATCGCGCCGATCCGCTCGTCCGTCGTCACATCGATCGCGCCGCGGTTGAGGTCGGCGAAAAGGTTCTGGTCCTGCAATCCGTTCAGCGTGCAGCCGCAAAAGCTCTGGCAGAATCCGGCGCCGCGTTCTGGTTCGCAGGCGCGCATGCAGCTTTTGACATAGCCGACGGCCGGGTCGGGAGCGGGCGCCGGCATGACCAGCGAGAAGCCATAGACCAGTGCGATCAGCACGGGCTGGTGGATAAGATAGATGGCGAGACTGTGGCGCCCCGCGGCCTCCAGCAGGGTTTTCCACCGGACGTTTGTCAGGCCGCCAAAGCCGGCGAGCCGTTCGGGAAGCGTGCTTGCGGCGAAAAGCTTGGCGAACACGATGCCCAGAAGCACCGGCGCGATCCATGGCAAGAGCGGCACGTAGTCGTTCGAGCGCGGGATGTTGACCGAGAGCCCGACCCACCAGAGTGCCGGATGATCGAAGAGCGGTGCCCGCAGATAGAGTGGTGCTGCGACCGCTGCCGCGGCGGCGACCAGTGTGACGATGACGGGCAGGCGCAGGAAGAGGAGCCCGAGGACGCTTGCTGCTGCAATGGCGTGCAGGATGCCGAAGAAGATGAATGTCTCGCGGAAGGCGAACCAGGTGGCGATGGTGATGATGAGAGCCGCACCGCCGATCTTCCCAAGCCGGATGAAGAAGGGCCTTGCGTGAAACCCTTTCCGCTGCCCGAGCACGAGACTGAAGCCGACGAGGAAGAGGAAGCTGCCGGCAATCACGCGGGCAAAGATGCGCCAGCCGCCGGTCGTGGCGGTTTCCGGCTCGATATAGCCGAAGAAGCCGAGGTCCCAGGTGAAATGGTAGATCGCCATGGCGATCAGGGCGACGCCGCGCAGCTGGTCGATCAGCGGGATACGGGCAAGTCGGCGCGTTTGCCCGCCGTCTGCTGCCTCATTGCCGTCAATCACCGTGGTCGTCATGGTTCGAGGTCGCCGCATTGCTTTGGTCCATAGAAAAGTGTCACGCCAAGCTTGCGCCGGGCGGATGGCCGAAAGGTGGCCGGTTGGAACGGATCGTTGGGAGAGGTCAGTCGAGGTTTTCGAGCACGGCGAGGCGTGCTTCCGAATAGAACTGACGGCGCACGAGCACGATGATGATGCCGATGGTCGTGGCGATGAACAGGAACGGGCTGACGAACCAGCCGAGATAACCGATCGACAGGAAGATGGCCCGAAGACCCTTGTTGAAGTGTTTTGCGGCCAGGATGTTCATGCGGATCACTTTGTCGGCGGCGAGATCCGCGCCGGCGGGATCCTTGTGAATGTCGCCGCTCATCGGCATGGCGCCGAGCAGGATGGTGCAATAGTTGAACAGCCGATAGGACCAGCCGAACTTGAAGAAGGCATAGCCGAAGATGATGGCAAGGCCGCCGACCTTCATCTCGAAGCCGGCGCGGCTGCCATGGAAGAAATAGGGCAGGTCGCTGAAGATCGCGAAGACCTGCTCCGTCGCCCCGAGTAGCGCAAAGCAGCTGCCGAGCGCCAGAAGCGAGGTTGACGCGAAGAAAGCCGTGCCGTTCTGCAGGCCGGCCATGATCTGTGTATCGATCATGCGCAGGTCGCGGTGCATGGCGTTGCGGATCCACACCGCGCGCTGCGAACTCATGGCGCGCGTGAGGCTCACCCGGTCGAACAGTTTTGCCCGGTCCGTAATCCAGGAATACCCCATCCACAGGGCGAGGAAGATAGCGAGTGCGATAAGGTCCGGGATGTTCATGAAATGTCTTGTGCCACGGATTCGGCATTTTGCAAGCCGCGGAGCGACCGTGTTCGCGCGCGGTTCAGACCTGAGGCAAAACGAGGGCGGCGCTCGCCGTTCGCAAGAGAGTATCCGGCGCGCGCAACTGTCTGATTCTGCGACAGGTCATGCGTTGAGCGCGGGGCTCCTATGCCGATGCCGCCTTGGTTTCGCCATTTTTCGCGATTGCGGTTTCATAAATTCTTCATTAAACAGAGCCCTATGCGGCGCTGATATCGGCGGCTCGCACGACACTTCCATTCGGGGAAATCATGGAAAGCACCGTTCAGAAATCCTGCTGGGGCGTTACCGCCCGTGCAGTCCTCGGTTTTGGCGCCGTTCTGGTTATCGCCTATCTCTTCGGCGGCATCTGAAAACATCAGGCCTAAATCCCTACATAAGCAGCGCGCTCTTCATCGAGACGCGCTGTTTTTGTTTTCGGCATGTCGCACTGGTAAAACCCGATGTCGGGAGATCGCCAAGAGCGCGCCGCGTGATAACGTAGCTTCAACGGTCAAAGCATGAGCCGGCTGCGGCGAGGAGAAGTCAGGGAATGTTCCTTTCGGTTTTTGATGTCTTCAAGATCGGTATCGGGCCGTCGAGCTCCCATACGATGGGGCCGATGTCGGCGGCGAACCGCTTTCTCGACCTGATCCTCTCCGACGACTGGCCGCGCCCGTCGAACGCCCATGTCGCGGGTATCCGCATGAGCCTGCATGGCTCGCTCGCCTATACCGGCGTCGGCCATGGCTCCGACCGCGCCGTCATTCTCGGCCTGATGGGCGAGCGGCCTGACGCGGTCGACCCTGACCAGATGGATGCGATCGTGGGCGAGGTCGAGCGCACCGGCCGCATCACGCCGCCGGGCCATCCCGGTTACACCTTCCAGCCGAAGACCGACCTGATCTTCGACAAGAAGAATCCGCTGCCCGGCCACGCCAACGGCATGACATTCTCCGCCTATGACCGCGACGACCGCCTCCTCTTGAAGCGTATCTACTATTCCGTCGGCGGCGGCTTCGTCGTCACGGATACGGAACTCGAGCAGATGCGCGCCAGCAAAGCGAAGCCCGGCGGCACGAAGGTGCCGTTCCCCTTCTCATCGGCCAAGCAGATGCTCGAAATGGCGCAACGTTCGGGCATGACGATTGCCCAGATGAAGCGCGCCAACGAGGAAGCGACCATGTCGCGCGAGGAGCTGGATGCCGGCCTCGACCGAATCTGGGGCGCCATGAAGAGCTGCATCGATCGTGGCCTGAAGAACGAGGGCATCATGCCCGGTGGCCTGAAGGTGCGCCGCCGCGCCCGCTCCATCCACGACAAGCTGCAGGAGGAGTGGCGCTCCAACAAGGCGAACCCGCTGCTCGCCAATGACTGGCTCTCCGTCTACGCCATGGCCGTCAACGAGGAGAACGCCGCCGGCGGCCGCGTCGTGACCTCGCCGACCAATGGCGCGGCCGGCGTCGTGCCCGCCACGATCCGCTACTACCTGCATTTCCACGAGGACGCCGACCAGGACGGCATTCGCGATTACCTGCTGACCGCTGCGGCCGTCGGCGGCATCATCAAGCACAATGCCTCGATATCAGGCGCCGAAGTGGGCTGTCAGGGCGAGGTAGGCTCCGCCTCCGCCATGGCCGCCGCCGGCCTTGCCGCCGTCATGGGCGGTTCGCCCGAGCAGGTGGAGAATGCCGCAGAAATCGCGCTGGAGCACCATCTCGGCATGACCTGCGACCCGATTGCCGGCCTCGTGCAGGTGCCGTGCATCGAGCGCAATGCGCTGGGCGCCGTCAAGGCGGTCACGGCGGCCTCGCTTTCCCTCAAGGGCGACGGCCAGCATTTCGTGCCGCTCGACGCCTGCATCGAGACCATGCGTCAGACCGGCGTCGACATGAACGAGAAGTACAAGGAAACCTCCACCGGCGGCCTCGCCGTCAATGTGGTGGAGTGCTGATCGTCCATTCGTTCCCTGTGGAATGCGACGCGG